>JAYOMW010000006.1:23210-46096 GCA_038121045.1 Opitutia bacterium
TCATGCGGGTATTGCCACTCAGACCAAAGTCGAGCAAGCACTCCGCGAAGAAGGCCGCTCAAGGGAAGAATTGGGACGCGACAACTTTCTCGAGCATGCGGCCCTGTGGAGAGACAAGCATGGAGGAATCATCCTTCGGCAATTACGCAAACTGGGATGCTCCTGTGACTGGGACAGAAACGCGCATACCTTGGACGACGACTATTCCAAGGCCGTCATCCAAGCCTTTGTCAAACTCTTCAATAAAGGTTACGTCTACCGGGGTCAACGAATGGTCAACTGGTGTCCGGCAAGCCTGACGGCGCTGTCCGACGAAGAGGTAATCATGAAGCCTCAGAACAGTACCCTTTACAAGATCAAATACGGGATCCTCGAGACCCCCGGGGCCTTCGTCGAAGTTTCCACCACCCGCCCCGAAACCATCATGGGAGACGTCGCATTGGCAATCCATCCCGAGGATCCGCGCTGGAAGACGCTCGAAGGCAAGCACGCCACGCGCCCAATAAATCCACAAGCAATCCCGATCATTGCGGACGAGGCGGTGGAAAAGGACTTTGGCACGGGCATTCTCAAAATTACTCCCGCCCATGACCGGCTCGATTTCGAGATCGCCCAGCGGCACGACCTGCCCATGATCGACATCCTCAACCCGGACGGGACGCTCAACGAGTTGGCCGGTGGCGACTTCGTGGGCATGGATCGATTTTCGGCCCGCAAAAACGTGGTCAAAAAACTTTCCGAGGACGGCAACCTGCTCGACGAGGAGGAACATCAAAACAACGTCGGGTATTCCGAGCGGGCGGGCGTCCCCATCGAACCGAGGTTGTCCGAGCAATGGTTCCTCAAATACCCGAGGGTGGAGGAAGCAAAAAAGGCGGTACGGGATGGCCATGTCAAATTCTTCCCCGAGAGATGGGAAAAGACGTATTTGCATTGGCTCGAAAACATTCAGGACTGGTGCATCAGCAGGCAACTCTGGTGGGGACACCGGATTCCGGTCTGGTACAAGAAGGGAGCCGTCCGTTCGGACCCGGCAAATTGGCACGTGTCCGCAACCGGCCCGTCCGATCCGGAGAAATGGGAGCAGGACGAAGACGTTTTGGATACCTGGGCTTCTTCCTGGCTTTGGCCTTTGGCCACCCTGGGTTGGCCGGGGGAAGCGGAAATGGAGAAGAAGGCATTCGATCATTTCTATCCGACTTCGACTCTCGTTACGGGTCCCGACATCATCTTCTTCTGGGTTGCCCGGATGATCATGGCCGGGCTCGAATTCAAGGGAAAATCGTACAAAGCCGAGCAAAAGATTCCCGACGAAGAAATCCCCGACCGCATCCCCTTCCGTCACGTCTATTTCACAGGCATCATCCGTGACGCGGAGGGCCGAAAGATGTCCAAGTCTCTGGGCAATTCACCGGACCCGCTCGACTTGATTGAAAAATACGGGGCGGACGGCTTGCGCCATGGAATCATGAGCATCGCGCCCAAAGGCCAGGATATTAGGTTTTCGGAGGAGCGCATCGAGCAAGGAAGGAATTTTTGCAACAAGCTTTGGAACGTTTGCCGGTTCAGGCTCCTTTCGGGAGACCTCGTCGACAATTCGAGAATGCGTATGATTACTTGGCGCATCAATGCCAAGCAGATCAATCGGCAAGATCAAGCCATTCTGCTCCGTCTTGCGGAAACTTGCGACGAAATCGACAAGCTTTACGAGGACTACGAGTTCAACGCAGTCCTTCGCAGCATTTACCGTTTCTTTTGGAACGACTTTTGCGATTGGTACGTCGAGCATTCGAAGGCCCGGATCGGAAATGAGGATGAAAAACAAACCTGCCTTGCCGTTCAGGACGTCTGCATCAGGCAAATCCTTCTCCTTCTTCATCCCTTCACTCCTTTCGTCACGGAGGAACTTTGGACCCTTCTGGGTTTTTCAAGCGGGCAATCCATTCAATTCGAAAACCCCGGAACCGGAAAAGAACTTCTCGAGAACCTTAAAGCCGGCGGAGTCGAACTCGATGAGAGCGTACTGATGGAAATCAATTCCATTCGCGACCTCGTTACCGCCATCCGATCACTCAAGGCGGAAAGAAAACAGGCAAACAACAAAGAGGTGGTCTTTTCCTACGTAGCCGAAGACGACAAGGCAATCCTTCTGCAAAGACACGAAGCTTCGATCCTCGCTTCCGCCGGGGCTTCCGCATTCAAGAGGGTCGACTCTCCTCCCTCGGGCGCCCCTGGAGTCGTCACTTCCCTGGGTTCGATTTTCCTCGACCTCAAGTCCGGCATCGACGTCGAGGCCGAAAAAGAACGCCTGGGCAAGGAAGCGGAGAATCTCCAAAAGATCATCCGTTCCATCGAGGGAAAGCTCGGAAATTCGTCCTTCACCTCCAAGGCCCCTCCCGAGGTGGTCGAAGGAGCCCGTCATCAACTTGCGGAAAACCAAACCAAGTTGGATGAGACCAAAGAGGCCCTGCAAGCCCTTCAATAAGTTTGCAAACTCGACGGCCCCGCATCGGAATCAAGGGGATTTTTTGCCCGGCAAATGATTTTGCTCCTTGATCCATGACCCGGGGAGCGATTGAAAAGGAAGTCTATGCAAACTCATTCAAGCCTCGCTTTCTTATCCATCCTAACCTGCCTTTGCCCGTCGAGCGACTTGGCCGCCAAGCAAGGTCCGAGTTACGTCCTCTTTTTGGTGGACGACTTGGGCTACATGGACATCGGCGCCTACAACTCCGAAAGTTTTTACGAGACCCCGCACGTCGACCGCTTGGCAAAATCCGGAATGAAATTCACCGACGGCTATGCCGCCAATCCGGTTTGCTCCCCTACCCGCTTCGGAATACAAACGGGAAGGTACCCCACCCGCAAGGACGCCACCAATTACTTCAGCGGCAGGCGTGGCGGACGCTTTGACTCCGCTCCCCTCCACGACCGGATGGACTTGGAGGAAGTGACGATCGCGGAAGCCTTGAAGAAAAAAGGCTACGCCACCTTCTTTGCCGGCAAATGGCATTTGGGCCCGAACGAACAGTTTTGGCCGACCAAGCAGGGCTACGACGTCAATGCGGGAGGCTTTTCCAAAGGAGGACCCTACGGAGGCAAGAAATACTTTTCTCCCTACGGGAACCCAAGGCTTTCGGATGGCCCGGACGGCGAGCACTTGCCCGACAGATTGGCGAGCGAGACCTGCTCATTCATCGAAAAAAACAAAGGCAAACCGTTCTTTGCCATGCTTTCGTTCTACTCGGTCCACACCCCGCTGATCGGGCGACCCGACCTGGTCGCCAAGTACAAGAAAAAGGCCGCGGAGATAAACGGGGCCGAGTTCGGGGACGAGGAAATGACCTGGCCCAAGAACGGAAAGACCCGCAAGGTCCGCATTCTCCAGAAGCACGCCGTTTACGCAGCCATGGTCGAAGCCATGGACTTGGCCGTCGGCAAAGTTTTGGACAAGCTTGAATCCCTCGGACTGGACGATGAGGTGGTGGTCGCCTTTACCTCGGATAACGGCGGTCTTTCGACCTCCGAGGGTTCGCCGACCTCGAACCTGCCCTTGCGCGGTGGAAAAGGTTGGATCTACGAAGGCGGCATACGCGAACCGTTCCTTGTTCGTTGGCCCGGGGTCACGAAAGCCGGATCCGTTTGCAAAGAGCCCGTGATGAGCACCGATTTCTTTCCTACCTTCGTAAAGGCGGCCGGAGAGAACCCCAAGGGCGTCGGTCCGATCGACGGAGTCGACCTGATGCCTTTGCTCAAGGGTGGAGAAAGCCTGTCAAGGGACGCCCTCTATTGGCACTATCCACACTACAGCAACCAAGGAGGCTTTCCAAGTGGGGCCATCCGAATGGGAACTTGGAAGATGATCGAACGGTATGAGGATGGCCAAGTCCATCTCTACGATTTGTCCAAGGACGTCGGCGAGCGTGAAGATCTCTCAAAAGTCCATCCCGGACAAGTTGCCAAGATGCGCGAAAAACTCCACCAATGGTACCAGGACGTGGATGCGAAATTCCTCCGATCCAAGGGGAAAGACGGAAAAAAGCCTTGGCGACCGTAATGCGGGCGACCGCTTTTCCGGGCCCGGACCGATGACGATTGCGGGAAAATCATTTCTGCAAGTGGAGGACGATGGGATCTTCAAGATCCGCACCCATGCGGACGGACCGTCCGGAAAACTGCCCTTGTCCGCAGAGATGCTTAAAAATTGGCCGTCCGGAGACCTCTTCGGCTTAAGCCAAAACGCCGGCATGGGTTGGAGCCCGAAGGAAATGCTGGGGGCCCAAGTCCTGATCCTCAACAGCCACGGGGGAATTCGCAAACCCGATGGTTCGCCCATTGCCCTCGGTTATCATACCGGCCATTGGGAAATCGGCCTCCTTGCTCAGGCCGCAGCCAATGAACTCAAGGGATTGGGAGCCGTTCCCTTTGCCGCTCATGTGAGCGATCCGTGTGACGGACGATCCCAAGGCACTACCGCGATGTTCGACAGTTTGGCTTACCGAAACGACGCATCTCTGGTCATGCGCAGGCTCGTCCGGTCGCTCCCGACCGCCCGGGCTCTGATGGGGGTTGCGACCTGCGACAAGAGCATGCCGGCAATGATGATGACCTTGGCCAGTTTTCCCGAACTCCCCTCCATTCTTTTGCCCGGAGGGGTAACGCTCTCGGCCAAGGAAGGAGAAGACGCAGGCAAAGCCCAATCTCTGGGCATTCGCTTTGCCCACGGCGAGGTCAGCCTGGATGAGGCATCGGAAAAACTTTGCAACACTTGCGCCAGCCCCGGCGGAGGATGTCAGTTTCTGGGAACCGCCGCGACTTCGCAGGTCGTCGGCGAAGCCCTCGGCCTATCCCTTCCGCATTCGGCCCTATCGCCAAGCGGCGAACCGGTCTGGTATGAACTGGGCATCCGCTCGGCCCGCGCTTTGGAAGCGATGCGAAAGAGGAAACTGTCCACCGGTCAGATCCTGACCCCGGGCGCCTTGCGCAACGCCATGATTGTTCATGCAGCTTGCGGGGGCTCGAGCAACCTGATCCTTCACCTGACAGCGATTGCCTATCATGCCGGTTTGAAAAGGCCGAAGGTCGACGATTGGGACGAAGTCAACAAGCTGGTCCCCCGACTAGTGGACGTCCTTCCGAACGGACCGAGGAACCATACGACCGCCCAATTCTTTTTAGCCGGAGGCGTCCCCGAACTGATGCTCAAATTACGGGATCTCGACTTGCTTGCCCTCGATGCCATGACTTGCACGGGAAATCCCTTGGGGCGGAACCTCGAGGATTGGGAAGGTTCGTCCCGGCGCAACCGCTTTCGCGAGATACTGGCCGAGCAGGACGAGGTGAACCCGGACGACGTCATCATGGACTTGCCCATCGCCAAGGAGAAGGGCTTGACCAGTACGGTTTGTTTCCCGCGGGGAAACTTGGCTCCGGAAGGCTCGGTGGTGAAAAGCACTTCCATCGACCCTTCGGTCGTCGACAAGGACGGAGTTTACCGAATGACGGGCCCGGCCCGGGTATTCCATTCGGAAAAGGAAGCCATGCAGGCGCTCAAAGGCTTGAGCGAGCGGTCGATCAAGCCCGGCGACGTAATCGTCCTGTGTAGCCGTGGTCCGATGGGCGCCGGAATGGAAGAGGTGGCTCAACTCACTTTGGCCTTGAAACATTTGTCCTGGGGCAAGGAGGTCGCGCTCTTGACCGACGCCCGTTTTTCGGGCGTAAGCACCGGAGCCTGCATCGGGCACGCTGGGCCCGAAGCCTTGGCCGGAGGTCCGATCGGCAAGCTTGTCGAAGGGGACGTGATCCAGATCGAAATCAACCGGACGACTCTCGAGGGAACGATCAATTTCGTCGGCAGGAAAGGAGATCCCGTCAGCCCGAACGAAGGAGCGAGAATTCTTGACTCCAGGAAAAGCCATTCGGACTTGAGCCCTGACCCTCGAATGCCTGACGACTCGAGGCTTTGGGCAGCCTTGCAAAACGTCGGAGGAGGAACCTGGGGAGGCTGCGTCTATGACGTCGATGAAATCATCAAGCGTCTGAAATCATCCGTTGATCCCGTTCCAAAAACATAGCCAGAGGCCTTTATGAAGTTGCCTTGGGTTCTCTTTGCAATTCTCTAGGGAAATGCGATTTATCTTTACTGTCCTTACTCTTTCGGCTCTCTGTCCTTCGCTTCTTCGGGCGTCTTCAACTTGGTCCCAATGGAGGGGAGACGGGCGGGACGGACAGGGAGCCGACGACCTCGATATCTCTTTGGCATGGGAGGATCAGGAGCCCGAACTTCTTTGGGAAAGCGACTTGATTCCAAGTCAGGACGACGGGGGCTTCGGAAGCTTGGTCTCGGATGGGGAAAAGGCCTACCTCTCTTTGGTCTGGCATCGGGACGAGCCGACCGAGACCCGAACAATCACAAACCTTTTCCTGCGCAAATTCGGAGCCCGCAAGGTCAACCTCCCTCCGGAGCTGGTGGCCAAGGCCGAGAAGGCCAGACTCAACCTCAGCCCCCGACTGCGCGGGTCAAGCTTGGACCAATGGATCGAGAATTGGATCGACGAGAACTTGGACCAAAAACAAAAGATGACGCAGGGTTCTCTCTTGGCCTCCCGTTTCAAGAAGGGAAAACTCGCCTTCGATTTATCCGACGTCGACCTTCTTTTCTCTGCGAAAGACAGGGTCTTCCCCAATCAGGAAGCCCTCGACGAGTGGCTTGAAAAACAACCTTTCTCCCCTGGAATGAGGGAGAAAATATCTCAAGCCGTGCCACACACTAAAAAGGTGGCCGACGACGTCGTCGTGGCGCTCGACCTGAAAAGCGGTACGACCTTATGGAAGTCATCCCTCTCCGGAAAACCCTCGGGAAGGTCCTCTTCCTCCACGCCCTGCATCAGGGATGGAAAGATTTACACGGTGGGCAGCAACCGGATTTTCAGCGTCGACCTGGCCAAGGGGAAGATAGACTGGGACACCCCTTTGGAGTTGGAGGCCATAGCGGGCTCCGTCCTGGTGCATGGAGACTTGGTCATCGCCTTGGTTGGCAACCTCCGGGCTTACCATCGTGACTCGGGAAAGTTGGCATGGGCGAACAAAGAGGTATCCGGAAAGTCCGCTTCCCCCACCCTTTGGAAGGCTCCGGGGAAAGACTTGATTGCCTGCAACGGCGGCAAGGAGGTCTTCCTTGTCGACCCCGAGGATGGAACCACCTTTTGGAAAGGGCCGGGAGGGGGCAGCTCGACTCCCGTCTGCCAGGATGAGTGGATGTTGGTTCACGGGAAGGATGAAAAGGCGGGACTGATCGCCTACCGTTGGAAAGATTCCTCGGTCATGGAGGCCTGGCGCTTTCCCAAGCTCACTCGCCGCTCGGATTCCAGCCCATTGATTCACAACGGACACGCTTACCTGATCGGAGCTGGCATGCGTGCGTGCCTTGAGCTCGAATCAGGCAAGGTTATCCGGAAAGAAATGGCCAATCATGACATTTCTTCCCCCATTCTCGCCGGAGGAAAAATTCTCGCCTACGAAATCAACGGGAACTTTCTTCAACTCATCGAAACAAAACCGGAAAAGTTCGGAGCAATAACCAAAGCCAAGGTCGGAGCCTTGCGCTGTACTTCTCCTGCCTTGTCCGGAAGCAAGATCCTCATTCGAAAATCCGACCGGATTGCCTGCTACGAATTGGCCAAACCTGCGGCCTCTCAACCATAGTTCCCCAGCAAGGGACGCTCAAAGCGCTCCCTTTGCCTGCTCGGTATCTCGGGCAAAGCAGGCAATTCCTCCGCGTGACTCTCTTTTCCGATCAGGCTTTTGGCTTGGGCCTGCAACTCGCTCCACCTTTCGTTCTCCAGCACGGGCCCTCCGGCAATCAAGGCAAGGAGGCTTTTCCACTCCACGCCGACCCTCTCGACGTCACCTGCCTTCAACTCCTCGCTCTCGGCAAGGAACGCCCTCCGGTCACGCAAAACTTCCGTTGCTCCCTCGCCGTATTCAAGGGGAAGTCCTCCTTTCAGGTAGCCGGGACAATCCTTGAATCCGAACGCTTGACGACATACCAGACCGATTCGGGATTCAGACTTGGCCAAGGAGCGAAAACGATGCCCGGCTCGCAAGTTGGCCAAGTCATAGGCAAGTTCTTCGACCGGGTAGTCGGCATCCTCCAGGGCAACCGCAACGGCCAAGCCCTCACCTCTTGAAAAAAAGCTGAAGATCTCTCCCCGTTTGGTCGGAAGGGCTTGGTCGTCAATCAATCCAAGTTCCCTCCATGCCTCCACCGCTGACAAATCAGCCAAGTTCCGCCTGCCTTGGTCTTGCCCCTCGCGGAAGGGAGAATCAAAAACCCTCGTCGTTTTGCGAAGAGGAGGATTCAACAAGATTTTACCCCTGGCGTCGCGCCAAGCGAGGACTTTGGCATCTTCGTAACGCAAGCGAACGCGAAGAACGTTCCCGCGATCCACGTACTCCTCTGGTTTCCCTCCTTGCGAAATGGACGGCAACAGATCCCGAAAGAGATCTTCCAACCCTTGCCTTCTCCATGTTTTCCTGGAAAATTTCTTCTTCGCACTGGGTAATTCGGCGGCAACGGCTTCCCTTAGTTTCTTCCTGAAGGACTTGATCAAGACAACGCGCTCGCGGTCCGAACCCTCCTCATAAACGGCGATGGGCAACTCTCTGCCGTACACGGGCATTTTTCTGGGCCCAAAACGGCAGGGGTTCCCGACCCTGACCTTGCTCAAGGTATCGGGCAAACTCAAAGCCCGCACCCATTCGCCTTTCGACAGGACCAAGGCTTCATCCAGACGGGCCTGGCATTGCCCCCCTCTTCTCTCCCACAAACCCGAAGAGTTTCTCATTTCGATCACCTGATCTCGCTCGGGATCCTTCGGGTCGCCGCCGGTCTGCCGTCGGGGTTCGGATTGTCTGGTGGCAAAATGCCCGAGGGCATTTTTGAACCCCAATCGCACTTGCTCTTCCGAAAAGAGACGATGAGCCAACCAACGAGCTGCCTCAACATGATCATCGCCCCGGTCAGAGGCTTTTTTCATGGCCCTCAGCAAAGCTGGCCAGTCCAGGGTTCGAGAGCGCCGGAGCTTGAGGGGGCGGGCATCCGCCAATCGCCCCTGCTTGGGAGCCAAAACAACGAAGCCCCGGTCATCCAAGCCCCGTCTTCCCGCCCGGCCGAACATTTGCAGGAGCTCGTCCGGTCTCAGAAGAAAAAGACCGTCGTCCACCCGGTATTCCCGATCCGTGACCAAGACCGATCTCATGGAAAAATTAACCCCCGCGCCCAGTCCGGTGGTCGCCACCACCACCTGTAATTGCCCTGCTTTGGCCAAGGGCTCGATCACCCCCGCCCTCTTCAGGTAATCCAGACCGCTGTGATGATAGGCGACCCTGCGCCTTAGCAGGGAGCCGAGCTCTTTTCCCACCACTCCCTTTTGCTCGAAAGTGAGCTCAAGAGGATCCACCTCGGGCAATTCCGCGGCAAGTTGCCGGGCCAAGTCTTCAGCCGCTTTGCGGCGGGGAGCAAACAAAAGAATCGGCCCCATTCCGGCTCCCAACGCTCCGGCGACCAGCTTCGGCCAATGCCCTCTGACCTTGCGACCGCCAAAGGGTTTCCTCAAGAGTGTTTCGGCAAAAACTTCCTCCAGAGGAACGGGACGCCTGAGTTCCGAAACAAGGACGACGTCCCGCCCATGTCCCGAAAGCCAGTCCGCGACCTCCCGTGGGTTCGCTACACTTCCGCTCATCAAAAGCAACCGGACCCGGTTGGGGGCCATCGCCAAAGTCACCTCGTATCCGGGCCCTCTTTGTTCGTCTCCCAGCAATTGATATTCATCCACCACCAGAAGGTCGGGGGCGAGATCTTCGGACATCGAACCTCTTTGCGTTTCAAGCGTTGCCACGATGACCCGAGAATTTACCCGGTAGCGTAAATCGCCCGTGACCAATCCCACGTCCCATCCCCGTGCCTGCCATTCGCGAAACTTATCGTTCGCCAAGGCCCGGGTCGGAACCGTGTAAACGGCTCGCCCCTTCCACCCGGACTCAAGCAGTTGCTCGAAAACATAGGTTTTGCCCGCTCCGGTGGGAGCATGCAAAACAACGTCCTTTCCATCTCTCAAAAAGGCAAGGGCTTTGCGCTGCCATGAATCGGGCAACGAGATTCTCTCCCCGAAGAGTTCGCTATTCGTTTGCATTTCTCTGACTTGCCCATTGCATAACAGAAAGCACGGATAAATCGACGAAAACCGTTATCAACAGACAAAATCGACTTTCTTTTCCACCGATGATCAATCTTATTGCAGCCTGCGGACACGACCGGGTGATCGGAAACAAAGGAAAATTGCCTTGGACCATCGAGGAGGACTGGAAATATTTTCTCGATACGACCAAAGACGGAATCCTCATCATGGGGAGACGGTGCTATGAGGAATTCGAGAAGTTCGCATCCGGCAGAGAGGTCATTGCGCTAAGTCGAAACCCCGATCAAACCTTCGCCCGGGCAAAAAAATCCAATTCCTTGCCCGACGCCATCGAAACCTGCCGGAAAGCTGCGAAAACGGCATGGGTTTGCGGTGGTCGTAAAATTTATGAGGAAGCCATCCCTTTGGGGGATCGGCTCTACCTCACGCTCATCGACGCGCCCTTCGAAGGAGACGTGTTTTTCCCCCCTTGGGAGGAAACTTTTTGCCGCGAGCTATCCTGTAAAAAAATCCGGACGAAGGAATACGACCTGACCTTTCGGGTTATGGGCAAGTAACGACAAGCTTGCCACCCAAAGCGGTCTTGCATACGATATCCGCCAACTCAGCCACAATGGATTCCTTACGATTTTTGACTCCGGAAAATCTTGACCAAATCAAGATAGATTTCAGCACGCCGACCTTTGTCTACGACGAGGCTACGCTTCGAGCGAATGCGCGGGCCGTGAAGGAATTCCCTAACGCGTTCGGGCTCTTTCCTCGCTATGCCATGAAAGCGGCCCCCACAGCGGCCATCATCCGAATACTCAATAGCGAGGGCCTGGGCATTGACGCAAGCTCCGGGTTCGAGGTCGAGCGGGCGGTCCGGGCCGGCGTTGGGACTGAGTCCATCTCCTTGAGCACCCAGGAATATCCTGATGAGTTCAGGTATTGGATACAAGACGGAGTAAAGACGAACCTTTGCTCCCTTCACCAAATCCATAAGTTCGGACAATGGGGAAAAGGGGAATTCATCGGCCTCCGCTTCAATCCCGGGCTCGGCTCGGGAGGAACGAACCGGACAAACGTAGGGGGACCGGCCAGTAGCTTCGGAATATGGAAAGATGATCTTGAAAAAGCAAAGTCGCTCTGCCGGGATTACGAACTTACGGTAGAGAGAATCCATACTCATATCGGATCCGGTTCAGACCCTGAAGTATGGAAAAAGGTGGCCGCGATGAGCCTCGATCTCGTTCGGGCCTTTCCGACTGTCCATACCCTGAACCTGGGAGGCGGATACAAAGTGGCCAGAATGAGTGACGAGAAAGCCACCGACCTCAGGGAAATCGGAGAACCCGTGAAACAACTCTTCGAAGATTTTGCCCAAGAAACCGGCCGGGAATTAAAGTTGGAAATCGAGCCCGGAACTTTTCTTTTGGCGAATGCCTGCAGCTTGGTGACGACGGTGCAGGACGTCACTTCGACGGGAAGCGAGGGCTATCGCTTCCTTAAATTGAATGCCGGAATGACGGAAATTCTCCGCCCCAGCTTGTACGGCGCGCAACACCCGATCGTCCTCTGTCCCGAAGAGGGTCAAAATAAATTCAGGGAAGAGATGGAGCAAGTCGTGGTCGGACATTGTTGTGAATCCGGCGACTTGCTTACCCCCGCTCCGGGTGATGCCGAGAAGTTGGCCACTCGTAAATTGCCTAGGGGAGAGGTCGGCGACCTTTGCGTAATCGAAGGAGTCGGAGCCTATTGCTCGTCCATGGCCGCCAAAAATTACAATTCTTTTCCCGAGGCGGCCGAAGTACTGCGAAAAGAAGACGGTTCCCTCGCATTCATCCGACAACGCCAGACCCTCGATCAACTGATCGAAAACGAAGTTGCCCCGTGAAGACCACGGGCTTGGGTAGGTTTGCCCTTGGTCAACCAGTACCGGACCGGGAACACGCGGTTTGCGTAAGCCTTCCCAAGTTTCGGGATTTGATTGGTTACGAGGAAAAAGATCCCGACGTTCGGGCATCCATGCGCTCGGGTTATCCTCGCTTCGTCCAGCATCACCGGATCGGCCAATTGATTCGTCACTTGGATTCTCAAGAGCAAAGCGACCAATGGCAGCGTTTTCTCTTTGCAAATGAAAAATCATGTCGGGAGGCAATCAGACACTATGGGATCAGTAACTCAAAGATCGTTGACCATGGAAGTTTCGCCTCGCTTCAGGTAACCGGACAGAGTGAAGACGCCGAGTCAATCAGCGCCTTTCTACAACACTCGGGTTGCGGAATCTCCTCACGCCAAGCCGAAAACCACCTCTTTGAAATCGGAGAATCGGACAAACGAGAGACCCTTGCTCACAACGAGGATCCCGTCCAATTGATAAGGGCAGTCATCGCCAAAGCTCACGGCCCTGAAGTTTCCGAGAACGACGTACTGCTCGGATCTTCGGGAGCTAATGCATTTTACTCGCTTTTTCAAACCGCTTGCGAAGTTGCCCGAGCCAAAGGAAAAGACCTGTGGATTCGCCTCGGTTGGCTCTACCTCGACACGATCGAAGCAATGAATCTTTTGACCGGGGACCAGGAGCTGGTCATTGCCCTCGAACACCTCGACGACTTTGATCGACTCGATGCGATTTTTGAGAAACACGGGGAGCGGATTGCCGGAATCGTAACGGAATTCCCGACCAACCCTCTTCTTCACTCCTGTAATTTGGAAAGGGTCAAAGAGCTTTGCCTCAAGTCGAATGCTCTCCTCGTTATTGATCCGACCATGGCCTCGCCGAAGAATGCAAAGGTCTCGGGTCTCGCGGACGTCGTGGTGAATAGTTTGACCAAATACGCCGGTTGCGAAGGAGACGTCATGATGGGAAGCTTGGCTTTCCCCCGCAGCTCTTCTTTGGGTAGGGAATTATTCGACAAAACGTCCGAGCTCTTATGCCCTCCTTATTTACGGGACCTTCTCCGGATGGCCGAGCAGATACCAAACTACGAAAACTTTATCGAGCAAACCAATCAATCCTTGATCAAAGTCGTCGAATTTTTGGAAGCTCACCCGAAGATCGCCAAAGTCCACTGGGCTTATCAATCGGCCAGCCGCGAATCTTTCCAGAGGCAAGCCGGTTCCGACTCCCCAGGTTGCGTGGCAAGCTTTGAGGTGGAGGGTTCGTTCCAATCCTTTTATGACCGGCTCGAAATGCTCAAGAGCCCCAGCTTCGGAACCCAATTTTCCATTTGCTGCCCGTATGTTTATCTTGCCCACTACAAGCTTCTGAAAACAAAGGAAGGCCAAAAAAAACTGGCCTCGGCCAAGCTGTCCCCGAATCTCCTGAGGCTATCGGTCGGCACCGAAGGCCCCGATCTGATCATAGACGCCCTGAAGGATGCCCTGCGGGCAACCTGACGGGACAGGCCAATCCTGCACTACGCCCTATTCGAATTCGTGAGGATCAAGAACCTTGCGGATTCTTTTCCTCGAAAGGCGCACGAAGGAGGGAACTCCATTCTCATAGGGAACCTGCACCTCACCCTGAATGAGGGGCTGGCAATACTTGATGAATTTCGCAGACATGCTCACTCCGTCTTCGGAGATCCATTCAGCCGGAATTTCCTTCACCCCGTTGGCAATTTCAGAAAGGTCGGCCAAACCAGTCTCGCACTGATAATTCTCCCCCTCTGACCGGACGAGTATGACCATCTTGTCGGTTTCACCCTCAATGGCTGCTTTCACCGCGGCTTGGCCAGCCATAAAAGCTTCGTCGTTATCGGTTTGAGACGAGCAATGGGCGGCCGCCCGCTGGCCTGTTCCAAGTTTGGAGGAGCGGGCCTTGACCGCCAGGTTTTCCTCGACCAAACTCGCCAAGTAATCTCCGATCCCGCCAAGTTGCTGATGACCGAATGCGTCTTGGCTGTTGGCACTGTTGGCGACGTAGTTGCCGTCTTTGTCAAGCAAGCCTTCTCCTACGACAACCAGGCAGTATTTATTCTTCTTGAGAACGCCTTGTACGTCCTCGATGAACTTTTCCTTCGAAAAAGGAAGTTCGGGCAGGTAAATCAAGTGCGGTGCGTCATGCGGGTTCTCCCGGCCTTTGGCCAAGGTCGTCCCGGCGGCAATCCACCCCGCGTTTCGTCCCATGACCTCGATAATCGAAACGAGGTCATGCTGCCCCATGGCCTCATGATCAAGAGCGGTTTCCTTTACGACCGAACAGAGGTACTTGACCACGCTCCCGTACCCCGGACAATGATCCGTGGTGACCAAGTCGTTGTCGATCGTCTTGGGAACCCCGATCACTCGCAATGCGTAATCCTTCTTCTGGGCAAGCTTCGAAATCTTGTCTGCGGTATCTTGCGAATCATTGCCGCCGGCGTAGAAGAAATAACGGATGTTGTGAGCTTCGAAAACTTCGATGACCCGCTCGTAGTCCTGCTCGCGTTTGAGCTTGAAACGGCAAGTCCCCAAAGCCGAGGCGGGCGTATAACGAAGCCCCCTGATGTTTTGCTGAGACTCCTCGGCCAAATCGATCAGATCTTCCTTCAAAATCCCAAGAACGCCATTCATCCCACCGTATATCTCCTCGATACAAGGGTGGTTGAGCGCTTCCGAAACAACCCCGGCAACACTAGCATTAATAACGGCTGTCGGCCCCCCGGATTGGGCGACCAAACAATTTCCTGTCAGTTCCTCTGCCATAGCTTAAAAATCAAATTACGAAAAAAGGCTCATCCCACAGAGGAACCTCGCAAATGGCAATCGCAAAATCCGAACAAAGGATAAGACGGGGACGGTGAAAACGGTCCTAGAGAATGACTGGAGGTGTATACTCCTTCGATGCGGGATACCGCTCGCCCCAAGTTCTCGCCCGCTCGACGAATTGATCCACTTGGGCCTCGGCCGCACCCACCTTTTTTTCCCCTTTCTTTATCAAGCGTCCAATCGCTTGAGCGTTCAACCCGATCCGCTTGTCTTTGGCCAATCGGGCCGGAAGGTCGTTTTCCTTGATTTTTCCGGCCCGCAGATCTTTCACGGTCGCCAAGGCATGCTCTTTGATCGCTGCATGAGCGTCTTCCCTCCCGGATCCCGCCTTGACCGCTTCCATCATGAAAGTGGTCGACAACAAAAAGGGGAGATACCGTTGGGACTCGGCCTTGATCACGTCGGGAAAAACCTCCATTTGAGAAAGCACCGTCAGGAAGGTATCGAGCAAGCCGTCCAAGGCGAAAAAAGCATCGGGTAGAGCGACGCGTCTGACCACCGAGCAGGAAACGTCACCCTCGTTCCATTGATCGCCCGAGAGGGCCGAAACCATGGCCAAGTGTCCATTGAGGATCGCTTGAAAACCGTTGATTCGCTCGCAGCTTCTGCTGTTCATCTTGTGAGGCATAGCGGATGAACCGGTTTGTCCCTTGGCAAACCCCTCTCCTAGCAGTTCGTGCCCGGCCATGATCCGCAGGGTCTTGGCAAAACTGGCGGGAGCAGCGGAAAGCCGAACCAGGACCGAAACAACTTCGAAATCAAGGCTGCGCGGATAAACCTGTCCGACGCTTTCCCAGTTTGCAGGGGCACCGAGATGAGCCATCACCTTTTGGTCCAATTGCTCCGCCTTGGAGGCGTCACCCAAGAGCGTTATCTGGTCAAGCCTGGTTCCCACCGCCCCCTTGAGGCCACGATACGGATAAGTCGCGCAAAGGCGGGAAAGCGAGTCCAAAGAGCGCTCGAGTTCCTCGCCCCAATTGGCCATTCTCTTGCCAAGGGTCGTGAGTTGAGCCGGCACGTTGTGAGACCGGGCGGTCAGTTGCAGGTTTTTGTATTGGTCAGCTTTGTCGGCCAAGGCAAGCAAGGCGGCTATGCCTTTCTCCAAAACGATGCCAAGAGAACGGTGAATCTGCAGTTGCTCTACGTTCTCGGTAAGATCCCTGCTCGTCATCCCCTTGTGGGCGTGTTGGTGACCGGCCTTGTCCGCGAACTCTTCGAGCCGGGCCTTGACGTCATGCTTGGTCACTTCTTCACGGCGTCGAATGGACTCAAGATCCACGACTCCCTTCGCTTTCTCGGAAGCTTCGACGTCAGCCGACGATATTTCCATGCCCAACTCGCGTTGGGCTTTCATCACGGCAATCCAAAACTCTCTCTCCATGATCACTTTGCCAGTTGCGGACCAGAGGTTCTTCATTGCCGCAGACGCGTATCGCTCGGCCAAAACGTTAGGAATGTCAGTCGTCATATGATTCAATGTTCAAAAGGATTCGAGTCGCTCGCAAACCGAGCGAATGATGAATTCGGGGGTTGAAGCGCCCGCCGTCACACCGACGAGAGCAAAGGAAGAAAAAGATTCGGCATCCAAATCCTCGGCCGTTTCCACGTGAAAAGTCGGACGATCTTTGGCCGCCGCGAGTTTGGCGAGTTTCTTGGTGTTGGCCGAATGCCTTCCGCCGATCACCACAATCGCCTCCGCCCCCTGTTCAACCAGAGAAACAAGATCGGACTGCCTTTCCTTGGTGGCTCCGCAAATAGTGTCGAAAACAAGCATATCGGGATATCTTTGCGAAAGGATAGCCGATAGGTTTTGGAATTCGTGCGTAAACATGGTCGATTGCGAAACCATCGCCACGCCTCCTTCAAAAGCAGGCAACGACTCGAGATCGGCTTCGTTTGCGACCACGTGACCACGGCCATTTGCGTAGCCCAAAAGCCCGATTACCTCCGGATGCTCGCGATCACCAAAGATTACGATATCGTACCCCTTTTGGGCATGAAGCTTGACTTTGCCCGCGATAATCCCGACGTCGGGACAAGTGCCGTCCCGGAAAGGAAGACCCAGCCCCTTGAGATAGTTTCTGCGTTGGGGCGAAATGCCATGGGCCCGCACGACCACGACCGAATCTTTTTCTGCTTCCTCCGGAAGCGACAAATCCTGCTTACTTTGATAGTCGCCTACCTCCCGGATGTCTTCATGGCTCAAGGCCTCCATCATCTGCTTGTTGTGAATCAAAGGGCCATCCGTGTAGACCCTGCGCTCCCCCCTGCAAGCCTCTTCCCGGGCTACCTGAATCGCTCGCTCCACTCCCCAGCAGAAGCCCGCGCTTTTGGCTCTAATGACTTTCATAGCTTATGCAACTCTCCTACAGCGAACTCACGGGGTGTTCAATATTGATTTGCATCCAAGGCTCAAACGATGAAAAATCAAAATCATGCCCATTCTGTCAAAACCCTCTTTCATCTGCTTGGTTTTAGTCTTCTTGCCTTTGATTCTCTCTCAAAGCAAACCGGAGACGAAAAAAAAACCAGAACCTTCGCCTTATTCCTATGGAAAAAAATCAAGGGATGGAATAGGCAAATTCTACATGGGGCGCGAAATCTCCCAGGTCATGGGACACTTGGGAGCCGGGTGGCTCGAACGACCGAAGAGAGAACAAGAAGAAAGAACCGACTTGTTGATCAAGAACATGGGATTGAAAAAAGGGGACCAAGTGGCCGACGTCGGAGCCGGTTCAGGTTACTTTTCTTTTCGCATGGCCGAACTGGTTCCCGACGGCAAAGTTTTTGCGGTGGACATTTCACCCCAGATGCTAGGAATCGTGAGAGCCAAGATGGCCAGCAAGAAGGTCACCAACGTCGAACCGGTTCTCAGCACGATCAAGGATGTCAAATTGCCCCCCGGTTCGATCGATTGCGTCCTTATTGTCGATGCCTACCACGAGTTCTCTCACCCCCGCGAAATGGCTCAGTCGATTTTCAACGCTCTTCGCGAAAAAGGTCGCTTGATCCTCATAGAATACCGGATGGAAGATCCAAGCGTTCCCATCAAACTGCTTCATAAAATGACTCAGAAGCAGGCGATAGAGGAAATCTCGCAAGTCGGCTTTGTTTGGAAGAAGACCCTCGACGTCCTGCCGCAACAGCATTTCATGATTTTTGAAAAACCGGGTGTCGTAAAAGTGCCCTCCAAGTAAAATGAAGCTTTTGCCGAAGCTTGGGAACGTCCTCTTTGGGATGCCGACACTCGTTTTTTTGCTCTGCTTGCCTCCCGTCCTCTCCGACAATTGGAACCGTTTCCGCGGACCGGACGGGGCAGGATCTTTGAAAACAGGCGAATTCCCGACCTCTTGGACGGAAAAGGATTACGCATGGTCCTGCAAACTTCCCGGCGTGGGTCATTCGTCCCCCGTACTATGGGGCGACAAACTGTTCACGACCTGCGCAAGCGAGTCTACCGGCGAACAATTCGTTTTGTGCTTGGATGCCAAGTCGGGCAAAAAGCTTTGGCAAAAAAACTTTCCTTCCAAGGTTTACCCGCACCACAAATTCAACAGTTTTGCATCCGCCACTCCCTGTGTCGACTCCGAGTACGTCTTCGTATCCTGGACCACCAAGGAATCGAACGACCTTCTTTGCCTGGACCATAATGGCGCTTTTGTTTGGCGCAGGGATTTCGGGAGATTTCAAACCCAGCACGGGAACGGATTTTCCCCCGTCGTGGAAGGCGAAGTCGTGGTCGTCACCCACGACCATGAGGTAGAATCCTCCATTCTGTGCTTGGATCGCAAAACGGGACAGACCCTATGGAAAACGGATCGCGACGGGTCCAAGCCCTCTTCATCCACTCCCCTAGCCTACCAGCCTGGAACCGCGGGAAAGCTGCAATTCGTCAGCAACTCTAAATCTCATGGTTGCTATGGAGTGGACGGACGGACAGGCAAAGTCCTTTGGGAAACGGGCCCGGACACATTGGATTTGCGGACCGTATCCTCTCCTGTTTTTGCCCAAGGGCTCTTCTTCGCTTCCTGCGGATCGGGCGGGCGCGGAAGTCGACTTGTGGCCATCCGTCCGCCCGCGAACCCGGGCCAGTCTCCTCAAATTGAATACGTTTTAAAGAAAAACATCCCGTACGTGCCCACTCCCCTGCCCTTCGAGGACATGCTTTTTTTGATCTCCGACGGCGGGATCGCATCCTGCTTGAAAACCGCTACCGGCGAAGTTCTATGGCGCGAGCGGCTGGAAGGAAATTATTTCGCTTCCCCCATCCTCGTAAATGGGAAAGCATGCGTCGTTTCGCGTGAAGGCGAAGTCAGAATTCTGTCGATCAGCAGTGAAAAAATGAAGGTCCTCGGGCTTTCGAAGTTAAATGAAAACACCCACAATACGCCTGCCGTTTCTTCCCGCAGCCTTTTCTTTCGAACCTATTCCTCCCTTCACTGCCTGAATTCCTTTTAAGCGGTTACCGACATTGTCCGTTGACTCGATGGCCAAGCTATTTCAAAAAGTCCTCATGAAATTGAATACGACCCTTCGACCGCTTCTTCTCCTGAGTTTTCTTTTCGGCTCCTTGCAGGCCAACGCATTGGAGGTAGCGGGCTACTCATTCCAAGCTCCCGCGGATTGGAAATCATCTCCTCCCTCCTCGAATATGCGCAAGGCTCAGTTCTCCGTCCCCGGAAAATCCGGTACGGCCGGCGAAGTCGTGTTCTTTTATTTCGGCAGTGGCGGAGCCGGTGGGGTCAAAGCCAACGTCGACCGGTGGATGAAGCAATTCGAGAACCCCCAAGGCCAAAACATAAAAACCGAAACAGTTGGTGGAACCAAAGTCACCTTCGCCCAGGCCCACGGGACTTTCCTGAGCGGTCGTCCCTTCGGACCGAAGACCCCCAAGCCCGGATACGCAATGCTAGCTGCGATTATCGAAGGTAAGCAAGGTGCGATCTTCGTAAAGATGACCGGTCCCAAAGAGACCGTGGAAGCTCATTCCGGGAAGCTCAGAAAGATGGTTGCCGATTCGTTGGCAAAGTAGAGTTCGAGTCCGGTTTCACAAAACTTCTCATCAAGCCTTCGGCTACTGCTCGGGCGTATTCGTCCAACAGCGGAGCTCTTTGCACGCCCTCTAACTCGTGCGTCCCCTTGTAATTACCCGCAATAATCCTCTTGTAGGCCCCTTTCGAATTGGCGCGGTAAGGCTCCAGAAACACGACCGGGCAACGATAAAGGCGGTTGGCAAGAAGGTTACGGGCCCACACGCCCTCGACCTTGCCAATTTTCAAGGCGTTGGGCCCTCTGTAGGAAAAAGCCGGCAACCGGGTGGCTTTGGCCAAGGCAACCGACGTGCTTTCGGCGACTTTCCGCTCAAGCAAGTGCCAACCGTTGAGCAGGCGGAGCAACATCTCGAAACGTTGGTCGTCCAAGGCCAATTCCCCTCCCATGTAACAACCGTTGACCAGGACGTGAAAATCATTGGTCTCGCCCAATTCCTTCTTTTCCGGATCTTTCCAGGGGCTTGCATTCAGGTGAAGGCACACGACCAAGTCAGGACGGATTTTCTCGTTTATCAGTTTGGCCCGGGCATGAATCTCACTCACCCGGTAGAATAGCATTTCCTGTCTCTTCTTGATCAGCTTGTCCTTTTCCTCCTTCTTCAACTTTTCCAGTCCCCGCCCCGCAATCCATTCTTGAGCCTCCTTGGCAAAATCCTTGGGGTGTTTGGAGGTGACGGGCTCACTCTTGTCGCGAACGAGAAAAACCTCCGCGCCAAGGGCGGCCAGGATCTTCTCCAGTTTTTTGGCTATTTCCAGGGACAGGTCACCTTCCTTCACCGGGGCATCCTTTCCAATGACGAAATGCCTGCCCTCCATCTCCGAGTACTTGCCCCCGATGTGGCCCGGATCCAAGGCGATCTTCAAGCCCTTCAAGGATGTTCGCTTTGTCTCAGGGTCTGCGAGCTTCTTGGGCTTTGGGCAAAAGGATAAGTGGTACCACTCGTCCTGGCCCGCTTGTTTGCGGATACGGGCCTTGTCCTTCTCAAGCACGATCCAAGACTTCCACCATTCCTTCCGAGGGCAATATACTTCTGAAAGAGTCCGCTCAAACTGATCCCGGGTCATCGTCGATTGCCAAGGATCGAGCAATTCCCATTTCGGGGGAGTCCCCAAAGTGGAAGTTTTTGAATCAAGTGATCCCCATCCCACCGACAGGAATCCCAACAATAAAATCCTAAACCACACGAATTTAAAGATGCGGATAGAAAAAGGATTTGCAAAGTCTTTTCTTTTTCCCGAGGACTCTTACTTGTTAATCATGTCTTTCGAAAAAGAAACTCTCGTTTTTTTCAAAGATAAGGAACTCCTCCTGGTCGAGGATGATCTCCTCTTGGCCAAGCGCATAACCGCGGCCATCGAAAAGACTGGTGCGACCGTCACCCATTGCCCAAACCTCGAGCAGGCGGAAAACGCTCTCAACGACCTGTCTTTCGAGGCCGCCCTCTTTGACCTGAACCTGCCCGATGGGGAAAGCTTGGACCTTCTCCGCCGAAAATTGGTCCCCGATTACACCCTGACCGTCCTGATGACGGGTGAAGGAGGAGTTCGATCGGCGGTGGAAGCCCTTCAACTCGGAGCGGCCGATTACCTCGCCAAACCCTTTGACCTCGACGAACTGCCCCTCGTGTTCGCGAATGCCGACCAGCGACGAAAAAATGCACGGATCCGCCAACATGAAAAGGAACGCGAGCAGAGGAAAAGCCAAAACCTCTTCTTCGAAAGTTCTTTTGCAGAGGATTTGAGCAAGTTGGAAAAGATTCTCGAGGCAGACAGGCGTCTCTCGGTCAACCTTCCGCCCCTCCTCATTGACGGACCAACCGGTTCGGGCAAATCCACTTACGCCCGTTGGGTTCATGAGAATGGCCCCCGCTCGGATTTTCCTTTCGTTGAGCTCAACTGCTCGGCCATTCCCGAAAACTTGATCGAGTCCGAACTGTTCGGCCATGAAAAAGGGGCGTTCACCGATGCCAAGAATACGCGGATCGGACTTTTCGAGGCCGCCCACCAAGGAACCCTCTTTCTCGACGAGATCGCCAGCCTGTCCCTTTCCTCCCAAGCCAAGGTCCTCCTCGCCATCGAAAACGGAATCGTACGGAGAGTCGGAGGGACGAAAGAAATCAGGGCGGACGCAAGGATCATCGCCGCCGCCAACCAAGATCTTCGGACCATGATCGATGAAGGAGAATTCCGGGAAGATCTCTTTCATCGGCTTGACCTTCTGCGGATAAGCATCCCTCCTCTCGCCGATCGGGGAGAAGGAATCCTGAAGCTCGCAAATCATTTTCTCATCGGACTCAGCAAGAAATACAAGCTTGCAAAACCAAGCTTGTCCGAAACAAGCCAAGCTCAAATCTCAGGCCATTCTTGGCCCGGCAACGCCCGTGAATTGATCCATGAACTGGAACGAGCCTTGGTAATGAACGAAAAGGGACAAGATCTGGAGCTTGCCGTTTCAGGTCTCGCGAGACCAGAGGGAGCGAAACCCCAAGATGCCGGCGACTGGTTCAATGCGAACTTCAGGTTCCCAGACGAGGGCTTTGACTTGGAGAAGGAAATCCTCCGATTGATCGAAGCCGCCATCGAGCAAGCCGATGGCAACGTTTCGCTAGCAGCCCGACTCCTGGGCGTTCCACGCGACTATGTCCGCTACCGCTTGCAAAAGAACTAAGGCCTGGGAATTATTTCCCAAAACAACCCATGAAACCTGGGCAATATTTTCCAAAGGCTGGCTTAAAAATTATCAATTTCAATTAGACGAAAAGATTCATATCCTTCACCATAAAATACTTACGAAAACAGAAATGATTGGCTCGACAAATAATAAGAAGTTTGGCACTTTCCTTACTCAAATAAACCTAGAATCATGAAAAAACTAATCATTGCACTCTTCGCGAGCTTCCTA
>JAYOMW010000007.1:0-1883 GCA_038121045.1 Opitutia bacterium
GATCATCGGCCAACGCATCAATTTTCGAAGCAAGAATCGACTCATCCCCTTTGGACAAAGCCTGAACTCCCAAAAGAAAATGAGCTTCGGCCCGATCCGCGGGAAGAAGGGAAGGATTCTCAGAGATTCCGCTGAGCAGGTCATGACCTCGGGCATTGGAATCATCCGTCTTGATAAGGGAGACCGCTTGCCCGATCAAGGCCCGGCCAAGCAAGGGGTCATCCGCCAACATCGAGGCGGCTTTCTCAAAATTAGCCGCGGCGTCAGAGAACTTCTTGGCCCGATATTGAATGACTGCGGCCCGGTAACTGGCAACCCCGCCAAGCTTGTCATCATGATCCTTGGCAAAAGACAGAAAACGCTCCTCTGCCCCATCCTCCTCAAGGCTTGCCCGCAGGAATGCGGAACTGCGCTCGGAGGCTTGACCTTCGTCTCGATTCTGAAAATAGTTAAAACCTGCGACAGCAAGGGCAATAATTCCGAAGAGGGCGAAAAGGCCCGTCTTGTTCTTATTCCAAACATCCGTCTCATCGTATGCCCGGTCCGCTACCTCATCCGCCGTCAGTCCAGGTGCTTGTTCCTGCTCGTCGTCGGGCAAAGGGCGTGAGGAATCCTGAGGTAAATCGGACTCGTTTGGGGAATCGGTATTGTTTTCGTTGTTAGCCATGGGGCAAAATTTAAGAAGGATCACATGGTCTTGATTTTTCGCATAAAGTCAACGGCAACTCTTTGACACGCAAAAACAACGCCTTGGTAAAATCTCCGGAAAGCATGTATTCACGGACTTGCCGCAAAGCTTAGATGAGTTCAATGGTCGACTCTAACTCATTGCTGTGTACCCCAATCAAACTTAATAAGCGTCATGAACAAGTCCTGCAGGGTAGGTAATCGAGGGAAGAAATTTTTAGGCAGAGTCCGATGGATGCGCAAAGCCAACAGGAAAGCGACCGAAAGGTTCAATCAAAGACGACCGTCTTGTTGCGGTAGACAAGAACACGGTTTTGCAGATGTCTCCGAACGGCAGTGGATAAAACGAGTTTTTCCAGGTCTCGACCTTTCTCCACAAGGTCCAAGGGGCCATGGCGATGACTGACCCGGGTCACGTCCTGCTCGATGATCGGCCCTTCGTCCAGATCCTCGGTAACGTAATGGGCCGTAGCTCCGATTAGTTTGACTCCACGTCGATAGGCTTGGTGGTATGGTTTGGCACCGGCAAAGGAGGGCAGAAAGGAATGATGTATATTGATCACCGGACATCCCACCTGATCGAGAAAATCCTTGCTAAGAACTTGCATATAGCGGGCCAAAATCACAAGTTCCACACCCTGGTCCTTGATCCAAGCAAGTTGCTCGCTTTCCACTTGCGGCTTGCTCTCCTCGGTAACGGAATAGCTTCTAAATGGCATCCCGTAGTTTTCCGATACGGGGCGCAAGTCCTCGTGATTGGAAAGAACTCCCGCAAAGGATGCGTTCCACTCGCCGGCTCGTACGCGCAGGACCAAGTCGTGAAAGCAATGATCTGCCTTGGAAACCATGACCGCTACCTTGGGGCAATCGTGGCTTAAGGCCATTCGAGTATGCATCCCCAATTTATTCCGCGCCATCCGCTCAAAATCACTAGATTCATCAAGGATCTTCTCCTTTTCGGCCGGCTCCCACTCGACTCTTTGGAAAAAAACGTTTTCCTGACGATCAAGATGCTGATCGGCATGAAGCACGTTACCTCCCCTGTCATGAATCCATCCCGCCACTCGGGCGACGATACCCGGATTGTCCGGGCCGTAAAGCAAGGCGGTAATCGAAGAATCCATGAAGGGAGATTACTTGCGATAGTCCTGCAAGGCCTTCACGGAAAACTTACGATCTTTCAAGGAGCGAATCCC
>JAYOMW010000007.1:1983-43371 GCA_038121045.1 Opitutia bacterium
GATAGTCCTGCAAGGCCTTCACGGAAAACTTACGATCTTTCAAGGAGCGAATCCCATCCAAAGCCGCAAAGGCGGAGCCAAGAGTGGTGATGACCGGAACGCCGTGCAGAACGGCTTCACTTCGGATTCCGTTTTCGTCGCGCCTAGGGATTAGTCCCAGAGGGGTATTGATCACGAGTTGGACCTTTCCGTTCTTGATCAAATCCGCAACATTGGGACGCCCTTCGCTTATACGCAAAACGCTTTCAGCCTCAATCCCGTTTTCTACGAGAAATCGAGCCGTGCCTTCCGTGGAATAAAAGGAGAAGCCGAGGGAGCTCAACCCTCTCGCGACTTCGAGAGCCTTGGCCTTGTCTGAATCCTTTACGCTCAAAAAGACATTCCCTTCCAAGGGCAAGGATGGCTTGGCCGCCATCTGAGTTTTGGCGTAAGCCATCCCAAAGTCCTCGTCCTGCCCCATCACTTCTCCCGTGCTTCGCATTTCAGGAGTGAGTACTATAGGCGAACCAGGAAAGCGACTGAAGGGGAAAACCGATTCTTTGATTGCCCAGTGCCTGGGAATAATCTCATCGGTAAAACCGATGTCTTTGAGTTTCGCTCCGGCCATGACGCGAGCGCCAAGTTTGGCCAAAGGAACCCCGATCGCCTTGCTAACGAAAGGAACGGTCCGGGAAGCTCGCGGGTTGACCTCAATCAGAAAAAGTTCGCCATCCTTGATCGCAAATTGAATGTTCATCAAACCAATCACTTTAAGAGCCTTGGCCAAGTCGTGAGAAGCTTGACGAACTTCGTCGATCATTTCCTTTGGCAAATCGTGCGGAGGAAGAACCATGGCGGCATCACCACTATGCACGCCTGCAAACTCGATATGCTGAAGCATTCCTCCGACAACGGTCGTCTCGCCGTCGGAAATACAATCCACGTCCAACTCAATGGCTTCTTCAAGAAATTTGTCGAGCAGCACCGGTTTGCCCGGAGCAACGGCGAAGGCTTCTTTAACTACGGACTCAAGTTCATCCTCGTCGTACACGATAAACATTCCCCGACCCCCGAGAACAAAGGATGGACGAAGAAGGATCGGGTAACCAATACGGGCTGCAGCTTCCTTGGCGTCCTCGGGCAAAAGGGCTGTTTCGTTTTGAGGCTGCTTGAGGTTCAGTTCGTCCAGGATCTGCTTGAATTTCTCACGGTCTTCGGCCAAATCAATGCTTTCGGGCGAAGTGCCGATGACTTTCACGCCTGCTTCCTTGAGCCCGGTGGCAAGATTGAGCGGAGTCTGCCCACCATACTGAACGATTGCCCCGTCGCACTTTTCCTGGTGGTAGATTTCAAGGACGTCCTCGAGGGTGAGCGGTTCGAAATACAATCGGTCCGAGGTGTCGTAATCAGTGGAGACGGTTTCGGGGTTGGAGTTGACCATCACGGTCTCGAAGCCGGCCTCGCGCAACGCGAAGGAGGCATGAACGCAGCAATAATCGAATTCAATGCCCTGCCCTATGCGGTTGGGCCCGCCACCGAGAATCATGATCTTCTTGGAATCGGATTGCTTAAGTTCGTTCTCTTCTCCGTAGGAAGAGTAGTAGTAAGGAGTATAAGCCTCGAACTCCGCGGCACAGGTGTCAACCAACCTGAAAACAGTATGGATCCCCAAAGCCTCACGACGCTTGCGAACTTCGGAAGGCTCGCATTTCCACAAGTCAGCCAATTGGCGATCGGAAAAGCCCGCCTCCTTGGCTTCGCGAAGGGATTCCGCGTCGCAATCCGTCAAGCTAGTGGCTTCGACTCCCTTGGCAATCTGATGAATCTGTCCGAGTTGAGTGGTGAACCATAAATCGATCCCGGACTGCCTGGAAACCTCCTCCGGCGTCATCCCCCCCTCAAAAGCCTTGTACAGGTACTGAGGGCGTTCCGCCGACGGTCTCTTAAGACCGGCTCGAATCTCAGAGGATTCAAGATCTTCTCCATCCAATTTGCCCGCCTCGAAACCCTTGAGACCGATCTCGAGAGACCGCATGGCCTTTTGAAACGATTCCTTGAAGGTTCGTCCAATCGCCATCGCTTCGCCAACTGACTTCATTGCAGAGGTGAGCGTGGAATCGGTCTCCGGGAATTTCTCGAAAGTAAAACGGGGAACCTTCGTGACGACGTAATCGATGGAGGGTTCGAAACTAGCCGGGGTTTCCTTCGTTACGTCGTTCTGAAGTTCGTCGAGAGAATAGCCTACTGCAAGCTTGGCTGCGAATTTTGCAATCGGAAACCCCGTTGCCTTGGATGCCAAGGCTGAACTCCTCGAAACCCGAGGATTCATCTCGATCACAACCATCCTGCCTGTCTTGGGATCAGTAGCGAATTGAATGTTGCTCCCTCCGGTTTCCACCCCGATTTCACGGATGCAGGCAAAAGAGGCATCTCTCATAAGTTGATACTCCCGGTCGGACAAAGTCATGGCGGGGGCTACCGTAATGGAGTCACCGGTGTGAACGCCCATGGGGTCGAAGTTTTCGATAGAGCAGATAACCACGCACTGATCTTTGTAATCACGCATCACCTCCATCTCGTATTCCTTCCAACCAAGCAGGCACTCCTCAATCAAAACTTGATTAATGGGAGACGCATCCAAACCTTGGCGCAACATCTCTTCAAATTCAACCTTGTTGTACGCAATTCCGCCTCCCGTGCCCCCTAGCGTGTAAGCGGGGCGCAGAATAACTGGAAAATCCCCTAGGTCCTCGATTTTTTCGCGGGCCTCGTCAATCGAATGGACGCAAAAGGAATGAGCGACGTCCAAGCCTATATCAAGCATAGCCTGCTTAAAAAGCTCCCTGTCCTCCCCCTTTCGGATTGCCTGCGGTTTTGCCCCAATCATCTCGATTCCATGCTCTTCCAAGACTCCCTGCGAAAAGAGCTCAAGGGATAGATTCAACCCAGTCTGCCCACCAAGAGTGGGAAGCAAGGCATCGGGCTTTTCGACCTCGATGATCTTCGTTACGCTTTCAACCGTCAAGGGTTCGACGTAAGTCGCATCGGCAAACTCGGGGTCCGTCATGATGGTAGCCGGATTACTGTTCACTAGCGAGACCCTGTAGCCCTCCTCGCGCAAAGCCTTGCAGGCTTGAGCTCCGCTGTAGTCAAACTCACAGGCTTGACCTATGATAATGGGTCCGGATCCGATGATCAGAATATGCTCAATGTCGTTTCTTCTAGGCATGCAGAGAAAATAAAAGTTTCGGGAAAGAGAAAGGGCTCAAAAAAAAGGCCCCAGCAGGAGCCTTTTAAAAGTTTTTTGCCGAATTAAATCAAATCCAAAGAAATAAAAACATCAGGATGAAGCCTTGCTTTTGCATTTCGAGCAACAAAATGCAACCACGACCTTCTTATTGGCAGCCTTGCCTGAAAAAGGACAGGTTTTGTTGCCGGCCTTCACTTTGCCAACAAACGACTTTAAGTCACCGGCAGCTTTCTTGGCGCAATTCCCGCAACAGACATTAAATACAACGGACTGTTCAATGTTAACTGATTTACCCGAAAAAGGGCATTTGTCATTCACAGACTTGGTGTTCTTGGGGGCTGCGAACGAAAAAACAGTTAATGAGGCAATTGATACTAAAAATAAGATTTTTTTCATACTAGAGATTTTTAATTAATAAACATTTACAACCTACCATCCAACGCTTTCTTCCACAAGACGCAATTGGAATATTTGTAAAAAAGTCAAAGAATGGGCGGAAGAGCATCCCCGCCCGAAGCCTTTGCAACTGCTTTTTTGATCGGATCTTTGCCTGAAATCATCTGAATGGTCTTGCTCATCGAATTGTAGTTGCGCAAAACCTCGATTATGCATTGCGACAAGTCTTCCCTTGGCAAAGTCCCGTGACAGCCCAGGTGCTCGGCCGCAGAGATCTTCCCCGTACCTCCTTCGTTCGTCAAAGTCCCAGGAGCAAGAATGGTAAAATCCAAGCCGGACGCACGAAGATGTTCGTCGGCCACGCCCTTCGCCTTTAGGTAATTCCGAATACGCGGAGAATCGCTTGACGGATCGGCCCCGATCGCACTGATCATAACGAAACGAGAGACGCCGACCTTCCTGCAATCATCGATCAAGCGAATGGCAGCATCCTGATCCACGTCTATCGTCTTGTCAGGTCCCGTGTGAGCCCCCGAACCGGCCGTAAAAACAACCGCGTCCAAGCCGGGCAAGAATTCGACTAGTCCTTTTTCCAAATCGCCCACCACGGAAGGAACGCCCAAGGCGGTGAACTTAGCCTGCTGCCGAACATCCCGAATCAGGGCAATGGGAGAAAACCCGTTTGCTGCCCACATTTGACCACAAAGCAAAGTTCCGACCTTTCCATTCGCTCCTGCAATTAATACCTTCACGCATGATCAATACCCAAGCCCTTTGAAGTTTGCAAGGAATCGCTTGGCGAGAATTTGTTCGTCCACAACCGGGAATTCCCTTAGAAGCAATGGTTTGAATTAATCATAATGGATCAAGTACGAACACGAATCGCCCCTTCGCCAACGGGAGCACCCCATGTCGGAACGGCCTACATGGCTCTTTTTAACTTGGCCTTCGCCCGCAGGCACGGAGGACGTATGGTTTTACGCATCGAAGATACCGACCAACTTCGTTCAACCCCCGAATCAGAAGACGCAATCCTGCAGGCCCTTTCCTGGATGGGGACAAAATGGGATGAAGGCCCTGACTGCGGCGGCGACTACGGACCCTACCGGCAGAGCGAAAGAACCGTACTGTATCAAGCGGAAGCGCAAAGATTGGTCGACGAAGGACATGCCTATTTTTGTTTTTGCACCCCGGATCGCTTGGAACAACTTCGCAAAGAGCAAATTGCGAACAAGGAAACTCCGCGCTACGACGGATACTGCTTATCCCTTTCGCATGAGGAAGCAGAAGAAAGAAAAAGCAGAGGAGAAGCTTCTGTGGTGAGACTCAAGATACCCCGAGAAGGAGAATGTAGATTCCAAGACGAATTGAGAGGAGAGATAACAATCGAATGGTCCCAAATCGACCACCAAGTGATCCAAAAGTCGGATGGCTTGCCCACCTATCACCTCGCAAACGTAGTAGACGATCATCTCATGGCAATTTCCCATGTAATTCGGGGAGAAGAGTGGATAAACAGTACGCCCAAGCATGTCCTTCTCTACGAACGACTTGGTTGGAAACCACCGGTATTCGCCCACCTTCCTCTCTTGAGAAACCCGGACAAGTCAAAGCTTTCGAAGAGAAAAAACCCCACTAGCATCGATTATTACCGGGATTCGGGCTTTCTCCCCGAAGCGATGTTGAATTATTTGGGAATGATGGGATACACCCTGCCCGATCAACGCGAAATGTTTTCCTTGGACGAATTATGCGAAACTTTCGAGATGAAAAGGGTTAGCCTGGGTGGTCCGGTTTTCGACGTCGAAAAGCTAAAATGGCTCAATGGCCGCTACCTGCGGGAAAAATTAAGTCATGAAGAAGTTCTGCAAAAGTTGCTCGAATGGAAAGCCGGACCCGATTTCTTTCGCAAAATCATCCCTTTGGCTCTACCCCGACTTGAAACCTTTTCCGATTTTTTCCCGATCTCCCAGTTCCTCCTCAACGAGATTCCGACCTACCAGGTGAAAGATTTGGTCGGAAAGCAAGAATCCGTTGAAGTTGCCCGAATCCTGAAGATCGCGGAATGGGAACTTGAAAAAACCAGTCCTTGGAAAAGGGATTCCCTCGCAAGTCTCTTTCAAAGCATTGCAGAAACGGAAGAAATGAAGCTTAAAGAACTTCTCGCCCCATTCTTCGTATGCCTCACTGGAAGCAGGGTTTCGCTCCCTCTTTTCGATGGCATGGAGCTCCTCGGAGCCGACTTGACCAGAACGCGAATCAGAAAGGCGCTTCAATTGCTTTCGGAAAATGGTGCCGGACTAAGCAAGAAAGGATTAAAGGCTCTGGAAAAGGAATATCGCCAAAGTTACGGCAACCGGATCGATTGAGTTCGACGGATTCAGCAAGCGCAAACCAATGGAACCTACAAATCAAGAAGAAGCAGACAAACCGCTCGATTTTATTCGCACCCGCGTCAAGAAGGACAAGGAGGGCGGCAAAAACGACGGACGCGTGCACACGCGCTTTCCGCCGGAACCAAATGGATACCTCCACTTGGGCCATGCCAAGAGTATCTGCCTGAACTTTGGCATAGCCAAGGAATTCGGAGGCCTTTGCAACCTGAGACTGGACGACACGAATCCGGTCGCTGAAAAAACCGAATACGCGGAAGCTATTCAGGAAGACGTTCGCTGGTTGGGTTTTGATTGGGAAGAGCGCTTCTATCATGCTTCGGATTACTTCCAGCAACTCTACGAGTGGGCGCTGCAGCTTATCAAAGATGGGAAAGCCTTCGTTTGCGACTTGAGTTTCGAGCAGATGCGCGAACTCCGGGGCAACCTGACCGAACCAGGAAAAGAAAGCCCTCACCGGGAGCGGTCAGTGGAAGAGAACCTCGAGCTTTTCGAGAAGATGAAAAACGGCGAATGCCCCGAAGGCTCGAAAACTTTACGGGCAAAAATAGACATGGCTTCCCCTAACCTCAATCTGCGGGATCCGGTCATTTATAGAATTCTGCACAAAGAACACCCGAAAACCGGAAAACAATGGAAAATTTACCCCTCCTACGACTTTGCTCATGGTCAATCGGACTCGATCGAAGGAATCACTCATTCTCTTTGCACGCTTGAATTCGAACATCATCGCCCCCTCTACGACTGGTTTTGCGAAAACCTCGGCATCCATCACCCGCAACAGATCGAATTCGCCCGCTTGAACATGACCTACGTGGTGATGAGCAAGCGCAAGATGCTTCGCTTGGTCCAAGAAGGCCATGTCCAGGGATGGGATGATCCGAGAATGGCGACCCTGCGAGGAATGAGAAGGCGGGGGTACACCCCCGAAGCCATTCGCGATTTTTCCGAACGGGTCGGCTTGGCCAAACGCGAAAACACGATCGAAGTTGAACTCCTCGAACACTGTCTGCGGGCGGACTTGAACAAAAGAGCCGTACGCAGGCTTGGCGTATTAAATCCACTCAAAATTACCATCGAAAATTACCCTGAGGGCCAAAAAGAGGAACTTGATGCGGTCAACAATCCCGAAGACCCCGAAGCTGGAACAAGGAAAGTTTCCTTTTCGAGGGAAATTTTCATCGACCGAAACGACTTCATGGAAGATCCGCCAAAGAAATACTTCCGCCTTTCCCTGGAAAAGGAGGTTCGTCTGAAATACGCTTATTACGTTACCTGCAAGGAAGTGATCAAGGACGAGAATGGAGAGATCAAGGAACTGATCTGCACCTACGACCCCGAGAGCAGAGGCGGCGATTCCCCCGACGGCCGAAAAGTCAAGGGAACCATTCAGTGGGTCGATGCCTCGACAGCGACCCCAGCCGAGGCAAGGCTTTACGACCGCCTCTTCCTTGCCCCCAACCCCGAGGAAAGCGAGGAAGGCGGCGACTTTACGTCAAACCTGAACCCGGAGTCTCTCGAAGTAAACGATCACGCCCTGGTTGAATCAAGTGTGACCGATCTTGGTGTAGGCGTTCCTTTTCAACTCGAACGCATCGGCTACTTCTGTATTGATCCAGATTCCTCAAAGGATGACCGATTGATCATCAACCGAAGCGTCGCCCTGCGGGACAGTTGGGCAAAAGCCAACAAATAAATCAAAAGCAGAGCCGATGATTCTTGCAGGTTTCAGGCTTGCAAACAAGAGGCATTTTGCGATCATGAAGGAAGCTACCCTTGTCCTTAAAATATCAACCAGCCTAATAAATTATGAGCAGTCAAGAGTCAGAACCTGATATGAAATTATTTTGGGGGTGTTTCATCGCCCTCATAACCACCGCCTTTGCGTTCATTACAAGAGCCTTTCTCGTAAACGCGGAACCGTTTTGGCCAAGCACCTTCGGTTTGGACCAAGTCCAAGGCCAAGAGCTTTTCGGAGCTGGAATATGGCCTTTCGCCATCAGTATCATTGTTTTCAGTCTGATTATCGACAGGGTCGGCTATCGTTCGGCCATGATTTTCAGTTTTGTCTGTTATGCCGCCTATGCCATATTGGCTTTCAAGGCTTACGGGGTTGTTGCCGCAGAAGGTCTTTCTGGTGACGCCCTGAAGGCTGCGCAAGGCGAAGCTTACACCCTGCTCTACTGGGGTTCTGTGATTTTGGGCCTCGGAAACGGAACGGTCGAAGCTTTTATCAATCCTGTGGTTGCCACCATGTTCAAGAAAGACAAAACAAAATGGTTGAACATCCTTCACGCCGGTTGGCCAGGAGGTCTTGTGCTTGGTGGAATCCTGACCATACTCTTGGGTGCTCAAGCGGCTAAGGATTGGCGGATTCTTATCTATTTGATCGCCATTCCCGCTGTCGTTTACCTCCTCATGCTTCTCAAGGCGGTTTTCCCTGTTAACGAGCGAGTCAAGGCTGGAACTTCCTACAAAGAAATGCTTGCGGAATTCGGATACTTCGGAGCCCTGCTTGCCGGATATCTGATCTTTCGTCAGCTAGGTATGGTCTTTGAATGGGATGACAACTTCGTTTATTTCATTACCCTATCGGCAGCAACTGCCTACGGTATCTACTGCAACTCTCTTGGAAGACCTTTGATCATCTTCATGTGCTTGATTATGATTCCATTGGCTACGACCGAACTCGGTACCGACGGTGCCATCTCCGGTCTCATGGAAGAGCCCATGAAGGCTGTTGGTGCTGGCGAAGGGGCCGGTCTGTGGGTTCTCATCTACACTTCCGCCATCATGATGGTCTTACGCTTTTTCGCTGGTCCCATTGTTGGAAAACTCGGCCCACTTGGATTGCTTGCAACCTCCGCCGTTCTGGCAATAGCAGGTCTTTACTTCCTTAGTGATGCCGAGGGTATCGCCATGATCTTCGTTTTTGCCACCCTTTATGGCTTCGGCAAAACTTTCTTTTGGCCAACCACCCTCGGCGTGGTTTCGGAGCAGTGCCCCAAAGGAGGAGCCCTCACCCTCAATGCGATTGCCGGGATCGGTATGTTGGCAGTTGGAATTCTCGGAGGACCCGTCATTGGAAAAATGACGGAAGATTCCATCAAGGCTTCAGTCGAAGAAGCGACTTCCGAGGAAACCTATGTGTCTATATCAAATGAAAGCACTTATTTCCTTGGCGATTACACGTCCATTGACTCAGAAAAAGTTAAAGCTTTACCGGAAGATCAGGCCAAGACTATCAATGACAGCATACAGAGTGGAAAACAAGGTTCTCTAGCCAGCGTGGCAAAATTCCCTGTCTTCATGCTCGCCTGTTATATCGCATTGATCTTCTATTTTCAGCGAAAGGGTGGCTACAAGCCAGTTGAAATTTAATTAACTTTTAAATTCTCTTTACAAAAAAGGCCATATTCTTTGGGATATGGCCTTTTTTAGTGGAGGCTTCCCAACCCACACGCAAACCGTTCATTACCAAATCCTACAAAAGATTACAATTATGGCTAAGAAAAAACCCCTGCGAATCGGACTAATTGGATACGGCTTCATGGGCCGTACTCACTCAAATGCCTTCCGCAAAGTACCGAACTTCTTTGATTTAAAGTACGAACCACAATTAGCAGCCGTTTGCGCCCGCAACAAGGATCGAGCCGAAGCTTTCGCCGATCAATGGGGCTACGAATCGGTAGAGACGGATTGGAAAAAGCTGATTGCCCGAGACGATATCGACGTAATCGATATCGCTGCACCGAACAACGTTCACCATGACATCGCAATAGCGGCTGCACAGGCAGGCAAGGCCATTCTTTGCGAAAAACCCCTTGCCCTGAACTGCAAAGAGGGAGAAGCCATGGTCAAGGCCGTTGAAAAAGCAGGGGTTCCCAATATGGTTTGGTACAACTACCGACGTATTCCTGCGGTCACGCTTGCCAAAGAAATGATCGACGAGGGCCGTCTTGGCAAAATCTATCATTACCGCGCCAATTTCCTCCAAGACTGGACCATCAATACCGACTTGCCCCAAGGTGGTGAAGGTCTGTGGAGATTGGACGCCAAGGTTGCCGGAAGCGGAGTAACGGGTGACTTGCTCGCTCATTGCATTGACACCGCAATCTGGTTGAACGGCCCGATCGTGGAAGTAAGTGCCATGACCGAAACCTTTGTCAAGGAACGCGTGCACACCAAGACAGGAAAGAAGCAAAAGGTGACCATTGACGATGCCTGCGCCTTTCTAGCCAAGTTTGCCAATGGTTCTCTTGCGATCTTTGAATCCACCCGTTATGCCCGTGGCCATAAAGCTCTCTATACTTTCGAGATCAACGGTGCGGACGGTTCCTTTTTCTGGGACTTGCATGACTTGCACCGACTTGAATACTTCGAATACGACAAGGAAGACCCCAAAACCCGCGGTTGGAGGTCCATTCATGTTTCCGACAATGGAGGAGAACACCCTTACATGGACAAGTGGTGGGTTCCCGGACTTAACATTGGATACGAGCATAGCTTCATCAACCAATTTGCTGATTTTGTCGAAGGGTATGGTTCGAAAAAGAAACGTCCTCTTCGTCCGGACTTCCGCGATGCCTTGGAAACCCAGTACATTTGCGAAGCAGTCCTTGATTCAGGTAAGACCGGACGTTGGAAAAAAGTTGGTAAGATCAAAGCCTAAGCAAGTTTCCATTTCAATCTTTTGAGAAAGGGCCGATAGTGGCCCTTTCTTATTTTTGAAAGTAAGCAAAACATGTTCTTTGTTCTTGCTCTTTCGTTTCATCGGAAAGAGGTATTCAATATGAAAATTCAGCTTCCATTAGTTATTCTTTCTTTCACCCTTTCTCATCTTCTGAATGCGGACGATTGGTACGGGTGGAGAGGGAATGATCGATCGAACTTATCGGGAGAAACTGGATTACTCCAGTCTTGGCCAGATGGTGGACCGAAGAAAATCTGGATGAGCAAACTAGGTGGCCTGGGCTATTCAGGATTTTCCGTCGCAAATGAAATTCTCTACACTATGGGTGCATTCGGGGATGAGGAAAAACTCCTCGCGTTCGATGCTGACACGGGAGAGAAAATTTGGGATCTAAAAATTGGGGACCTCCTGACAAACAACTGGGGAGATGGACCAAGAATGACTCCTTCAGTTTCCGATGGACTTGTCTATTCATTGGGAGGAAAGGGTAACTTGATCTGCGCGGATGCTCAAAATGGCAAAAAGAAATGGAGCGTTCACTTGGTCAATGACCTTGGCGGAAAAGTTCCCGGCTGGGGCTACACCGAATCAGTCCTTGTCGACCAAGGGCAGGTCATCTGCACTCCCGGAGGCAAAAACGGCGCCCTTGCGGCTCTTGACGCAAGGACAGGCAAAGTTTTGTGGAGAAGCAAAGAATTTACCGATGGAGCCCAGTACTCATCCCCCATCGTCATAGAACACCAAGGAAAACGCCAATACGTACAGCTTGTCATGAAGAACCTTGTTGGCATCGACGCCCAATCCGGAAAGCTCTTGTGGAAATCGGAATGGCCGGGAAAGGTTGCAGTGATCCCAACCCCAATTTACGCTGAAAATCACGTTTACATAAGCTCTGGGTATGGCGTGGGTTGCAAGTTGGTCGAACTCGGAAGCTTCACGCCTAAAGACATTTACGAGAATAAAGTCATGAAAAACCATCATGGAGGAGTTATTAAAAAAGGAGGGTTTCTATATGGCTATTCAGATGGTTACGGATGGATCTGCCAGGATTTCAAGAGCGGGGAATTGGTTTGGAATGAAAAGAAAGCCCTTGGAAAAGGCGCAATTTCTTATGCAGATGGTAGATTTTACTGCCTGGGCGAAGGAGACGGCCGGGTAATCCTGATTGAAGCGACTCCGAGAGGATGGACTCCGAAAGGAGAGTTTACGATTTCGCCTCAAACAAAACAGAGAAATCCCAAAGGGAAAGTTTGGACCCATCCGGTCATTTCAAATGGGAAAATGTACTTAAGAGATCAGGAATTGATCTTCTGTTACGACGTCAAGGGCTGAACCGCTCCGCCCTATTCCAAACCAAGAATTTTTTTTCCTTCATCGGAAATCATCTTGGGGTTCCAAGGAGGGTCCCAAACGATATCCACGCTTGCCTCGGACACCCCGTCTAGGTTCGAGATTCTAGTCTTGGCGTCGTCCGCTATCACCGGCCCCATGCCACAACCTTGAGCGGTAAGGGTCATCTTGACGGAGACTTTGCGACTTCCCTCGTCACCTTCTACGCGAAGATCGTAAACAAGCCCTAGATCAACGATATTCAAGGGTATCTCGGGGTCGTAACAACCTCTTAGGGCATCCCACAGAAGGTCTTCGCCAAAAGGCCCGGAAGGCTCTTCTTTTTTCTGTGCCCCCATGATTTGATCTTTCATTTCCTGCCCAAGAGCGCCCAACTCACTTTCCCCGACGCGGTAAAGACCGTTGAGGTCACGAAGAGTCACGGAATTTCCCAGGGATTGGGCTACGGAGTAAGTCGCGCCTTCGGCCAAGGTAACCTCCTCGCCCGAGGGAATAAGCGTTGCAATGCAGTTTCTCTTGATCGTTACTTCTTTGCTCATTTGGTTGAATGCTTTGAGGGATTAAAAACCGAAAGTACCCGCGTACCACGGAAGAAGAGTGTACGCATGCCTTGGGTCATTTAAATTTCTAAGGTTTCGTAACAAGAACTCCAAATCCCGAAGAATTTTGTCAATAGACAGTTCACCGGTCCAGGAAGAAGCAACCCGCGTAGAGGAAGCCTGCAATGCGTCGGTCAAGGCATCGAAAGGACTTCCTAGATGGGGGAACTCGACAACGTCGAATTCTTTCTTAAGGTTTGCTAGTTTGGCTGCATGCCTGATGGATTTTTCAATCCCTCCGAACTCATCGACCAAGCCTAGCTTAAGGGCATCCTCGCCGATCCAAACGCGCCCTTGGGCAATTTTCTCGATATCCTCAATTTCTTTTGATCTGCTCTGGGCCACCAGTTGAATGAAACGATCGTATATCCGCTCGACATAACCTTGAAGCACCCCTAGTTCGGCATTGGTCTTAGGACGAGAAACCGTCATTAAGTCCGAAGAGTCCTGTGTCTTGACGACGTCCCATCGGACTCCAAACCGACCTGCCAAGTCTTCGACATTGGGCAGAATTCCAAATACCCCAATTGACCCTGTGATCGTTTGCTTGCCTGCAAAGACATGATCACATTCCGTTGAAATCCAGTATCCCCCTGAGGCAGCAACCGCCCCCATCGAGACGACCACCGGCAGACCGTCTTCCCTCGCTCTCTTGATTTCCAACAGGATGGTATCGGAACCGGAAACGCTTCCACCAGGACTGTTGACTCGGACAACCAGCGCCTTGTACTGGGGATCGCGTCTGATCTCCCGAATCCTGTCGGCAATTTCATTCCCTCCCACTGAAAAACCATCGTCGCTCCATCCGTCGGTGATCGTTCCTTCCACGTAAAGAACAGCGACTTTTGGCACGCCGTTATTCTTTTTTTCCTCCATAACCGAGGGAGAGTTTGGCCGGTCGAGGTAATCAAGTAGAGATACCTTCAGGTACTCTCCTGAAGCCGAATCAAGTTTGCCGCGGGTCTCCAAAAGATCGAAAACTTGATCTCTGGAGCTTACGCGGTCCACCAATCCTCGTTCAGTCGCTTGAACGGGCTCAAATAAATAATTCTCCCCAAGGCTTTGATTGAAGTCGGCTAAATCGACGGACAAAGAACGATTTTCGATAATCGAGTTTAGGTAGTTGCTCCATCGCAAATCAAGCAACCTACTAATCTGCAAGCGATTTTCCTCACTAAACCCCGAAGAGGTGAAGGGTTCGACAGCCCCCTTGAACTCACCCACCCGCAAGACCTGGATTCCGACCCCGTATTTGGCGAAAGCCTCGCCCAAAAAGGTTACTTCGCTCGCCAAGCCGTTCAACAAGAGAATGCCTGAAGGATCCATGTGCAAATCGTTGCAAATCGAATAAACGAGATAATCAAGCTGGCTTGGACTGTGGCAAAATCCGATTATCGGCTTTCCGCTTTTCTTAAAGTCCTTGAGGCCGTCCAGCAACTCCCGAACCGCCTCGTACCCGCAACCATATCCGGATGGCATGAACCCTCCCTTAATAAATATACCGATAATTTTATCATCTTTTTTTGCTTTGCGGATCGCCCGGAGGACTTCCAGCAAATGATAATGGGGCGGATCCACTTGATCGGTGAGGGCCTGTCGAGTGAGGTCTTCGAGCCGCATGCTTGCAGGACGGTCCGTCAAGTTCATGCTCAGGTCCAGAACGAGAAAGGAACCCCTCTCGACCTTGACTTCTTTTTGCACAAGAAGAGACGACAGGAATACGCTGAGCAGGATGATAGAAAACAAAGCGAAGACAAATGTCGAAACGGTCGTAACCGCCAATCGCTTCAAGACGTCTACAAAAAAAGGCTTCATGTTTTGTTCGGGAAAATCTTTTGAAACGGGATCGAAGAAAAACTTTGCCTCCCGTTAAAAAGAAGGCAGTTTAACGTGTTTATGGAAGACAAGGACCTCACAGTCGAGCGAAAAGCCCTCAATATCAACTTGGATTCGTCTAAGTACGGCACTTTTGCAGAGATCGGAGCCGGTCAAGAGGTCGCCCGGCACTTTTTCCAAGCAGGAGGCGCCGCGGGGACGGTAGCGAAAACGATTTCAGCTTACGACATGAAGTTTAGCGATGCGATCTATGGAGAAGCAGGTCGATACGTTTCCCGCAAAAGACTCGTTCAAATGATGTCTCACGAGTATGAACTTCTCGAGCAAAGACTTTCGGGAAACCGAGGAAAAGATACTTTCTTCTTCGCATTCGCGAACACCGTATCCGCCCTCAATTACCAAAAGAACAACGAATGTCACGGTTGGATGGGCATTCGCTTCCAATTACGGCCTGGGTCGGATTACCATGATATCATTATGCATGTTCGGATGCTTGACCTGGATAACCGTCTGCAACAGGAAGCAATTGGAATGCTGGGAGTCAATCTCGCATATGGGGCTTTTCATTTCCACAAATCTCCGGACGCCTTCATTTCAAGCCTGACGGATAGCATTGGGGATGGTCGCGTCGAGGTTGACATGATCGAGTTCAACGGTCCTGAATTCGAGTCCGTCGACAATCGGATCCTTTGCCTCAAACTTGCTGAATCCGGCCTCACGCAGGCCGTCATGTTCGATAACAGCGGTTATATCGTGCAATCGGCTGACAAACTCTACAAAAAGGCATGCCTGATCGAAAGAGGAAGTTTTCGGCCCCTCACCAAAGTCAATATCGACATGCTTGAAAAAGCGAAGGATCAGTTCTCTTCACGGGAAGACGTCGACAAGGATAACATTGAAACTTTCATGGAATTGACCCTCGGCAACCTTCTGGCAAGCGGGGACATAGATCACGAAGACTTTCTCGCCAGAATCGAAGTGATCAATTCCTGCGGCTACGGCGTACTCGTTTCCAACTATTTTGAATACTACAAGTTGTCGGCCTATTTGCGCAGATACGTCACCAAGCCAATCGGGTTGGTGATGGGACTGAACAACTTGGCCGATATATTCAAAGAGGAATACTACTCTTCGATGGAGGGAGGGATACTTGAGGCATTTGGCATTTTGTTCAAAGACAACGTCAAAATCTACGCCTACCCGATCGAACAGGAAAATTTCGATAGATATCGAAAGCAAATTAAAATCGGTGACAATGTTGAAGTGAAGGCCGGCGACGACGGGTTGGTCACGATCGAAAACCTGCTAGTTGCGAAGAACCTAAGGAATTTATACAAATACGTAAGGGAAAATGGGTTTCTTGAGACCATCCTGAATTGCGACAGGCAAAACATGAAACTATTCTCCCGAGACATATTCGAACAGGTACTCAAACGCAAACCCGGCTGGAAGGAAAGCTTGCCCGTATGCGTTTCTGAAATGATCGAAGAGAAAGGCCTCTGGAAATCCTAATCCTCGATACCCCACTTTAAAAAACGGGCTGAAGATTAAGGCGAAAGTACTTTCAGGCTTCCACCATGTATCTTTCGAATTTTCAAAGAACCTTGAAAGTAGTGGGGCACTTGCTTTCCAAACCGCAAAACATCATCCCCTATTTTCGATATTCAGTTACAAAAAGCAGTCCCCTCGAGTTGGCTCTTCCCTGGTGGTCGCTATCTGCAATCCGCAAAATGGATGAGCACCTCAACCGCGATCATCGTGTATTCGAATGGGGATCCGGAGGGTCCACTTTGTATCTTGCCAAAAGATGCAAGGAACTAACTTCCATAGAGCATGACCCGAACTGGTTCGAGCAGGTTGAGAAGATCCTAACGAAGGAGAAAGTCAGCAACTGTCTTCTTCGACATCGCGAAATCAACCTTGAGAGCGAAAAAGAATTTCTAGCTTCTCCTTATGCAAAAGCGCTTCAATCAACGCCCGACGTCATTGTTATCGACGGGGAAGACCATTTTGGTCCGGAATCGAATTGGTCTGCCCGCGAGTCTTGTTTTCGCTTGGCCGAGCAATGGGTTTGCAAGGATGGCGGTCTAATCATAGTTGACGATTCCTGGCGCTACCCTACCCTGCGCCACGAAACAAATGCCAAGCAGATGGTGATTCACGAAAGCATCGGACCCTGCAGGGTTGGCGTTACTTCTACCGACTTCCACTACTATTGAGGCAAGATAAAGAATTCGATCTCTCGTGGGAGCGGCAAGTCATCCGAACTAATCAAAACCGAAAATCGGCAAAGATCATGCGGTGATCGGATGCGAGTGCCGAATCGGACCCGTCGACGACTTTGCCAGATCCAGCAATCCACCTCTTAAGCATTGGAGGTGTGGCAAGAATGTAATCAAACCTGGAATAACTATCCGCCTTGGCCCAATGCTGGGTCCATCTGTGCCCCCGGGAATCCTCGCATGGAATCATGGAAGTCAATACGGTATCATTAACCTGCAAAAATCTCCGCAAAGGGGCGGAGTTCCGATGGTCATTGAAATCACCCACCACCAAATAGTGTGGTTTGCTTTCCGGCGGATTGGTCTTTCTAAGGTAGTCACGAATGGCCCTGGCTTCCTTCTCCCTACGGATTTTTGCTTCCGGGTCATCTTTTCTCTCCGTCCATTTGCTCTTCAAATGCAGATTGACGAGTTTCCACTTGGTTCCGTTGGAATCGAAAGTTACCTCGAGAACTCCACGGTCAGGAGTTTTCCGCTCCCCGAAATATGGGTACTCAATGTCGTGGTGCATCCGAACCGAACCAAAGGGAATTTTCGAAAACAAGGCCAAGTGCCGAACTTCCTTGGCGTCGCCTGCAGGCATCCAAATCGCATGGGGATAAATTGGTCCTTTGGTGACGTTCAAATCCATCCAAAGTTCGTTAAGAAAAGGACGCCCTCCCATCTCCTGGAAAGCAACGACGTCGGCATCAATTTTTTTTAAGATCGAGCGCAAGGCACGCTTTTCCTTTTCCGGTTTTGGGTAATCTCTTTTCCACTCCCCTTCCACCATGCGATCCATGATCAGGTAGTTTTGCAAATTGAAAGTCGCTACGCGGACTTTCTCTCCACACAAAAGAAACGGAAGGGCAACCCAAGAGATTGCCTGGATCCACCCTGATGGAAAACTACCCCCGCCCACGAATGATCTTTACGTTCAAGCGCTTGTTCTTGGGAATAAGCAATCGGTCTGAATCAAGCTTGCCCTCGCCATAGCTTTCTATGGCCTTCATGGCTTCTTCCGTCCGGTAGGAAAGATAGATACTTTGAAAAGGAAACATTCCACTGTATCCTTTTCCCCAATGAAAATGCATGCCCTTGACGTTGGTCGGAGCCAACATGATCTTGTGAGAACCGAATGGCTTCCCGTTCAGCTCCGCAGATTTGATCGGGTTGGCCGTCCTCCCGTTATACTCCTTTTTCAAATCGTCCCATTTTTCCGCCATCGGCAACTTGATTCTCTTCGCTTCAAGAGGGTCAACGTAAAGGGCGCCCGTACCAACGATTTCCTTGATAGCCGCCAAGGTCAAACCCTCCTTGGTTGCTTCGGGGGCTATATTCGGGGTCGACATGACAATAGAGAAGACAGTCGGGTGCTCCTGCCCACTACTTTCTTTCATCTTTCCCCAAAAGCTGAGCCCACGGTGGTTGATTTCCATGGTATATTCGAAAGTGGAATTATTATCGTAAGTTCCTTTGATCGTTGTTTCTTCGCGATCCATAGAGACCTCGGGAGGATTCTCGAATGACGTCACTTTCCTGTACTTATGAACCCTTCTCTTTCCGTCGCTCTTAAGCCAATAGTTAGCTCGGAAATGTACTTGAAGGGGTCTTTCCGTCGCACGTTCTCCATCCCCTTCGTTTTTGTTCGAGCCAAACTCCTTGAGCCATATGTTGACCGTATGCCCATTGGAACTTAGGGCGACGTCGTAAATGGCGCTTTCCAACACAGTGTTGTACCCTTTCCACTTGCCTTCGCCGTAAGAAGCGAGACGACCTCCTTTGGCGGGGAGAATGCGAGGATTCTTGGGCATGAGCTTTTCCTTTAGCCTCCTGAGTCCTTCTCCCAGTGCTTGAGAAGGCTCGTCCAAACGATTCCAGGGAATTTCGTAAGGACGGCTTGGGTTTTTTTTCATAACAAGAGTCAAAACCGACTCGTCGGCAGCCACAAACATTGCCTCGATTTCATTGCCGTCCGAGCTCTTCCACACATGCATATCATCGAGGGCGTTGTCGGCTAGTTCGGGAACCTTCATCGACTTTCTCTTCTTGGCAGCTTGCAAGGCAACCTTTTCCTTTTGTTGGTAAATACCGTGGAGTTTTTTGGCCAAAGCCTGCGAATCAGCCGATAACCTGGACAAAGGAACGGAACTTTCTCTGCGACCGGAAAAGAGCCCCAGGTTCACGTCCTCTCCTTCTAAGGAGATAAATTTCGCCGTTATGACGTTTCCGTCCGTGCTCTGCCAATTATGCTCTGCATCCAACGAAAGTTCTCCGTCAACAATGGTAGGCTTGAGAGTTGGTTTTGGCTTGGGTTCGGGTGCTGTCACCGGCTTCGAGCCAGCGGAGGACAAGTCCTTGGCGAGCTTTTGCGAAACTGCATTGAGGCTAGCCAAGGGAATGGGAACGATCCGACCGTTCCAGTTCAGGGTGACGGTAGTCGCATCAGCCTTTATGAAAATGGCCTGCAAAGTTCTTCCCTGAGTATCGGTCCAAGAATGCATCCCGGCGGATGAAGGAGCGGCGTTCTTGGCTTGGGCGAGTTTTTCAGCCAAAGCCTGAGATTCAGGAGAAAGAGTGGCGAGAGGAATGGGAACGTCCTTTCCGTTCCACTTGATCGTAACGATCGTACCGTCTGACTTGAGAAAGGAAGCCTGCAGGGTTCTGCCTTGGTTGTCCGTCCAGGAATGCAAGGTCTCGTCCGCAGCATGAACCGTTTGTAAAAAACTGAATGCGATTGAAAGAAGGAGAATGTAGGGTGTTTTCATAATCTGATCTATGCCAAGTCTTCCTCGGTACGTTCCCAAGGCAAGGGCACCTTAATCTTCTTTTGTTCCCAAGGATTGAAAACGTCAAAGATTTTCCCCGGATTAAGGATTCCTTTGGGATCCATGGCTTGCTTGATTGATTTCATAACCCGCCACTCCGCATCATTGAATTGCATTCGGACGAAGGGAGTTTTCGCCAAACCCACTCCATGCTCGCCACTTATCGCTCCTCCGAGCTCAACGACTTTTGACATGAGTTCGCGCAAGGCTCCGACCGCACGTTTCGTTTCTTCGGCATCACTTTCGTCGTACATGAAATTGACATGAAGATTCCCATCCCCGCAATGCCCGAAAACACCGATTTTCAATTTTGATTCTTTCCTCAAGGAACTGACGAACTCAACCAATTCGACCTGTTTGCCCAAGGGAACGACGATATCTTCGTTCAGCTTGGTATCGGCTAATTTCTTCATGGATGAAGAACCTTGACGCCGGACCTCCCAAAATTCTTCCGCCTCGGCTTCGCTTTTCGCCACGGATGATTGTAACGCATTTTCGCGCAACCACTTTGCGAAAATTTCACTCTCGCTTTCAAGAGCAGTCCCCGGACTGTCCAATTCGACAAGCAGTACGGGATTCGCGCCAAAACCGGGAAAGATTTCTTTGCCTGTGTACTTCTGAAGGCAGTCAACCGTCCACTGATCGAGAAACTCAATGATGGAAGGCCTCAGACCAACCTTCATCAAGGCAACAGGTGCGTTCAAGGCAGTTTTCTCACTTGAGAATGCGGCAATGAACGTCCTGCGTTTCTTGGGATGCGGAACAAGGCGCAAAACCGCTTCGGTTACGACCCCCAAAGTCCCCTCGCTCCCGATCCAAAGGTCGCGGAGGTTGTATCCGGTGGCAAACTTGCGGGTCGCTCTGCCCCAGGTCACGAATTCTCCGGTCGCAAGGTAGCCGGAAAGAGCAAGAACGTAATCACGGGTAACTCCATATTTCACGCACCGCAACCCTCCTGCGTTACAGGCAATGTTGCCGCCAATCGTACAAAATTTCTTGGAGGAAGGATCAGGCGGGTAAAACAGGCCCGCATCAAAAGCTTTTTTCTGCAAGTCGGCAACGATCGCTCCGGGACCGCAACGAACCAACATATTGGAGGGATCAATGTCGATGTCGTTCAAACCACTCAGGTCCAAAACCCAGCCGCCAGAAAGCGGCGTGACGCCCCCCGTAAGGGAAGAACCGGCACCTCGAGTCGTAACAGGAACGCCGAATTCATTGGCAATCGAAAGAACCAATCCGACCTGCTCCCCTGACTCGGCCTTAACGACGGCGTTTGGTCGAGCTTCCACCCTCAATCCGTCGAACGAAGCTTGAAACAAGGCATCGTCATCCGTGCGAACACAAGAACCCAGCGCCGCTTTAAGTCTGATCAGTCCGTCGTCATGAGTGTTGGTGCTCATTTGGAAAAAGATCCAGACATAATAGTCCCGACCAATGAACAGGGCAATTTCGAAGATGAAGACAAGGAAAGTGTTTAAGGCTGGAAAGGTTAACCGGCTTTCGTGTCCAAGCTCAGTTTGGTTAGGTTTCTCTCCTTGAGCATGTTGATCACGTCGATGATCTGTTGCCAGAGAAGATTCCGGTCCCCCCTGATGTGAATGACGGGTTGCTCGCCTTCCGCCTGCATGATTTGGTCGAGTTGAGCAGCAAGTTCCGATTTGCCGACGGGATCATTGTCCCAATGATAAAGCCCTTGCGCGTCAATGGTGATAAACCTGTCTTTCTTTTCCGGGGGCGACTGAGAACTGTCGGTGGACTGCTCGGGCAAGTCGATCCGGTTGTATTGCTCGATAACCGGGGTCGTGATCATAAAGATAATGAGAAGCGAAAAGGCCAAGTCGATCAAGGGCGTGACGTTCAAATCGGAAATGACTGCCAACTTGTTCGTCCTCTTGAAATCTCTTGCCATGCTTGAAATTCTCCAGCGGGGATAACGACCTCAGGAATCTTTCTCTATTTCGATCCTGTCCGCCAAGTTGCTGGCGAAGTTTTCCAATTTGGTCATGGCCGATCGAGTAGTGCCAAGCAACCCGTTGTAAAAAAAGACGATTGGAATGGCCACGCACAAGGCCGCTACCGTAGTAAGCAAAGCCCCCGAGACTCCCGGAGCAAGATGCTCGATGGTGGCTCCTCCGCTATCCATGGTCCCGAAGGCGTCCATGACTCCCCATACGGTGCCAAGCAAACCAAGGAAAGGAGCTCCCGAGACAATGGTCGCCAACCAATACATCTTGGCCTCGTAACGATCCCCCACTTCGGCCAAAGCCCGCTTGATGGCGTTCTCAACGTAATTCATCCGAACCTTGCCGTCTTGACTGCTCCTTCTCGCCGCTTCCATGGCCCGGGAACAAATCTTAAGGTAAGGACTGCCTTCCCCGGGAAAAAGAGCGTCGTCGTAATCATAAATCGACGGCAAGTCGTTCAACCGCTTTTCGTCCCGCGCATTGTGACGAATCGCCTTTTTTAGTTCCTGATACTTGGTCCACATCAAGGTCATTGCGTAACAGTTCATTACAACTAATAAGGCAATCACGATCTTGCCGGCTAAGTTGGAGTCCACGAAATACTCGATAAGCTTTACCTCCGCCAATCCGAACACCATAGCATTTACTTCAATCATTTATCCAATCCTCCAAAACAATTACCACCTAATTCATCTTTCCTTTTTCCCGAGGGAGATCAACGAAAATTTGCGTTCTAAGAGTCAAATCTGAACGGGGAGCGATTAAGTTTGCTCATTTTTCGAAAGAAATCTAATCAGAATTCAGAATGCGCATTTCACCAAAAATCACCGAGGAGCTAAACCAAAAGGCTTTCAATCCAGCCGGAAAAACGTCAGTGGTCGGGCTGGACGGATTCGTCGACAAAATCGTCACTCCCGTGGACAAGAGACACGGTCTTGAGGACAACTTTGACCCCATCGAGACAATTGCCGACCTAGGCTCAAGAATTACGGCTGCTGCGGGAAAGAGCGCCAACATCGAGTTTTATCCCCGCTTCGACAAACTGGGGGGGAACGGGCCGATTATGGCCAACGCCCTTCTTTCCCTCGGGCTTGGCGTACGGTACGTGGGAGCCCTTGGTCGTCCGCTGGTGGATCCGGTTTTCAAGGAATTCGCCGAAAAAACCGAAGCCGTTTCTCTTGCCGACCCAGGCATTACGACAGCGGCCGAGTTCAAGGATGGAAAACTCATGTTTGGTAATATGAGAAGCCTTGGGGAAATTGACTACCAGCGGATTTTGGAAGTTTGCGGAGAAGGAACCTTTGTCGATATGCTCGCCAAAGCCGACGTGGTCTCGATCGTAAATTGGACCATGATCCCCAAAATGACTTCCATCCTGGTCGAGATCGTTGATCGAATCATGCCGAACCTGCCTCCCAGGGACACTCGAAACTTCTTTTTCGACCTTACCGATCCGGCCAAGCGCTCGGCTGAAGATATCCGCGAAGTCCTTCGAGTCATCACAAGGTTTCAAGCTCATGCCGAAGTCACCTTGGGTCTTAATTTCAACGAAGCCCTTCAGGTATCCGATACCCTTGGTTTGGACAAAGGGGACAAAAACGAGGATTCCCTCAAGGAAATGGCAACGCAGATTCGCCGTAAATTGGAAATTGCCTGCGTCGTCGTCCACCCGGTCGAATCAGCCGCCTGCGCGACTAAGGAAGGTGCTTGGTGGAGCGAGGGTCCTTACACCGAAAACCCAAAGATCACTACTGGAGCAGGCGATCACTTCAATGCTGGGTTCACTTCCGCAAGACTTTGCGGATTCTCTCCCCTAACTTCTCTTGCCTTGGCCACCTGCACCTCGGGACACTATGTCCGTACCGCGCAAAGTCCATCCGCCACCCAAGTCGTCGAACTGCTCAAAAGGTCCGGCGAATCATTTTCATGAGTCACGAAACCGGAATCTTAATTTCCTTCGAGGGATCGGAGGGGTGTGGAAAATCAACGCAAATCCGAAGATTGGCAGATCGATTGGAGGACATAGACCACAGGGATGTGGTCGTCACGAGGGAACCCGGAGGAACAGTCATAGGGGAAGACATCCGCCACCTGCTCATGCATGCCGAGTCCTCGAAAAACATTTTCCCCGAAACGGAACTCCTTCTCTTTGCCGCAAGCCGGGCTCAATTGGTTCGTGAGATCATAGTGCCTGCAGTGGAAAACGGCAAAATCGTTCTTTGCGACCGCTTCTTGGACTCGACAACTGTTTACCAAGGGGTTGCCCGGCAAATTGCAGACGATCCGATTACCCAAATCAATTCCTTTGCCGTGGGAGGGGTCATTCCCGACCTTACGGTCGTTTTGGACGTCCCTGCCGAAGTTGGCCTTGAGCGGATCAAGCACCGCGTTTCGGACATGCCCGACCGGATGGAACAGGAGAATATCGAGTTTTACGGAAAAGTACGCGATGGCTACCTGCATTTGGCGAGGAACCTGCCCGAAAGATTTTTCGTCGTCGACGGTTTGGGAGAACCGGATGAAATTGAAATTTCGATTTGGAACGAGATTCATTCCCGGTTCTTTTCCGAAGACTGAAACCCGCTCTCCCAGGTGGCTGAAACGACATCACCCTCCGCCCTTGCAAAGCTTCGTCAACGACTGACGGAAGGAAGCCTCCATCATGCCCTGCTCTTTCACGGCAACGACTTCAAGGAACTAGAACGGCAAGCCCGCGAACTTGCCTCCGCTGCCCTCCTCATGCCAGACGAATCCGTCGAGCACCCCGACCTTTTTCATTTGAGACCAAGTGGCAAGATGAGAATCATCTCAGTCGACAAAACACGAGCCCTGATCAGCGAACTCAACCGCAGTTCCAATCAGGGAGGAGCGAAAGTCGCTTTGGTGCATGAGGCGGACCGGATGAAAAAAGCGGCGGCCAACGCCTTCCTCAAAACATTGGAGGAACCACCTCCTTCGACTTTCCTTTTCCTTTTGACTACTCGGCCCTACTCCATCCTTCCGACCATCCTGAGTCGCTGTCTTCAAGTTCGTACAAGCCATTCCGAAACACATTCCAACGACCTCGATTGGGAAGATTTCTCAAAGTCTTACACGGACTGGATCAAGCTCATGCTCGATCGAAAAAAGTTGATGAGTGATCGGACCACTCCTGTTTTCGCCGCCTATGGCTTGGCCGAAAGAATGATTGCCCTGATCAAGCGCAAGTCTGACGAAGAATGCAAAAGTCAACTCAAGGAGTTGGCTCGCGACCTCGATGACAAGGAAAAGGATGCCTTGGAGGTCAGCATTCGCAAAGGGGTGCGCTCCCGCTTCCTCCGGGCGCTTGCGGATCGGACCCGAAAGGCCGCACTCCTTCAACCATCGGGCTCATTGGCCAAAAACGGCATCAAACTTGCCCGCATCGTCAAGAACTTGGAAAGAAACGCGGGCCTCATGGAAGTAAACCTCAAAGAAGAAATGGCCTTCGAAAATTTCTGGTTGTCATCCCTGAGGATCTGGTCCTCCAAATGATTCCCTGCACCCCGAGATTCAGAACACTCATTCAAGGCAGAACGTGAGCACTCTATTCGAAAAAATCATCAACCGCGAAATACCCGCCGAAATTCTCTACGAAGACACCGTTTGCATTGCCATAAGAGACGTTGCTCCGCAGGCCCCGACTCATGCTCTCGTGATCCCCAAAAAGCCAATCCCACGCATTGGGGAAGCTCAGGAGGATGACCTCGAAATCCTTGGAAGGCTTCTTCTTGTCGCTGGGGAAGTAGCCCGTTCCGAAAAACTCGACAAGGGATTCAGGGTCGTAATTAACAACGGGGGCCACGGGGGCGAAACCGTGCCCCATCTTCACATTCACGTTATCGGAGGAAGGCAGATGAATTGGCCTCCCGGTTAAAAAATTCATTCATGAGATTCATCCTATCGTTCTTCCTCCTTTTTCACGGCGCCCTTCTTGCCGACAAAGTCGTCCTAAAAAACGGCTCCGTCCTCATAGGCAGCGTCGTGAATTCCGTGGATGGAAACTTGACCATCGAAACTGATTTCGCGGGAAAACTAAAGATTCCCGTGTCCCGAATATCTTCAATCAGTTCAGACGACGCAATTTCGCTCCGACTTGACGACAACCGAACCTTCAACCAAGTCGTAACTCCCGCCGCCGCTGGAAAAGTTGGTTTGCAGGGTAACGGCCTGTCCTTTGATTTCGACCGAATCCGTCACATTTGGTCGGAAGATTCGGATGACCCGCTCGCGCTCATTGAAAAACAAAGGCAAAAAGCGTTGCTCATGCAATGGTCCCATGCACTTGGGTTTGACTTCACAGGCTCATCCGGAAACACAAGCGACTTTGGTCTTGGCTTCCGGGCGGACAGCTCCTACGGAAACAAATTTCGTGAATACGACCTCTACCTTGCCTACAACAACTCGAGCAAAAACGACGTCACCGTAGTCGACGAAACCAAATTTGGGGCCGAGTACGACTCGAAATTCTATGAAAGACTGGCATGGTATGCGAAAACGGACCTGGAGAACGACAGGTTGGAAGAAATAGACCTGCGGGCAACCGCCGCATTGGGGCTGAAATACTTCTGGGTCAAAAATGATTTCTATAACTTGTCCGCCCGATCGGGTATTGCCTTTCGACTTGAAGAATACGATTCGTCAAACAATTCCACCTTGAGTGAACCCGCTTTGGATTTCGGTCTCGAATACTCGCGTAAAATCAGAAACTTCCTTTCCCTCGACGGAGACCTTACCTATGTTCCGAGCGTGAACGACTTTACTGACTTTCTTCTGAGCAACGACGTCGCCCTTGTCGTCCCCTTGGATAAAAAAGAGAATTGGAACATCCGATCGGGCGTCAACGGAACCTTTAACTCAACCCCTGCAACCGACAAGGAAGAGTTGGACTTGAAATACTACCTTCGATTGGTTTATCGACTTAATTGAGGTTCGCTCAATAACCGGGAACGTCCAACCTCAAACTGGATAGGTCAAGGACGGCCCGGACGACCTGACTGACAAGCAAAAGCAAAAGGCCCGCCAACACCAAGGCAATCCACTTTTTGGGGACCCGGTTTTTCAATTTTGCAATTCAACGCCCTGCCCTCTTGAGCGTAACCATTCGAGGGCATTTTGATAGCGAGCATCATCTGGAGACGTCCCGTCCTCCCGCAGGGGGGAGGATTCGTCGCTCTTGGATGAATCGATTGACTCGAGAAATTTCTCAGCCTCCGGGTAATTGCCGGCAGAGGGGACTCCCCATGTTCCTCCCGTGTCAAGCTTGTTGCGATTCGACAGAAAGTTTTTCAGGGAATTGTAATCGTTGGGTTTAACGGATGGTTGAAAAACGTTTTTCGAGGAAGAGTCAGAACCTCGCTTCAGAAATCGGGAATTTGGCCTGCGATCCGAAAAACCCAAAGTTTTCGCGTTCCCGCTTTCAGCACGATTGCCACCGGCATTTATTCGGTCGAAAAACCGGACCGAAGGCGTTGCCCCTGCGAGAGGAGGAGGCACCACCTCTTTTTCGTCACCGGAAAAAGCGACCTTCAAGGCCTCAGGTGCGTCCCGATCAGAAGAAATTCGGTTATCCCGAAACCCAACTTGGGGAGACAGACCTTGGCGCGCAACGGAGGTTAAAGGCAAAGGATTGGAAAACCCAATTGCTTTTACGTCCGAATCATCAGGGGAATCGCCTCCTTCCCGGACACCTTCCGACAAAGCCGGCGGCAGCTCATCTTCACCAACCACCTTTTGGCTCATTTGCGGGGAAGGCGAAGTGGGTAAAGAGGGTGCGAGCGAAACCTCAGTCGAATTTCCTATCTTCAAGCCGCTATCCGGCTCAGTATCCGATTCATCAAAGGAAGAAATGCCGGGATTCTCGTCTGTCGACCTGAGATCGAATTTATCCGAAGGTTTCCTAGTTTTAGGAAGATCGGGAAAAAGAGGCTTGGAAGGATCGGATGGCTTGGCGAGGTTCGGGGAAAAAATACTTTCGTCCTCTGCATGCCTGCCTTCGCCTTCATCTTTACCGAGGACGGTGGAAAAAGCAGGGGAATTCGATTGGGGATCCTCTTCTTCGTGACTAAGGATTGTTGGTTTCGCAGTGTTGACCGAATCCGAAACCTCTCCACCCTCGGACTCTTGATTGAACGGAGACCGCGAATCGGCTTGGCCTGCCTCTTCACCACTTGCCCCAGATTCAGGTAAGGCGGAAGGTTCGCCCCGACGCTCAATCTCTGCACTCGGCACAGGATTTAGGTTGCCGTCGTCAAGAGGAACAACGGGATCGGATTCCGCACTCGTATTAGTCAATTGATTGGCCGATGGATCGGGCAAAGCGTTTTCCTGAGGTTTTGAATCCGATTCGACCGGGTCTGGCTCGCTCCTGCTTCGTTCGTTTTCCTTCTTGTCGACGACGCCACTGCTTTCCGACTCATCAAAACTGACGGAAGGGAAAAAAAGCGAGCTTTTGTTTTCGTCATCGGAAGATGATTGGTCATCGCTCTTGGGTGTCGTCGCGCAACCATACCCAAAAATGCAAACCACCGAAAAAAACAAAAGGACAACCCAAAAGTGATGATCTTTATTCGTCATCAGAAACCGATGAGGCAACGGGAGGAGGGGCCAATGGGTTGAGGGCGGCCACCAAAAGATCTATCATGAGGCAAAGTGAATCGCCTCCGGATTCCTTTGAATTGACCTTCAAGGAGAAAACACCGTTCGAACTGTCCCGCAAACGGGATCCGGTGTCAATCGAGTCAGGATCGAAGCCTTCGAATCCACTGGATTTGGAAAGATCGATTCTACCCAACAAATCGATTGTCGTCTGATAGTCCAACCTCTGCAGAAAGATTTCAACGAAGTTACCGAAAGCTCCCGACAACCCGGGGGAGTTGGAACCATCCCTGAACTCGTCGAGTTTGCCGGCAATCCGCAACCCGAAGTCAGAATTCAGCACCGGTTTGACGTAATCGTACTCCCCTTCCAAGGAAACCTCCCCAGTCGACTCCTTTGCTTTGGCGGTCAACTGAAACGAAAGGTAATCCCGAAATTCGTTGAAGAGCGTTTCTTCCTGAGGGTTTTTCTTAAAGTTCTCAAAAAAATTAGTGCCATTCAGACTGAGCCCAAGATCGTAGTCGTTTCCCGAGAGTCGGCCCGTAAAACCCGAAACCGCTGTGTCGCTCCCTTGACCGAAAAGAAAAACTTGTTCCAGTTCCTTGTCTAAGAAAGCAGGATCCGGTTTGTCATGCCACCATGACGTAAGCATGACCAGGCAGTTGTTGTCCATACCCAACGAAACATGAGCGGTTTTATGACGTATGGACAGAAATTCCGGAGAACTGTTTTCATGAACCTTCCAATTCGGCGCTTGGGACTTGAGATCAAGTTTCTGAAGAACGAAGTCCTTGAGCAATTCTTGATCGCCTATCGGCATGACGAGTCCGAAAACCACGTCGTGCGGACGGGACTCGATGAAATCAGGACTGGGAAACTGAAGAAAGTACAGGACGCGACCCTCCGGGCTTATGCCACAGGAACGAGGGTCCCAGGCCAAATCACCTAAAAAGGGGATTCGGTCCGTCAAATAATTGGACAAAATCTTGGGCACCCCCACCTGTTCCATCATACGGACACCCGAAAAAGAGCATGTCCCAAAAGCCCTTTCGGGAACATAGGCAAAAGACCTGTCGTCAAAACGGCGAGCAGACAAATCACCAAGAAGAGCGGTCTTGGATGTTTTGCCGACATTGGATTCGGCGGAACCGGAATCAAAAAAACGATAGGCTCCCCATGCGGTTATTGCCCCGAGAAACAAAATGAGGGGTAAGTTCGCAACCCGGAAGAAACTTGTCGGGGAAACGTCCCCGGTCCGATCTTGCGTCGATTCTTCGGATTCCGAATCATCTTCATTTTTCCGGAGCAAGGATGCATTGTACGCAATGACCAGCGTCACTGCGAGGGGATCGAAAACGATGACCAAAATCAGGATGAACCACTTGACTACCCGGTTGACGGCCCTGTCCATGGCCTCCTTGATCAAAAGAGGATTCTCCGTAGCCTCCGCCGCCGCTACCTCCGGATCGAATGCCCGAGCCACAAACTTAAAGGATCCGATATCGGTTGCCCGGATTTTTCCTTCGAGCTCCAAAATTTGCTGCTCCGCATCTTCCTTCTTGGCGAGAAGTTCACCTTTCTTGGCCTCAAGTTCAGCCGAACTGTCAGGACCAAAGACGGATTCAGTCTCACTCAAGGCAGTCAGCTTACGGCTTGCATCGGCGATTTCGATCTCGAGCTTGGCAATTCTCGCATCGGCGCCCGCCCGAGCAACCTGAAGGGTCTCCAAAGCGGTCTTTATGTTATCCGCCTGCTCTGCTCCTCCGGTCGTCAAGCCTGTAATCTTAAGACTGGCTTCCGATATTTCCTTTTGCACGAGGGCAATGCGTTCGTCGATAGCCTTGTATCGCTTGTCCAGGTCGTCTCTTGCCTTTTGAGTTTCTCCAGCTATCGAAGCAAGGGTAGAGCGAAGAGATTCCCTTTCTTTTTGGGACGCCTCACCGATTGAGGCAAGGGTCGAGCGCAGAGCCTCCCTTTCGCCGGCCTGATTCTTGAGAAGCTCGTTTGCCTTCTTGATTCCATCCTCTAAGAAAGTCCTGCCTTTGTCCCGGTAGACCTTGACTGCCGCATCGAGTTCGGCAAGGCGCTCGTTAACCTTGGCCTCTTTGGTCTGCTCCTCGACGTCGATCTGAGCCAGGCGTTCGTTGACCTTGGCCTCCTTGGCAAGTTCCTGCTGAATTCTCGCATCGACTTCTGCCTTGTATTCTCTCTTTTGACTCTCGAGGGCCCCTATGTCCTGACGGCGTATCTGAATGACGGACTCTAGCCTTTTCTGCTCGGCTTCACGCCTTCCCTGTTCCCCAACGATCATCTGATCGGTTTGAGCGGCATAGTTCGCCTTGGAAGTCTCCGCATCCTTGATATCTTCCCTTCTTTCACTGATGTATGACTCCAAGCGCTTGCGCTCCTCCAACTGCTTTTCCTCGCGCAGGGCCGAACCCTTTTGGCCGGAAGTCCGGTAAGCCGAAACCAACCGGTCGTATTCGCCTTGTTGGCGCTGAAGGCTTACTATCTCCCGTTCATACCCTTCTACCTGATTGAGAGTCTGCTCGAAGGCCTGTGACAGATATCCGTAAATCCCGGCCGAAGTTATGCCAACAAGCAAAACAACGGCAAAGCTGAGGTAAGACCTCAGGGTCTTGTTGCAGGTATTCCAATGCCTGTAAAGAAAGGAAGCGGCGATGAGTTTGCCGAACTCCAAGCTCGAGGCCATGATGATGATCGGTATGGTAAACGCACTAACCGCCCCGAAAGTAAGGGCAATCCCCCGGACACTGAAGTACGCCGCGCATCCAGCGATGAAAAGAGCCGCCCCTCCAATCAACAGTGTGAATACCTTCATCCATTTATACTTATGGAATAAAACGAGGAGGAAAACAAGAACTTGTTCCCATTTTGGAATGTTATTCACGAAAGGAGCTTTTCCGTTTCCATTTGCTCAAAAACTCCTTTTGCTTTGGGAGGGATGGATTTTCACCAAAGTTTCACCAGCGTCGATTGGTGCGTGGTCGGAGGATACTTGTTGCTGACAACATGGGTCGGCCACCTTTTGAGAGGCAAGCAGGCCAATATCAAGGATTTCTTCCTTGGAGGAAGATCCCTGCCCTGGTTGGCCGTCTCGGGTTCAATCATCGCCACGGAAATCAGCGGCGTCACTTTCATCGGCGTACCCGGAATGGTCTACGCCTCTGGCGGCAACTTCACTTACCTCCAGTGGGGCATCGGTTCCATCATCGCTCGCATCATCGTTGGCATCTACTTCGTCAGGGTTTTCTACCAGCGAGATATCTACAGTCCCTATGACTACATGGGAGGCCGATTGGGAATCGGGGCCAAGCGGTTGGCTACCATTATTTTCCAAATCGGAGGAATCCTCGGCCAAAGCGTACGGGTCCTTGTTGCCGCGCTTGCCCTCAAGGTCGTAACCCCTTTGGAGTTCCACGAATGCATTTGGATTATCGGAGTCTTTGCCGTAGGGTGGACCCTGATGGGAGGGATGCGTACCGTCATTTGGACCGACGTCATGCAATTTTTTCTCTTTGTCGGAGCCGGACTCGTCTCCCTTGCATGGATGATCTCCTCCATCGAAGGAGGATGGACGGGAATGGTCGAGGTTGCGGATCAATCGGGCAAGCTCACCCTTCTCAACCTGACCAGCGATCCTGCGGTCGGCTTTACGCTTTGGGTGGCAATCCTTGCCGTTCCCTTCCAAAACCTAAGCGCCTTCGGAGTCGACCAACTCAATGCCCAAAGAATGTTTTGCTGCAAAAATTCAGCCGATGCCCGCAAGGCCATGATCACCAGTTCGGCGGCCCTGTTGCTGACCACTCTCATGCTCGTGATAGGAGCCGCCCTCTTTGCCTATTACGAACCGATGCGCGCCGCTGGCATTGAGCCCTCCATCTTTGCCGAGGACAGTAATTACATTTACCCCGTTTGGATCGTGACCGAGCTTCCCGTCGGCCTACGCGGATTGATTCTAGCTGGTATTTTTGCTGCCGCCATCTCTAGTCTTGACTCCATCTTGGCCGCTCTCTCCCAAACCACGCTATCCTTGTTCAAAACCCGGACAACAAACCCTGATAACGAAAAAGCAAAATTGCTGTACTCGAGGATCCTCGTCTTTTTTTGGGGAATCGCTCTGTCCGCCTTTGCCATTGAGCTTAATTCGCTCCGGGGCAACGTCAACGTAGTCAACTTGGCCTTCGGAATGATTTCTTACACAACCGGCCCGATGCTCGGAATGTTCCTTGCGGCTCTCTTCACGCCACAAGCCCGTACCGCAGGGATCGCAATAGGCTTTGCTCTTTCCTTTCTTCTTGTGGCCTACATCCGCCCGGATTTTTACCAGATCCTGATCAATTTCGAAATCCTTTCCGCAAAGGAAGCGGCTTCATGGGGGGGGTTGGCCGAAGACAATGCCAAGCTGAAGCCAATCGTTCATTCTGCCTGGGCTTGGCCAGTCACCGTTTTCATTACCTGGGGATGTGGCCTGCTCTTCGCAAAAAAAGCAAAAACTTGAAGACTCCATCCCTAAAAAACGTTTTTCCCCGACCGCAAAAGGCGGTCGAGCGACCCGGAACCTTTCCCTTGCCTTCCGTTCCAAGTTGGCGGACGGAAGAAAATTCCTTCGAAGAGACAGTCCGTTTTTTTGCCAAACGGATCGGCGTCTCCGAGACACCTGATTCCGGAAACACTCACCTCGTGGTCGAAAAGGAAATTCTCGCCTGCTCCGAAGCCTATAAATTGAGAATTTCTCCAGATGGCATTACCATTGCCGCAGGCCAAAAAACAGGAATTTTCAGAGCCCTCACCACCCTTTCTCAGTTGATGGAGGGAGAACCTCCCCCCAGAAGTCTTCCCTGCATCGAAGTCGAAGATGGTCCTGTCCTCGTACGAAGAGGTTTCATGCTCGACGTAAGCCGATGCAAGGTTCCCACCATGAAAACAATCTTTGGTCTGATCGACTTGTTGGCCGAACTTCGTTTCAACGAACTGCAACTTTACGTCGAGCACACCTTCGCCTTTCGTGATCATGAGTCAGTCTGGAAGGAAGCCTCTCCTCTTACCGGCCAAGAAATCCGCGAAATCGACCAATACTGCAAAGATCGCTTCATCGAACTGGTTCCCAACCTGAACTCATTCGGCCACTTCGAGAGATGGCTCATGCACGAACCCTACAAGCACTTGGCCGAATGCCCGGATGGCTTCCGCAGGGAAACCCCATATATCATTCGAGACCACGGAACCACTCTTAAACCGAATCAATCAAGCCTGGACTTCGTTAACTCTCTGTATTCGGAATACTTGCCGAACTTCAGTTCCGACAAATTCAACGTCGGCATGGACGAACCTTGGGAGCTTGGACAGGGCTGGAGCAAGAAGGAGATTAAACGCAGAGGCAAGGACAAGGTCTACCTCGATCACCTCGAAGGCATTCGCAAACTCGTTGAAAAACATGGAAAGCATATGCAATTTTGGGCGGACGTACTCCTCGAAAAACCGGAAAACGCATCCCTTCTTTCTCCCTCCGCATCACCGATCATTTGGGGCTACGAGGCGAATCACCCATTCGCTTCTCAGGCGGAAACCATCTCTTCATGCGGACTTTCCTACTGCCTGGCTCCAGGGACCGGGACTTGGCGTAGTTTTACCGGACGATGGCAAAACGCGAAAGCCAACGTCGAGTCTGCGGTTCAAAACGCCATCGAACATAAAGCTGAAGGTATCCTCCTTACAAGTTGGGGAGACTGCGGAAACCATCAACCATGGACCGTCCTCTACCCCCCGCTCGTTTACGCAGCCCATTTGGCATGGAACGGGAAGCAGCTTGAAGATGGTCAGGTCGCCGATGCGACAAACCGCTTGGTTTTCGATTGCACTCCGGAAAGTCCGGCGGAAATCATATTGGAAATCGGCAAGCTCGACGAGATCGTAGGAGCACGACTCCCAAACACCAGTTTGCCCTGGTATGTTTTTTTCGAGCCAAAGCAAGACAAACTCGCAAAGTATCTCGACGAAAAGCAAAGCTCACGACAACTGGAAAGAGGCTTGAGCTTTCTTCTCGAATCCCGAAAGAAACTTCCCGAAAAGTCAAGGTCGGCTCTAGTAAGCTTGTCGATCGAAGAAGCAAAATTGGGGATCGAGCTTTCGATTATTGCCTTCGAGAAAGCACTGCGAATGATTCGGGGGCAAGGGGTGAGAAAGTCTTCCGGTGCGAAACCGATCCTTGAAAAATACGAATCGCTTTGGCTTGCCCGAGCGCGCCCAGGCGGACTGCCCGAGAGCCTGGAACTACTGAAGGAGGCTCTGTCTCAAGACTTCTGACCTGAGATTTCCGGAATTTCAGAAGCAATCGCGTCACAGCGCATTCTGCCGTCTTGGGTAAGTATCGAAAAGCCGTCGACCTCCCTCATCAATCGCTCCCCCCTAAGTTTTTCGAAAAAAGATCGCACGGGGTCCAGGCAACCGTCGGAAAGATTGAAGCGGACGGCCAAATCATTCAGGTTCACGCCTTCGTTCATTCTCAATCCGAACAGGATCGCATCCCCGGCCAAATCAAGATCGCAAACTTCGATATACTCTTCGTAGTCAGGAGATTTCCCCTCCGCCATATCAGCCGACCACTTTTCCAAGCTTGCGGAGTTTTTCCTCCGCACTCCCGAGTACTGAGTGGCTGCACCCGGACCATAACCGATCCATTCGTTCATTCTCCAGGTATTCAGGTTGTGCAGACAAGTTCGGCCCGGTCTTGAAAAATTGGAAACTTCATACTGCGGATATCCCAACTGAGGCAACAGGCTCCATGCCTTCTCGTAAAACTCGGCCTCTCTGTCGACGTCCAGCTTGACCTTGCCTTCGGACAAACGAACGTACATGGCCGTATCCTCCTCGAAAGTGAGGCAATAAGTGGAAAGGTGATCGGGTTCCAATTTGGCTGCAGTCCTCAAGTCAAGCTCCCACATATCCAAGGTCTGCCCGGGAGCACCGAAAAGTAAATCCAGGTTAACTCGGAAGACGGTTTTTTCTCGAATCAGGGTATAAGCGGAGAACACCTTCTCCACTTTATGATGGCGCCCCAAGGACTTCATCATCTCAGAGGAAAAGGTTTGAACGCCAAGGGAAATACGCGTGACTCCTCCTTCAGCAAGAACATCAAGCTTTTCGCTGCTGATTTCGGAAGGAGCCACCTCCACGGTCCACTCGCATCCATCCATCAAACCCGCATCCCTTATGATTCGGCACAACTCTTCAAGCTGGGCGCTTGACAGCAATCCCGGCGTGCCGCCACCAACAAAAACAGTGGAGAAAAGTCGATCGCCCGGAAATCGCTCGATTTCGCGTCTCAAACCAAGAAAAAACTCATCAAAACCCTTTTTGCTTGGTCTCTCTTGGTAAAATGCGCAAAAGTCGCATGTGGTTGAACAAAAAGGAACATGCGCATACAAACCCAAGGCAGGGACATTTGCTTCTTGCTTTTCTTGAACGAACATTGTCTACCAACTGACAAACCTATATGGACAAACTTATGATGAACACATTCTCCACATTATCCAAATCAATCCTTTTGTCAGCAAGCTTGTGCTTTTTGACAAGCTGCAACCAACCAAGCTTCATTAACCTGACTTCGGGGAACTTGAGCCAGAACCCATCTGGCATTTATACCTTGCAAACCGAATTGGACATTCAGGACCGCAAAGTCAACCAAGACACAATCCAAGTTTTCGCCGTGGTCGGGGGAGACACCATTCCCATGGTCAAGGACCCCGTCAATCCATTCCTTTGGAGCTGCGACTACAAGCTCCCCCAAGGCTTCGACGAGGCCACTTATTACTACCTGGCAAAATACTCCACGCACCGCGACGGAAGCGGACTTACACCGAATGAAGTCAAAAGCGACCTTCAGGTCTTCCGGCTTGAAAACAGGTACGTAGGAAACCTCGCCTCCTACCGTGGACCGGTTGGGGTGGAAATCGCCGTGCAAGGACGCGGGATGACAAAATACGATTCCATTACCCTAGGAGGAAGCAAAGCCTCCACCAGGTTCCTTTCCGAGAACGAACTTCGCTTCACCGTCCCCCCCCTGCCCGCCGGCATAGACTACCCGGTTCAATTGATCGGAGGACCACACGGAGCATTGGATATTGGAAATTTCAGAATAGATGAAAGTGTCATTGGGGTGGTTCCATCGTCTTTGGAAATTAAATCAGGCGATTCGGGCACCCTACTTTTCATGATTGACTTTGAAGCACCGGAATCCGGCCTTGCCATCGACGTAAAGACGAACATCCCCAATTCGGTGATCATGCCGGAGGCAACCATTTCTCAAGGCAACAAAACGGTAAACATACCAATCCGAGGCGGAGACCCCGGAGAAGGAAAACTTGTAGTCACCGCTCCGGGATACCAACCCGTCGAAGTGCCCATCAGAGTATTCTGAATTGGTTGCCGGATATGGTTGATCCGCCAAGGCCGGACAACCCGCTTGTTTCCGTAGTCCTTACGACTTTCAACCGAAAGGAATCGTTAAGCCGGGCTCTTTGCTCGGTTCTTGGACAGACACGAATCCCTGAGGAGATCATCGTGGTTGACGATGGCTCGACCGACGGGACAACGCGGGAATTATCCACCAAGTTCTCTTCAGTTGTTTGGCTCAAACAACAAAACAAAGGGGTTTCCAGCGCCCGCAACCTTGGCATCCGCAAGGCCCGATGCTCATGGATTGCACTGCTTGACTCGGATGACGAGTGGAAACCCGAGAAGCTCGAACGACAGATTGCTCGCATAACCAACGAACCCTGTCCAAAGGCATGCCATACCGATGAGGAATGGATACGAAACGGCAACCAAGTGATACCTCCCAAGTTTTTGGACAAAGCCCCTGAGAATCTATTTGCCCGAAGCCTTCGGAGATGCCTGATTTGCCCATCTTCCGCTCTTATCCACCGAGAAGTATTTTCCCAAATTGGCCTATTCGACGAATCCCTCCCCGTATGCGAGGACTACGACTTTTGGCTCCGCCTCCTGCTTCTTGAGCCACCCGTGCTTGTCGACCAAAAGCTCGTCCTCAAGCATGGAGGTCACCCAGCACAACTCTCCACGTCGACCTGGGGAATGGACCGTTTCCGCGTCAAATCGATGGAAACACTGCTCTCCAACCCCATGCTGACAGACGAGCGAAGGCATGAAGTATGGCAAGCTCTTTCGGAAAAATGCGAAATTCTCGCGAAAGGTTTCGCCAAGAGAAACAAACAGGAAGAGGCCAGAGAGTATTCCCGAAAAAAAGAAAACTATCTTTGCCTGCTCAACCAAATGAAAGTAACCACCCGATGAATTTCGTCGTTGCCCTGAAGGTGGAAGCGGCACCACTTGTCGAATCCTTCGGACTTTCCAAGGAGAACGGTCCCTCGCCTTTTCCAGTCTTTGCAAACCATCGGCACCGACTCGTCCTTTCCGGAGTGGGCAAGGAGCTTGCTGCCAAAGCCACGAACTTCCTGAGCGAACGATTTTCAAAGCCAAACCAAGCTTGGATGAACTTCGGTTTGTCCGGGCATGGAGACTTGGCTACGGGGACAGTCTTCATGGCAAACCGGATCTTGAACGATGACGGAAAAAGCGCATTCTACCCAACCCAGCTTCTTGACCATGACCTGGAAACCTCTGCCCTGCAGACCTGTTCATCTCCCGTCTCCGACTACCCCGCCCCGATTGGGTACGACATGGAAGCCTCTGCCTTCTGCTCGAGCGCATCCCTTGTTTCCATCCGCGAACTCATCCAAGTGGTCAAGGTGGTATCCGACAACTCGGAACACCCGGTCGGCTCCTTTGACCGCTCCTCCGTCGGCGCTCTGATTGATAAAGCGCTTCCATCAATCCTGCCTTTGGTTGATCAACTCGAGGAACTTGCCCAAAAGACAGGGCCTGTCCAACGCTTATCCGGCCTTTTCGATGCGGCTCTCTCTCACCATCCATTCAGCGAAACCCAAAGTCATCAGATCCGCAAACTCCTCACCAACGCGCATGCCCTCGGTTTTCCTGAAAAAGACGCCCTGAAGGCCATTACCGTCGCGAAATCGGCAAAACAGGCAATTTCCGAACTCCGAAAAATCATGGAACTACATAGAATCCTTCCATGATCGAGGTCATTTACCATGAGGAGGGAATCCTCAATCATCCGAGAACGCGGGAAATCCTTAAGTGCAATCCGCAGGCTGCCCTAATTCCCTGCGCTCATTACAAGGACGTTTTCAACCCGGGCAGGCAAAGTTTCCGCCTCCAAAAGCAAAAACCCTCGCTGATCCTTGCCCGCCAAACCGGACCACTGCTTCACCCTGTGCCCGCCACCTACGGAATTGGAGGGAAACGTAACTTTTACTTTTCCCACCTCCTCAATTGTTTGTACGACTGCCGTTATTGCTTTCTCCAGGGAATGTTTCCCTCCGCCCACTACGTCCTTTTCGTCAATTACGATGATTTCCAAGATGAAATCCTCCGCAAGACCGAGGAATCGGCTGACGAGCCAAGTTGGTTCTTCTCCGGATACGATTGCGACAGCCTAGCCCTCGAAAACGTAACGGGGTTTGCAAATGCCTTCCTTCCCTTGTTTGCGAAACACGCGAACGCCCAACTTGAACTCCGAACCAAAAGCGTAAACCTCAAGGTTCTCGAGAAGACCGATCCCCTGCCCAACGTCATAACCGCATTCAGCTTCACCCCTGATGAGATCAGCACCCAACTTGAGCACAAGGTGCCCTCCGTCTCCTCGCGGATTAGGGCAATGGAAAAAATTGCCCGATTGGGCTGGCCGGTTGGGCTGCGCATCGATCCGCTCATCGATTGCGTGGATTTCGAGGAGCGCTACCTCACCCTCTTTGAAAAGCTCTTTGCCAACCTCTCTCCTGATTCCGTTCATTCCGTCTCTTTGGGCACTTTTCGTGTCCCGGTTCCATACTTCAAGAAGATGGAAAAGCTCTATCCCGAGGAACCCCTCTTTGCTGGAAAATTCGAGAAACGCGGAAATTTCACGGGATACCGTCAGGAAATCGAATTAGCTAGAAGCGCCTTTTGTCAGAAGGAACTGCTCAAGCGCATCCCTCGGGAAAAACTTTTCCAGTGCGAAACAGGTCCGCAAGAACCCGGCTAATGTACTATCGGAAGACAATCCCGTTGCCTTTCCGACAAGAACCCCCTAGTATTCTTGAGAATGGACTAATCGCCACCTTAGCTCAGTTGGTAGAGCACTCGCCTTGTAAGCGAACGGTCGTCAGTTCGAATCTGACAGGTGGCTCCATTGCTTGCCCCAAGCCATTGCGATTAAACCAACCGAACGAGTTTCCCTCGGTCCTTTTTCTTGGTCTTTTATCGGCGGGTTTCTCAGTATGGGCTAAAATCATTGATCACCCGATTATCAGCTTTCAATGAACTTCAACCTCGAGGCAGCCCTTTGGTATCTGTTTTTCCTGGACTGTATCGCGGCTAACCTGACGGCTTGGTTTTTCACCGATTGGTACGAGAAGAACTTGGGGAACCTGCCCAAACGCTTCCCTGCCACCAAGGGTTGGTGCCTCGTTTATCTATGCCTCATGCTTTGGCTTGGATGGGCTTTGCTTCGGCAAGAAATCCTACCTTGGTAAAAGCTCGCTCGCTCAACTACTCCGAAACCGGTTTTCCCAATGCCTCGCCAAGCTCAACCTTGACTCCGCGAATGAGCGTATCTTCTCCTAAAGGAACAGCACCAGCCAACATCACGGAAACATCAGGGTAAAGCCTATCGCCCGAACGAATCACAATTCCCCCGAATTTCCTGATGACAAGCTTGGGGTTTTGAGGACTGGGAAAATCTTCGACGTGCGCTTGAGCCGAACGCAGCACGCTGGCATACCTGCCCATTTTCTTGTCTCTGGCTGCAGGTGAAAAACTCAGTTCGACTTCCTTTTGCTCATCCGTGAACACTGAGTTTCCATTACGATCCAAGCTCTTCTTTTTAAAGGTTTCCGTAAAAGAAAAAGTAAGGCTGCCGCCACTCAAGAAAAGATTTGCCGATTCGGCCTTGTCCCCCTTTCTCCACAAGTCGTCCCAAATGGCCTCGGAAACCCGTTGGCGTACGAACGTCTCATCCAATCGAAGGTCTAAGCCAACCTTGTCGAACAGGCTTTTGGTTTCGCCAAGAATAAAATCAACATCCTCCAAGCTGTGATTTCCGGCTCCCCCTCCTGGCTCATTTCCAAATTCCTCTCGTGACAAGGTAACGGGACCATAAGTAACGGATTCAGGAAGAACGCTCAACGCAAAGCCATCTCTTTCAGCAAGACCGGATGACATACCCCAAGCGTCCCTAAACGCAAAAAAAGACTCACGGAGCGAAGCGAGCTTGTCGTTATCAGGGCTCGTTTCTTTCGAAACACGATTCCTGTAGGAAGCTACAGCCAAAGCACTGAAGCTTTCGTACCCGGCTGCATTTGTAACCAAAAATCGCTCCCGGACTTTTTTCACACTCTGGTCAAGCGAATCGGCAAGAGCCTTAAGATCAGGAGCTACGTTGCTCGAATCGAACAACATGGAGGAATCAATTCCTCCGTCCTCCACCAACGATTCCTCGCCAACCGGTGCTTGAGGAGGATCGACCGAAGCAATCACGGAAGAAACAAGCTCACCATTGTCATAGGTTTCATCTGCCATCCTGGTGCCGTCAGGAGACCATTGAGAACGCCTCCCATCTCTTTTTCCCTCTCTGTAACTTCCAACGTCGTACTTCTGCCCGTCCTTGGTCAAAAACTCGTAGCGTCCATCCAGCAGACCATTGAGATAGAAGATCTCTTTCGTCTTCTGACCGCTAACGTGAAAAGACACAAGACGCCCGTGAAGCTTTCCATTCTTATATTGAGCTTCTTCTTTGATCTGCCCTCCCTCGAACCAAGTCAAACTGCTTCCGTGCCACAAACCTTGCCTGTACGCAGATTCGCTCTGCTTCTGCCCATTCCCGTAAAAGGTCACGAGAATGCCATCCCCACCCGAGAGAGTCGTTTCCTCACATCGATCCCCATTCGGCTTCCACGAAAAACCATGTAACGAATTCCCGTTTTCATGAAAGGTCATGGTCATCAATTGGTTTGAATTTTCATATCTCGCAACGCTCCAGCCTGTAAAAAGCACGCCATCCTTGCCGTGAACCAATGCGTCGGTCACCGTCAAGTCAGCCCAATCGGTTGCGTTATCCTCAAG
>JAYOMW010000008.1:0-10462 GCA_038121045.1 Opitutia bacterium
ATGAGGAAAGGAAATTTTACTTACAGGAATTGGAATTCGAGCTTGAGGATGCAAATTTCCGACCCTTCTCTTTTGCAAAAGCGAGTCTTTTCAAATAACTAAAGCCCAGCTTCGAACTTGTTCTTCAGAGTCAAAAAATTTGCTTTTGACTCGAGTTTTTATTTGCCCCGGAGTTCAATCTATATAACCTATGCAACTTTCTGTATTTCATGCATTTATATAAGACAATCAATGGTTTTGTAGTGGAGCGCGAGGACGAATTCAGAACGATCCAAGGGGAGTCCTCATGGGATGAACTGATCAATCGCGACGATTTGGCCGACTACTTGTCGGGGCAGTGGAATTCTTCCCCGCCCGCCAACGATTTTGCGGGCTTGCTTGAGCACGGACTTCTTGCCCCGGTTGGGTCACAGGAGGTTTGGGCGGCGGGCGTAACTTATTATTCCAGCAGGCTTGCGAGGATGGAGGAATCTCAGGATGCCGGCGGGGGAGATTTTTACAGTCGGGTCTATCAGGCCGAGAGACCGGAGATCTTCATGAAGGCAACTCCGGCCCGGGTCGTGGGGCCGAATGCTCCCTTTAGGATTCGCAAGGATTCCGACTGGGACGTGCCCGAACCTGAGCTGACTCTCTTTGCGACTTCGTCCGGAAAAATCGTGGCCTACACGATTGGCAACGACGTGTCTTCCCGCAGCATCGAAGGTGAAAACCCGCTCTATTTGCCCCAAGCCAAGACCTTTGACGAATGTGCTTGCCTCGGTCCTTGTCTTTTCGTGCCGAACCAACCTCTTGGACCGGACACGGGCGTTGAGTTGTCGATTTCTCGGGGGGAGGAAAACGTTTTTTCCGGTTCGACTTCCCTCGCCCAAATGAAACGCACTCCCGAAGAACTCGTTGGCTTTCTTTTTCGCGAGACCAGTTTCGCAAGCGGAGTCTTCCTCATGACGGGGACGGGGATCGTGCCGGGAACGGATTTTACCTTGTCCAGCGGAGACGTGGTTTCAATCTCCATCGATTCAATCGGGGTATTGACCAATCCGGTGCGTTAGGCTAGCGCTTTTCTTTTCCCATTCACACTAACTTTCAAAAGACATGACTGAGTCATCCCTGATAGGTTTTTCAAAAGGCAGCGTAACGGATGCTACCTTCAACGCAATGAATCCGGCTACCGGAGAAACTTTGGAGACTTCCTTTTGTCATGCTTCGGAAGAAGATGTTTCGAAAGCCTGCCAACTGGCCTCTGAGGCCTCCCTCGAAATGGCCTCTTTGAGCGGGGCTCAAAAAGCAATTTTTCTGCGTGAATTGGCCGAGCGGATTGAAGGCTTGGTTGACGAATTGGTGGTAACCATGACGAGCGAAACCGGCTTGCCCGAGCCCAGGGTACGCGGCGAGACCGCTCGGACTGCCGCACAGCTCCGAATGTTCGCGGATTTGGTTGAATCTGGAAATTGGGTGGATGCCAGAATCGATCGGGCTCAACCCGATCGTCAACCACTGCCCAAACCCGATTTGCGCTCGATGCTTCGCCCCGTCGGTCCGGTCGTCGTTTTCTGCGCCAGCAATTTCCCTTTGGCCTTTTCGGTGGCAGGAGGGGATTCCGCTTCAGCTTGGGCGGCCGGTTGCCCGGTTATCGTCAAGGCCCATCACGCCCATCCCGGTACTGCCCTTTTGGTGGGTAATGCCATCGTAGAATCCGTTCGTGTGAGCGGTTTGCCGGAGGGAGCGTTTTCATTGATTTTCGGATCCGGGAAAACGGTCGGTCGATCCTTGGTGAATCACCCCGTGGTCAAAGCGGTGGGCTTTACCGGATCGCGTGCCGGTGGAAGAGCCCTCTTTGACCTCGCTTCGCAGAGGGACGAGCCCATTCCGGTTTACGCTGAGATGAGCAGCGTCAACCCGATTTTCATCCTGCCCGGCTTGGGTATGGAGAAGATGAATGAAATCGCAGGCGGGTTGCAGGGTTCCGCGACTCTCGGGGTCGGGCAATTTTGCACCAACCCTGGAATCGTTTTTTACCCCCGTGGCCCGGAGGGTGAATCTTTGGTTGCCAGTTATCTGCAAAAAATGAAGGAAACGGCCTCATCCCCCATGCTTCACAAGGGGATAAGGAAAGCCTACGGCGAAGGGTTGGATTCACTGAGCGAATGCGATGGGGTGGAAGTTCTCTATCGGGCTCTCGATGAATCCGGGGAGGGTGGATGCCATGCCGGAGCTTGCGTGTTTTCGACCGATTTGGAAAGTTTTTTGGGCGACGAAGGAATGGTTGAAGAGGTCTTCGGACCCTCCACCCTTTTGGTTTCCTACGAAACTTCGGCGGATCTTTTGCGGGTAGCCGATTCCCTCGAAGGGCAATTGACCGCGAGCCTCTTTGGCGCAGAAAAAGAACTTTCCCAATACGAGGAATTGCTCGATCTTTTGGAAACCAAAGCTGGTCGCTTGCTTTTCAATCAGTTTCCTACAGGGGTTGAAGTCTGCTCTTCCGTCGTTCACGGCGGACCGTACCCCGCGACAACGGATGCTCGTTCGACTTCGGTGGGAACCGGAGCAATTCTTCGTTTTGCCCGACCGGTATGTTACCAAGGTTTCCCGGACGAGCTTCTTCCCGAGGAATTGAAAGACGCCAACCCGATGAAAATTTCCAGATCCGAGGCTTGATCAAACGATTTCGACAGTTGGTCGTCGAGAAAATTTGTTTTGCCATCCTTTGCCCATGCATTCATAGATTTTTGTTCCTTTAATATACATGAATTTTTCCAACCCCCCTCAATTCATTACTCCCCATGCTCGGTAAGAAGAGTACCATAGGAATCTTCGACTGCCTCGAGGGGCAGTTCCGTATGTTGGAAAAGTTCCCTTTTATAGTTGGATGCATGGGGAACGCGGATTGGCAAGTGCCGGGCGGCGAGGATTGGGAAGGCGCCTGCATGATCAAAAAATCGGGCAACGCTTTTCGTATCGTTCCCAACAAAAAAGGGGACGAGCGCCTTCTCGTCAACGGAGGCCCGTTTTCGGAACCTTTCAACGTCGAGGACGATGAGGTTTGCACATTGCAGTTCCTCGGCTATCCGCTCATTGCTTTTGCCGGAAAGGATCCCAAGGCGTGGGCCGATCAGATTCAGAAGGGACAATGGATTCTCGCCAATGGAAGAACGGCAACCGAATACGCTCAGTGCTCTCGTTACGAGGTTTTGGACAAAATCCGGGAAATCGGAGCCGACTTGGCGGAATGCGCCATCAAGCCGGTTGGTTTGGACGTCCCTTTTTGGGTCATGCATCTCGTCGACTATCTGCAGCAACCCGAAGCTGATGACGAGGAGGAAGAAGCTCTCTATGAGGAAGAAGTCGTCGTTGATCCCGATCGTGGTGAGTTCACATGCCCGACCTGTTGGCTGAAATTCGACCGGGCGGACGTGTTGAGCATCGCCGTGCACGAGGATCTCAGGGGGGATCGAAAGCTTGGTGAGGATGCGATGCTTCGCTTTGTTCCAACCGAGTTTAACTCGAAAGGGCAGGCCATGGATGCGATGGGTCTTCCCACGACCGACGTCGCCTGTCCCCACTGTCACCGTAAGTTGCCTCCCGGCTTCATGGACGTGCCCCATCATATTTTTTCAATCGTGGGTGCTCCGAGTGCGGGGAAGTCCTATTATCTCAGTGTTTTGGTGAGGCAGTTGCAGCGAACTCTCTTCAAGGAATTCGGAGTTGCCTTCAGGGATGCCGACCCGACCTGCAACGCGATTATCAATTCAATGAAAAACCGGCTGTTTGCGGGTAGCAGCGCCCAAGACGCGATGCTAATCAAGACCCAGCTCGAGGGTGAAATGTACGAGCGGCTCCAAAGACACGATCGGGTCGTCGCATTGCCCAGGCCTTTTGTTTTCAGCCTGTCCGATCCACGTGGAGCAGGCCATGATTGCTCGCTCATTTTTTATGACAATGCGGGGGAGCATTTTGAGCCGGGCATTACGAACGAGGAATCTCCGGGAACCCTTCACGTGGCAAGTTCCTCGGGCATATTTTTTCTTTTTGATCCGATTGCCAGTCCGGAATTTCGGAGAACCCTCCGTGGGCACGAAGACCCGCAGTTCAGCATGGATGGAGCAGGGAAAAGACTGGATCAGCAGGATGTCATCATGGCCGAGCTTGAGGTTAGGGTTAAGCAAAATCAGAACATCAGCATTGCCGATAAAATCGACGTTCCGGTTGCAGTAATGATTGGAAAGTGTGATATTCTTCGTGACCAGCTCGATTGGGAGCGGATTCTTTGGCCCATTGTCGACAAGCAGCTTGATATGGCAATCGTAGACAAGAACTCGGAAATTCTCCGCGAATACATGATGGACATGCACCCTTCGATCGTCGCGAATTCGGAAGCCTTGTCCCGTAACGTTAAATATTTCCCGATCAGCCCCTTTGGTCACAGCCCGGAGAGAGTCGAAATCGACGGCCAAAAATTCATTGCTCCCGATCCGGACAAAATCGATCCGGTCATGGTCGAAGTTCCTACGCTTTGGATTTTATCGTTCGTCGAACCCGATTTGTTTCCCGTGATAAACCAAGTTTGACGAATCTCCCCGTTCCTCGATGGCCCAACAACTGATTTTCACAAGCACCCCGCAAGGCTTGGAGCCAGGCAGGTCGGGTTATTGCACGGTTGCCCGGCACAAGGATCTCAGGCACCGTTTGGTTCGTGAACTGGAGAGACTCAGCGTTTATGATTTTGGTCAACAAACCGGCTCAAGCCGTTCGGACATTTGCATCTTTCGTAAAGTCCCTTTGGGTTCCGAGGAGTTTTACGTTCTCACCAAAATTTGTGACGCCGGTTTGGATTACACGAACCGGACGAACTACTTGGCTCATCACTTGGTGCTCGACGGTTTTGAGATTGCAACCTCCCCCTCCCCGGCGGAAATTTTTCTTAATTGGAACGGTTGGCTGAGGACTTGGACGGATGGACCCAGGTATTTGGACGAGGCGGAAATCGTCACCCTGACGGGTTGCAAGTCCTCGGGGTTGGTTCCTTGCCAAAGTTGGCTGCAGGTGACCAACGACCCGGGCAATGCGGCGAGCCTCGTTTCACCTGAGGTGATCAAGCCGATTGTCCTCGAATCCAAAGAAGGAAACCTCAATACTCTTCTCACTCTATTTGCCGAATCGAGCGCTTTGTTCAAGATCAGCCTCGATGCCTGGGATTTTTCCTTCACCACCTTTTTGCAAGGCAACGACGATGCCAAGTCGTTCGCTTGGATCGGAATCCAAGGCCAACCGGCAGGCGAGCGCCTCAAGCAAGGCGGTATTCGGAATTATTTGGATCTTCGAAATTGGTCAGCGAGCGAAATTGCCGACCCATTGGATCCGAATTTACAGAACTTGGCGAGAAAGGGACCTGTCAAGGCGGCGGCCAAAAAGAAATCGGCCACGGTAAGCAAAGCTCCTTTCTCCGACCAAGAGCTACTGCGGGCGAAAGCAGCGGCACCTGTCGCAGCAGCTCCGGCCGGCTCTACGATGGTGGCGCAGGAGGCTAAAATTTCGAAGAGCAAGAAGAAGCGTCCTTGGCTTCTGCAGTTGGCCGTGATCTCGACCGCCCTTAGTTTGCTCGCCGTATTGATTTGGGGCTTGATGGCTGGTCTCGGGGATTGGTTCAAGGATCAGGAAATTGCTTCACCCAAGCCCGAAAACCCACCGGTTTCCCCGGATCCGGATGCGGGAAGCCAATCTTCCCAAGGGCAGGTTTTGTCCGTCGTTCCCGATTCTCCCGTTCAGGTGGATCGCACGGAATACCTTAGGTTGGTTCAGACTCATTTTGGCTTGAATTGGGTCAAATTGGATGCCGGCGGAGGTGAGGTCGTTCAGGTGGCCCTGAGCGACGGGCAGCGTGAGGCCATGGGGAAGGATCTTCTTCAGATGAGCGAAGGGGAAGAATTAGAGGTTGTGATCAGCAGGGACGGTGAGGACAAATTGAGTTTTGAGTCGATTGAGAGGGCGCCCGATCCAAAGGAAAGGGGCAGGCCTCGTTCCATTAACCTTGCGGCGAAAGACTCGGTCTCCCTTTCCGACGACAAGAGCACTCTGTTCTTCAGCTCGGGAGAAGAAAGTTATCCACTTTCGCTTCGGTTGCTCAGTTCATCCGAAAGAAGAAAGATGCTCAAACTTTTCGAACTTGTTCAGGCCGGCTCGCCCGTTGATTTCATGCCTCGCGTGCAGGACGGTCGTATCGTTTATTACGACCCGGTCAAACTCCCCCTTGATCCTCAGGAGAAGCCCGATCCGATCGAGCCAAAGGTTCCAAGCGGAACGCCGAGGACACTCAAAGCGGCCAAAGGGTCTGATTTTTTTTATTACAAGCCGCTACAGGGGCAAATTGAACTCTTGGTGGACAAAAACAAGCTGCCATATGTCTTCAGGGACGATGAGCGTGCCAAGATTGACGAATTGGTCGCTTTTTTGAAAAAAGGAGAACAAGAAGTTGATCTGAAGATAAAAGTGGACGGCAAGCAAATCACCTTTCTGGACTTTGAATTACCCGAACCTCCGGCAACTGCCCTCGCCGATCCTGAACTTGGTCCGGCCGACTTGACCCCTGAGAAGACGATCGTTTTCTGGATCCCCGGCAAGCGAGTCAACGGCCAATGGAACGTCGAACCGGTTGACAATTATGTCTTCGAAGATCCCGACCTGTCCGAATACTTAACTCAGGCGTTTATGGACGAGGGCACTGCTGGAAGGGTCTGGATGACCGATTTTCAACCCGGTTTTCTGACTGACCGGGCGGCCCTCGATGAGGTTAAATTCGAGGAGCACGGCTTCGACAGGGACCGTGATCCCTTTAGTCCCGACATCATGAAGTTTCCGTTCAAGCAGACGGCTCATGGGAGAGACTCCTATTCCTTTACCTTCAAGGTGACCAGCGGGAAGTCGATCCAAGTCGAGACCGATACGACCAACGCCAAGAACTACCTCAAACGCGGCAAGCTGATCCGCTTGCCGCTCGGGCGTGAGGGCCGTTGTTTGGATCTCCTCTTCTTTTCCAACCTCCACGGATCGATGGCTCAATTCCAGCAACCCGGCGAAGCCTTCGGCTACAAACACGGCAAGCTTAACCTCGCGCCTCTCGGCTTTGCCTATGACAAGGGCCTGCATTTTCTCAGTCCGCAGAGCTCACCGTCTCCCTACCTGCTTGGCCTTTCGGTTGCCAGCTCGGAGAACCCGGAAAAGATTCGAATACTGGTCGACAAAAGACCCGATTTCCTTGATTGGAGGAATGCAAAACCTGCTGATTTGTCTCATTCCTTCTTTGTCGTTTCCTCCCGTAACCCGAACGAGGGGACCTTGGTCTGTGACGAGCAATACGCGAAGCTGGTTGCCGAGAAACTTCAAAAGGAAGTCACCGACGAGCGTGAGAGCAAGGAAGAGGAGCTCAAGAAGTTCGGGAAGCGAGAAATATGGCCTCCGATCGAAGAATTTAGAAAATTTGTCGAGGCCAGGGGATATGCCTTTAAGCTTCAGGGCTTGGGGATTTCCATCTACGACTCGACCCGGGTAGTTCTGGAGAAAGTTCTCGAGCCGGTGCCTTTGCAACTCTTGCTTAAGAAAATCCCGCCCGTTCCTTACAGGAGTGCGGAACTCGCTCATGAGCCGAGGTTGGCAAATATTTTTTGGTCAGAGGTGAGCAATGCGGTCAAGGTGCAGATCGACGCCAGCATCAGGCTCCCTCGTCGCTACGAGGACGCCACGGCCGCCGAGGACCTGCGGCGCTTGTTTGACTTTCTCGACTTCATGATTCGGGCGGAGAGGGCTTTCGGCTTCACCGACGGGGAGGGTCTCTTCCTGAACATGCAGGAAAAGCGACTTCTGTTGTCTTCGGTGATCAATGAGAAATCGACTTTCCGCATGCTTCAGAGTCAGCTCAAACAGAACTCGGAGGCGCTCAACCTTGAGTTCTCCAGACGCTACCAAATCTTTGGTTCTTCGGAGAAAGACCTGCCTCGCTACGAGCTGCTCAAGTCCGCCGACTTAAGTAATTACTCAAACCTGTTTTCCAATAGAGATTCCTACCTTGCTCTCCAAAAATATGCTACATCAAAAGAAAACGAGGATGGTAAAGGCTCCCAGATCATGCTCGCCGAGGCTACAAAAAGAATGTCCAACCCCAAGCTTTCCTTGGATGCCATGAATGATTTCGTCAAGGTGGTTCCTTGGACCTTGGCCGTCTACAAAAGGGGCTCTCAGGGAGACTTCGAGAAGGAAAGTGATTTTTTGCGGTTGAGCCCGCCTCAATTAAAATGAAGACCTTTAAGCTGTGAATATCGATCGACTCATTGACCGGATTGAAAAAGCTCTTCGCGAGGAGGGCACCACCGACCCCGTTTACCACGCCCTGGCCAAGGAATACGCAAAGTACCGGACCCAGATCGACGAGCGGCTCGAGCATTGCGTTACTCTGATTAGATCAGGCAAGGACTTTGCCGCCCGCGAGCTTGCGGAGCAACCGCCTGATGTGTTGACCTTGATGGAGAAACTCTCCTTTGCCAACGATGGCAAATGGCGTTCCGTTTGCGACGAGAAAAGTTTGTACGTCGGACCCAATTGGGCGGACGAGCACGTCGATTTGCTGAATGGTCTCTATGACAAGGAGATCACGGAAGACAGTCCGCTTTTTCGGGAGTATCGGACGGCCGCTCGCAGCCGTGACGAGGAAAAGACCTTCAAAATCCTCAAGATGATTCTCAAGGCCAACCCCGATCACGCATCGGCGAAGAGGCACTTCGGGCAGCTCAGCGTCAAGATTCAGGAAAACAAAATCAGGGAGTTGGACTCCCTGGTACAAGCGGGCCGGGAAGCCGAGTTTCTCGATCTTATCCTTGAAATCGAAGAAACCGATTGGGTCGTCCCTCCAAAGGGCGACCAATGGGAAAACGCCCTTGCGGTTCGGGTCGGGGTTGAGCGGCGGAACGCAAAACTGCGTCTGGAAGAAATTCTGGTCGAATTGGCTTCCTTCCGCTCGGCCGACGATTGGAAGGGATCCTTGGCTTTGATCGGGGAGTTTTTTAACTTGGCTCAAGAACATGGTCTTGAAGGAGAGTTGGATGCGGATGACATCAACGTCTACAACGAGTATAAGGAATGGGCCGAGGAATTGGCCGATGAAGCCAAAGCGGAACGGGAGTTGGAAGGCATGGTTTCCAATTTCAAGAACAGGTTGGCGGAGATGCAGCAACTTGAGGTTGCAGGCGGCAAAAATCTCGAAACCTACTTGGCCGAACAAAATGAATTGAGGAAATTTCGACAGGATTTTCAGGACATCGGTAAGTCCCTTTCGGCAGAGATCATGATGGATCTGCAAAAGGCTGAAAATCAGATTAAGAACCGGATTCAAAGACTGCGTGGAAGAACCAAAATGCTGTGGTTCTTGGGAGTGGCGTTTTTCCTTTTCACGGTAGCTTCGGCAGTCGGCGCTTGGGTCTATTTCGATGGACCGAGGAAAGCCCGAAACGAAGCGGAAAGAATTGCCATGGACCTGGATTATACCCCGGGCCAGAGATGGGATGAGTTGTCCGGTTATTCCACCAAATTTCCCACTGATTGGCGAGGAATCGATTATCTTCAGGACGAGGACGTGAAGAGCGACCTCGGAAAGGCCCTGACCAAGGTATTTGAGGATGCATCCAAAAACTTGGCTTCGGAAGATCAGAAAAAGTTTCTCTTGAAGACTCAGGACAGGGCTTTGCTCTTCATGAGCAAAGAAGACGTGGAAACCAAGCGGGGGGAAATTGTGGCCGCTATGTGCGACCGCATCTTGGCCCAAGCGAACCAAGACAAATTCGAGGCCAAGACGGCCAAGGATTTCTTGGAACTCTTCGAGGATCCACCGAGAATTCGCAGGGACGAAAAAGGCAACCCTTTGCCGCTTAACAATGTCGATTTTTATCGTTTTCAGGAAAACGATTTGGTTTTGGACAAATTGCAGGACATCGCCGCGGTCTTGGCCCGGATGGAAGACAGCAACGACCGCATGAAAGAACGTTTTGACTCCCTTAAGCAAAAGATCGACCGATTTGACAAAGAGGTGCTCATTGCCTGGAAGAAGTTCAGGGACACCGAGGAAGTCGATCATGGCATTCTGGCCCAGGAGAAGTATTTGGACGGCCTGGATACCGAAACCCGTGAATTTTCAGGCTCGGAGGCGGTGGACCCGAATGACTACCGGGAAGTAAGGGACGCCCTCCGCGACTTGCGTAAGACTTGGAAGAGTTTTTCCAAAGAAGTCGAAAGCAAGTCCGGATCTCAGATCGATACCTTGCTCAATGAGGCCGAGGCTATCGGCAACTCCGTCTCGAGAGTCGAAATGTCTGAGAGGCCAGGCAAGATCAAGGAAATGGGGGAAGTGCTTGAGCGGGTGACCCAAATTAACAAAAGCGCGTCCGATCAAATGCGGATGAATTCCACCCAGGAGCGCAGACTT
>JAYOMW010000008.1:10562-40329 GCA_038121045.1 Opitutia bacterium
ATATGGGAAAAGTTGGAAAAAGGAGAGATTTCCTTGATGAGCGATGATTCGAAAGACGAATACGATTATCTGAAAAGCATGATGGAGCGATATGAGTTGCTCAATCTTTGGTCCTATCGACTGGTTGAGTGCGCGCCTCTCAAGACTGGCAGAACCGGGGTTTACAGCACAAGCAAGACTCCTGTCGCCGCCTTGACTTCCTACGGAGAAGTTCAAATGGACAGGATGGAAAAAAAGTTTGATGATCAGGGTCAGCCTGTTTCGAATCCGAGCGCTACGGTTACTCAAAAGGGCACCTTTCATTGGAACGGGAAGCGTGAAGGCAGAGTTTTCGAGTCCACCCACTTCAATGGCGGCGCAAGGGGCTTGATGGTCGAAAACGGTCAGTTATGTCCAGAGTCCAGGTTTCTCAGGCTTCACATAGACCGTAGAATGGATCCAAACACCAAGACTTTGGTCGGCCCCTTGATGGAAATGCTTGAGGTTGTGATCGCCGAGCAGACCATATCCCCCCTGCTTAAAGCTTACCTGCACATGGAGCTTGTGGAGCTTATGAAGAAGAAGCCTGCGGCATGGGGCGTGGCTTTGAGCGGGCAGTTGCTTCAGGATTACGAGGCCTTGCTGAGCAAAGTCAAAGTCAGGATCAGGCCAACGGATTGGATGGATGGCCAAGCTTACAAGGAATTGGCCGCAGTCTTGGCTCAGTACTACGGTCAATTGGGAAAGAGGGATTATTTCCCTGAATCGCGTTTTACTTTGGATTTGCTTAGTCAGTTGCAAAAAATTGATTTTAATTACGTCGGTTTCGTTGATTCTTCGGGTCGGCAAAAGTTTTCCTCGACCGCTCCCTCGGTTTATTGGGGCTTGGAAAAGGGCGGAGGAAGTCAGTTAGTGCAGGCATCCAACCAGTCATCGCCGAACTTTCAACCGCATACGCCTTTGATCGCTACCTCGCCTACCTTGGATGCGGTTCTTGGGCAAAGCTACTCCGAGGCTAAGGTTCAGTCGGGCAAATATGGAACCATTGCCGACATTTTGCCTATTGATTTTTCACAAGACCGATGAGTTACGTTGAAAAGTACACGGTTTCGAAGAGAGGCCAAGAGGTTGGTCCATACACGGCGACCGAAGTGATTGATCTTTTGCGCATGAAGGAATTGAGTACCATTCACAAGGTCAAGGTTGGCAAAGATTGGTTGTTGATTTCTGATTTTGTCGATCTTTTCGAAAAAGGGGAATTGCCAGAGCAGAACTTGGAAAAAACTTTTGAAGACGTGGAGGAGCAAGCCAAGGAAGCGCAAACGGATGATTCTTCCGAGGTGGAAGATATTCCGGAGCCCGAACCGGAGCCGGAGCCCGAACCTATTGAGGTTCCTTCGCCTGGAGCCGCTACCGAAATTCACGTAAACCGGTCGGGTGCTCAGTTTGGCCCCTACCTCTTCAAGGAGCTCAAAGACTACCTGAAGGCAGGAAACCTTAGGTTCAGCGATATGGTTTGGTTCGAAGGCGTCTCGGACTGGGTGCCTCTTTCTCGGATTCCGGGGGTTGCCGATGGGATTGATTCTCTCGGTTCTGCGGCGCCGCCGCCTCCAAAACCGCCTCCGGCTCCCGCCGCTCCGGCGGCTCCTCCTCCCATGCAACAAGCCGCGCCGGCCAAACCTGCGACAGAATCATTCGAGGATAGCGATGAGGTTGCCGACGAAGAGGATCCGCAACCCGATGACGCCAATGACGAACCAATGGCTTCTCTGACCAACGGCTTGGCCTCTCATGGAGCCAGGATTTTGGCTGGACTAGTCGATGGAGCGATTGTTTTTGTCGTTCTTGGCCTTTTGATTGGACTAGTCGGTTTTATTTCGGAAAAATGGGATGTTTTGTTGTTGCTTAGCTCTTTGATCGGATACTTTGTTCTCGGATGGCTGTACTTTGGCTTGACCGAATCGTCCAAAGCGGGAGGGGGGATTGGGAAGCGAATGACCAAGATCAAGGTGGTCAAGGCATCGGATGGCTCCGTTCCGGGTTTTCCTTTAATCACCATGAGGACACTTTTGAAGCTTTTGTGCATGCCTTTTGCCCTTGTTGCCCTGCTTACTCCCCGCCGGCAGGGTTTGCACGATTTGGCATGCGGGACGATTGTCCGATCGGGCGAGGAAGTCGACTTCGATGAAGATTTGACCCAGTAGAAACAAAACAACTTAAGGAAAGGTTAAGATTATGGACGGAGGAGTAGGATTCGACGAACCGGAATTGAGCTGGTCGACTCAAGATATCGAGCAAAAGATCGGCTTCAGCGGAGGACGTTACACTGATACCAACGCATTTTTTACTTTCCTTGTCGGCTTGATCATGGCCACTTTGTTCTTTCTTGTCTTAGAGTTTCTAATCGGGGACTCGGGTACTGCCGCGGAGTGGAATGAGAACAACAAGGAAATGGTTTCGGTCGTGCAGGAGGACGGATCAACGATTCAGGAAGAACAAGTTAAGCCGATCCCTATTCACAAGGCCTTTGCCGACAAATTCATCAACCGTGGCATCGGCGGTTACTTGATGGGGGCTGGAATAACCCTGCTGTTCTTTTGGGCTGTCACCATTTTGTTCATCAAGGGAAGAAAGGTGAGTTTTCAGCGCAAAATCTTAGCCTTGAACCTGATTCCTCAGGATCCGAATTTCTTTCTCAATAACGCAACCGCACGGGACGCACTATTGAGAATCAGAGGGCAGGTCGACGATCCCAAGCATTTCCTTCTTCTCAACCGAATCGACGTCGCACTTTCCAACCTACAGAACATTGGTGAAATCAGCGAGGTGGCAAGTTTGACCAATGCTCAGGCCTCGATTGACGAGGATCAGGTTTCAGCCAGCTACAGCCTGATCAACGGATTCAACTGGGCGATTCCTGTTCTCGGATTCATCGGAACGGTCTTGGGCTTGGGCGCTGCGATTGGGGAATTCGGCGTCACCATTCAGCTGGCCGACGACGTCGACAAACTTAAGAATTCTCTTACGGACGTAACGGGAGGATTGTCGACGGCCTTCGATACGACCTTGCTTGGTCTTGTGGCATCGATCGTGGTCCAAATGCTCATGACTTTCCGCAAACGACAAGAATTTCTTCTTTTGGACGAGTGCAACGAATATTGCCAAACTTATGTTCTTGCCAAATTGAAACTGGAGAAAAGCGGCAGGGGAAGGGGATAATGCTTCCCGGCTTGGATTTCGGAATGATAGACTAAATGTACAGATAGGTATTTATTGCAAAAACACCTTTTATGCCTTATTGGTATTACCATGCTTACGGTTGCTAAAGTTGCTCGCCAAGGAAGTCATCCCTTCCTTTCGGTTCTCTAATAGGATGGCAGATGGGTAGAAGTAGCCGAAACAGTGAGGAGAAGGTAAGTTTCTTTGCCTTTCAGGACATCATCACCGCTGTGATTGGAATTCTGGTTCTTATTGCCTTGATTCTTGCTTTGCAAGTGAACCCGAAGAGAGAGAAGGAAGGGGATAACCCCGGTAACAATACGGCTCCGGTCGAATTAATCGAGGGTCAAAATGATGGAGGTGGCAACGCCACCATCGTGGTAGCCAGTGAATTCAATGCCTCCGAAGTAATTGAGGAAATTGCCCAACTGCACCAGGAAATCTCGAACGAAAAACGAGATTTTCTGGTCAAGCGTGAGGAAAAGAACAGCGAGATCGAACAACTGCTCGAGGAGTTGAAGCGAGTGAACATGGAGCTGCAAATCTTTAAGAAAAAGTTGGGGATCGTCGATTCCAACGAGACCAAGGACATGAACAAAGCCCTTAAAGATCTTCAGCTTATTTTGGATTTGGCGAAGGTTCAGCAAAAGGAGCTCGATGAGAAAAAGAAAGGGTTGGAGGATCAGATCAATGCCCGAATCCTAAGAGAAGTCGCGGACATGAGCGAACTTGAGCTTCAGCAACTTGACTCTCAGCTTAATTCTCAAGTCGAGCAACTCACCGACCAGATCGAAAACGAGGTAAGGGTCATTCCCAAGGAGAACGCAGTAGGGGAAAAACCGGTCCTCGTCATCTTGGGTGGGAACGAATTCACAATCGGTATTTTCAATGGAGAACAGCGCACCGTACAGGTTACGCCGGCCACCTATTACCAGCAACTGGGCGGTGCCTTGAACTCCTATGACAGAAAAAAGAATTTCTTCGTTTACTTTTTTCGCCCATCGGCTTGCCAGACGGAAGTTACGAACGTCCCGGGCAGGAACGGGACGATCAATAAGAACCTTTTTTCCCTTCTTTGCGATCCCAAGAACAACCTGACCCGAATGCTCGGATTCAAATACGGGTTCGAACCCATTCATGAGGAAGCGGCCGTCTTGTTCACCGACAAGACCCCGGACATGTTCGAAGACCTTTTTATGACCCCTTGACAGACTTTTAGACCATGGCAAGAGAAGAAGAAGAAGGCGGAAGCTTGGACATGTTGTTGGATACCCTCTGCAACACTTTCGGAGGCATTATTCTAATTGCTCTGCTGCTTGCCCTCAGCGTAAATAAGAAAAGCGTCGAACTACATGACAAATTGGTCAAGACCGATGACAACAAATCCGAGTTGATTCGAGAGAGGGAACAACTGAAGAATTCGCTTCTCGACTTGCAGGACGAACAGACGGTGGTTTTGGAGGACTTGGAGGACGAGGCTGACCGGATGAGGGAGGAGATCGAGGACATCAAGGACAACCTGGACGACTTGAACAGTGATGCTTCGGCAGCCGAGACCTTGGCCAAAAGGGAAAAGGAAAAGCTCGAAAACCTCAAGGAACTTGAACTCAGGGAAGAGGAGGAGAGGCTTAGTCTTGAGGAGGAAGTGGCTCGGCTTGAAACGATTCTCGAGCATCAGGAGTTGTCTCAGGAACTCAAGAAGAAGCCGTACCGAAAGGTCAGTCTTCCTCAGCAAAAAGATACCAGAAAAAAGCCTCTCCCCGTCATTGTCGCCCACGGCAAAATGTATCCCATGGTTCGTTTTGGTATTGGAAAAGTGGCCAAGAACGAGGATGGACTGACTTGGAACCAGACTGCGGATGAACGTTTCCGGATCGAGGTCGATCCAAACAAGGGGGTTGATCCCATGAACGAACAGATTCTCGAAGGGTTTCTTTCCTCGGTTCGAAACGCTCCACGCAGTGTCCGTCAGTCTTTCTTCCTCAACTTGTTCGTCTTCTCGGATTCGGAAAGCTTTGGTGTTTTCAACAAAATCAGGGACGAGGCGGTCTTGCGGGACTTGGACTACAATTGGGTTCCGATTTCAGAACTGCCCCTTATGCTCAAGGCAGACAACGTGCCATGGAAAGTGCAGTGAAGGTAGCCCGATGTGACGATTGGCCCCGCATTCGGAGCTTGAATGGCCGGCTTTTTAAAAGATGAAAGCGGTCTTGCTGAGAAACTTTTCATTTTTTTGTCCAAAAAAAGAAACTTCCGGCAGATCTATCCTAAATGAATATCACTTCTTTTCCATCCGCTTTGCTCGCTATGGAGCCTTCGGACGAATTATACGCAAATTCATTCTTTTCGGATAAACGGAGATCATTCGGGAAACCACAGATTTAACTTGTTAAACCGCAACGCTTAGACTTAACTAAAACGCATGTCCAAGGAACTTTTGATTTCTCTCATTTTTGGAGCTACCATGGTGGTGGTTCTCGCTTTGGGCATTATTTTCCAAAGCCTTGTCCGCAACCCGGTTTTTCTTTTGATCGGGTGGTTATGCGTGGCTGGGCAGATCGTGACGGCCCATTTGGCATTTAATCAATACAAGAACCTTTCCACTCAAACACCTAACGAAGGACAAGAAAATGACGGAGAAGAACGATCAGAAGACGGATTCGATGACTGAAGAAGAGGAAGAAAGCCTCTTGGAGTCCGAAGAACAGGAAAACCAATTGGACGCAAAGCATAGAACTCCGGCCTTGGCCAGCTTGATTGCCGGCTATACTATGGCGCTTGGATTCGGCGTTTTGCTTGCCATAGTGCTTAGCAGCGGAACGACGTCCGAAGAGGAAGGGGAACTTGTCACGGATGGCGAAGTGGTCGAAGAAGGTGAAATCGTTTCGGGTCTCGACGTTTTGCCCCAAGAAAGCGACGTCATTTCCCTTTCCGGTGGATCCAGCATTGCATGGCCGATCGGAAAGGAATGGGTTGACCCGGGTTATACGGCCAAGATCAAGGATCAAGATTTCACTCCCTTTGTTGAAACCGTGTCTTTTGTCGACCATACCCAACCCGGTACCTACAAAGTCGTTTACACTGTTAGAGATCCAAATTCGGAAGAAGTTCATTCGAGCGAACGTTTCGTGACGGTGAACGCGGGTGGATTCATTCACAACGCCAACCCCGTTGCCTACAACGACCGGCTCGACGGAGTGATTGTCGATGACGACCCCGTAAGAGCCGTCGTTGGTGATTCTGACCGCGATGTTCTCTACCTTGACAATGACGACCGTCACCTGCGCCACGCAGGCCTCGATATCGGCGATGGCCGTGTTGAAGGTGGAGTCGGCGGTGGAGGAAATGGCGGTCGCGGTGGTCATGGAGGCCGTGGTGGCCGAGTTCGTTATGACGATGACGAGGTCGTTTCGCTCGACGCCCGCTTGCGCGACTTGGACGAAGACCTGGTGGTCATCGAAGAAGGCGATGATGATTTGGTCGCTCGCTTGGATCGCAAGGATATCGGATTGGAGAGAGGTGGCAATGATCGTGTTGACATTGGGAACTTCGTTCCCGACGACCGCCGGGGCAACGATGACGATGAACTGGGCAATGTCGGCGACTTTGGAAAAGACGGAGACGGCTTTGGAAAAGGGACTCTTCCTGGCGTAGGGAAGGGGGCCGAGGTATATGCTTACAACTTCCCATCTCAAGGAGTGGGAGCCGGCGTAGGTAGTCCCGCCCTCGGGGCCGCCGCTGGATTCGCAGGTCTTGGAGCTGGAATCGGACAAGCCGTTATGGAAGGTCAAGCCGTTCCCGCTCTTGGTGGCATAGGTACTTACACTCCGCCTGCTCCTGCCAAGCCAGCTGGTCCTGATTCGGATAACGATGGCGTTCCCGATGCGATGGAATCTTCTTTCAAGACCAACCCGAAATCCGATGATACCGACAAGGACGGTGTCTCGGACGCAGACGAAATCAAGGGAATGTCAAACCCTCTTGACCCTCGCAGCAAGCCGGGGACTCCTGCTCCCGGGGACGATGCTGATTCCGATGGAGTGCCGGCATCCCTTGAAGCGCTTTATGGTTTGAATCCCGCATCTTCCGACAGTGATGGCGATGGCTTTACGGATGGTGAGGAACTTGCCGCCATGACGAACCCCAAGAGTCCTGAAAGCAATCCCGGAGAAATGGGTGGTCCGGCCTTGGCGGTCGCTCCCGGAGTTGCCGGTGGTGTTGCAGGCCTCGTGTCTGGAGCCGGTGCCGGTTCGGCAGCCGGTCTTGTTTCTGGAAGAGTTTCACACCCCCTCGGATTAGGGATTAAATGCGAAGGTTGCGGAGACAAAGGATGTGGCGATTGTGGCGGTGCCGGCCATGCAGGACATGGCGACGGTCATCATGCCGGACATGATTGGAATTTCGATCACTTGCCCAAAGACGGGAACCTCTACATCATGATGCACGTGGATGGCAGTGGTTCCATTCTCAGTACTCGCAAAGCATTGGAAGAGATGAAGGACACACTTCTCAAGGAGCGCCTCTTGCCTTACTACCTGAATGATGAAAGCCTTTACAAAAAGAGAGTTTCGATCGTGGATGGTCAAGGGGAGCGTACGCTCAAGTTCTTCGCCCAAGCGGCCAAGAAGGAAAACGTTTTGGCCCTCGTGTTTCAAGACGAAGCCCAACCTGACTACCACCTGCCCAATTTTAACCGCAAGCCCGAAGACAATTACATGGACGACTTAAAAAGCCTTCGTAATGGTTTAAACGGTTACGGAGGACTTTACCGGGGGATCATGTTCCAAGTGGACCGTGGCAAAACCTTTGCCAAGTCCTTTAAGGAATTCGTTGAAAATGCTTGGCAGGGAGAAGGTTATTTGGGCAAACCCGGCCAAAACTTGAAACCATACTACTGGCAGGAAAATGCGGCTCATATTCGTAACCGTGACGGTATTGTTTTCAGCGACGAATACCATGTAAATTCGGAAGGTGATCCCGCTTACTACATGAACCTCATCATGGAAGCTTCCCGCAAGGTCGGTCTTGATCTTGGTCGTTACGGCGGAAGTCAAACGGATGCCAAACACAATGCAAAAGTAAGCGGCGGTTCATCCTCGTCGAGTACATCTCAATAGTAAGTTGACAGTCCATCCTCGTCGAATGCTTTTCTTCTTTGAATTGAATGTGTCCGATCAAACTAGGCCTCAAAGTCAATCCTTGGAGCACCGCAAGGAATTCAAGAGACCAAAACGTCGTTTTTTTTGCAAGGGTTGCAAAAGCAAATTTTTGGCGGACGATTGATTTCAAAATACAAAAGCTGTTCCCTGGCCTTCCTGATTGAAAAGGGAATCAAAATTTAAAATAGGGGAGAGTATGGTATGAACACTAAGACCGTGCTCTCCCTTGTTTTTTCGGCAACCTTGGTTCTTGCGATATTGGGTAACTTGCTCTTCGCAAAAAAAATGCTCTTGGCCATCGTACTGGTCTTGGCTGTGTTGGGCGTCGGAATTCTTGCCCACCTGGCTTTTTTTGAGGAGAAAAGGAAAAGAAAACACGGAGTGGGACCGGTGCCTTGGCTTAACTTGGGAATGTCCTACGGCACTCTTTTGATGAGCTTGGTTTATTTCCTTCTCCCCTCGGAAGCACATGAAGCCCGGGAACAAACCATAGCCAAGGCAGGCCAAGTTGCGGGAGACGAAACCGAAGGGTCCAAGGTTCCTCTCAGCGACCGAACAAACGTTGATTCGGGCGGAGAGCGGGCAAAGCTTGGCAGTGTCGGGCGTGGAGAGGGTGAGGAGACCTTGGGCGGGGCAAACGAAGACAATCAGAATGCCATGAGGGAAGCTCAGGTGCACGATCCCGATATTGCGGGCGCCGATCAGGGGATTTCGGAAAAGACGAAGGTTTCGGCCCAAAACGTTCAGGAAGTCGTTGAGCCCGGGGATTCCGACCTCGGTCTTGCCAATGCGACCAACAATGAGATTGAACGGGTAGGGCAAGACAACGAAAACCAAGACGTCGGAGACCCCAATGCCCTGCGGTTCGATGAAGATGATCAGAACACCTTGGCTTTTGACAGCACGGTCTTCCGGGGAAAAGACGAAGCTCCTCTTGATTTGCCCAAGGCAAAGGGGGACACCGTGAAGAATTTCGGAGTCGCCGTAAATTCGCTCGGGATTGCGGTTCCGAAATCCATGAGTGGCCGTTGTGACAAATTGGGCCGCGTGAGTCGCTTGACCCGGGCAGGCGTAAGAAAACCTGAATCCGTGGAAAGAGCCGTGATCAAAGCCTTGAATTGGCTTACGGCCAAACAAAATGGCGATGGTTCTTGGGGTAAGAGTTATCAGGGCGCCATGACAGGATTCGCTCTTCTTTGTTACTTGGGCCACTGTGAATTGACGGATTCTCCTCAATACGGCGAAGCCGTAGCGAAGGGGATCAAATACTTGGTCGAACTTGGAGATAAAAAAGACGGTTGGCTCTATGTTACGACCAACAAGCATGGAGCTGCCTACACACAAGGAATAGCGACTTATGCCCTGGCTGAAGCGTATGGGATGACCGAAAAGGAATTCATCCTGCCCGTCCTGCAAAAAGCCATTCACCGCATTGTCGCCGGTCAAAAGGAGGACGGGGGATGGTATTACTTGGAAACGAGAAAGGGACCGGCCAACTCGAGTTTCGTCGACTTCGGCAAGAACAAAAATGCGGCTAGTGATACTTCGGTAAGCGGATGGCAGTTTCAGGCGCTTAAGGCAGCCTACAATACGGGAGCCGTCTTTGATGGACTTGAGCCGGCCTTGCAAGCCGCGGTCAAGAATTTTTACCGGGTTTACAATCCCAAGAACGGTGGGTTCGGTTATCGCAAGGCCTCGGATTCAAACAATATCAAACATAAGCTTACCGGAGTTGGTTCGCTTGGCTTGCAGTCTTGGGGCAAAGGTCACCCTTCCGAGGAGCAGAAGCAGGAAACTCTGAGGAAAGCTATGCAGCACATTCTCAAGAACAACCAAGGAATGGATTACAATAGCGGGGATGCCAACTTGTATTCCTGGTATTATGATACGCAGGCCCTTTACAATTACGGCGGAGCCTATTGGTCATCTTGGAACCGCAGGATGGAACCCTTGCTTGTCAATGCCCAACTTGAGGATGGCAGTTGGCCCAAGGAGGGGGATGGAAAAACTTCATCGCAAGGTTTGAAGGATGCAGAAATTTACCGCACCACGCTTTGCACTCTGATGCTTGAGGTTTATTACCGTTACGTCTATTGATGTTTGGTTCAGCCGGGTTCAGGAATACGCAGGGTAAATGCCTCTTGTTTTTCATTGCCTGCTCCTGCATGTCGTTTGGTTTGGATTTCCCTATCCAAAAGTCGGGAGAGGTCTTTGGTATTTTGACCTCCAAGGGAACGGCTTGGATTGAAGTAAAGGAGGACGACGGCTTTACTCACCGATACCTGTCTCCGTGGCAAGGTGGTTCGCCTACCAACGGTGGAGGTTTTGATCCCAAGATCATTGAGAAGATCGGTGGTCTCGTAGTGGGGAACCGCATTTGGTTTTCTTGGTACTGGGACGGTCACCTTCGGGTCAATAAAATCCGAATGATCAGGCCAAGGAAGCAAAATGGCGTCTTTGTGGGTTATTTGCTGGAGAAGGGAGAGAATTGGTTCGATGCTCGCACTGAAGGAGGTAAGATTCCGTGGAGGTTTTACGTTCGGTGGCGAGGTGGGTTACCCGAAAATGGCGGAGGATACGACACCGAAAGACTGAATTTTCTCAATGACTTTGACCCTAACCTCCCCATCCGTTTTTCCTGGAGCTACGAATTTAGGCCCCGCTTTGACAATTGGATCGAAGAGGAGGAAGAGGAGGAGTTCGTTCCCTTTTACCAAGGTCAGTCTCTTCGGCAATCAACGGATCTTCCGGTTCCTCAATCACCAAGGCTCAACCCCTTTGACCAAGCTCCTCGGCCCAACCCATTCGATTCCGTGACTCCGCCTGCCAACCCCTTTGATCAGGCTCCTCGGCCCAACCCATTCGATTCCGTGACTCCTCCTGTCAACCCCTTTGACCAAGCGCCTCGGCCCAACCCCTTCGATTCCGTGAATCCTCCAGCCAACCCCTTTGATTCCTCGCCCAAACCACCGCAAAATCCCTTTGAGCAAACGCCTTTGCCAGGTAACCCATTCGAAACCTTGGAAAAGGGAGATCCTTGAAGAACGGATGCTTGATCGTCCCAAGGGACGGCTCTGAGTTTCAGTTAATGGATCTTCTCCCGGATGGACATCTGTGATCCATTTGAAAGAAGCCAATGTGCCTCGCTGGCATATCCTTGATTCCATGATCGTTGAATTTTGACCCATGGCTCATTGATTCTGTCAGGCAAGGCAACGGTTTTCTCCCTCAGGGGAGCCCACAAGACGTCAATGATTTTGCCTTCGCTGTCGAGTCCGACGACTTCCGTCCCCTGTTCTTCCAATTTTTCGCGGTAAAATTTATCGTAATAATCGTCATGCTCGGCCGAGCCTTCCTCCGCAAATTCAGCAGCCATTTGGGCGGCAAATCCCGTAGCGTTGTTTTCAGCCAACGCCTTGGCTTCAATGAAAGATTCGTAAGTCGGCTCGAACGTTTGATCCAGCAAGTGGCCTTCTTTTGCCCGGATTGCCAAGCTCATAATGTGTGAGGACCAAATGGGAACGATTTCTTCCCCCTTCTTATCAAGAGAATAAACCAAGGCCGGGGCATTATCCGGATTCCTGTACTTGGGGATGGACAGGATGGCTTTGGCCGCTTCATCGATAGCCCGGGAAAAACCGTTTGGCGTCGGAGGGTGGGGCAGGAAGGGACGTTTGCCATCCGGAAGGATGACCACGAGGGAGCGTGTTCTTGGATAATAGGTCAGTTGGTCCTTCGCGAGCAACCCATCGGCACTGAAATTGCCCTCTTCCTTGAGCAAGTCCTTTTGGGTTACGTTGAGCGGTCCGGGGTTTTCGGAAACATTGAGATCTCCCGGATGAAAATAAGACCGGTAGATTCCGGCAGGGTTGCCGTCGGCAAAAGTAACTTGAAGGCGAAGGTGATTTTTCACCGGGATTTCGCCTGGATCTTTGCCTTCCTCGTTTAATTTTTCCTCGTAGCGCAAAACGTCGTTGTTGGAGGCAGGATAAAACAATGTGAAATTTCCGTCCAACTCGCCGTCCTTGTAGTTTTTGACGTAAACCAATTCGCCCGTCTTGCCATAAGCTGTAAATTTTCCATGCCGAAGACCTTTCCGGTACGATCCGGTCAGAAGCTTAATTCCGTTTTTCTGCCAAAAGGTAAATTCGCCTTCTCTCAAGCCGTTGCGAAAACCTACCTCGAAATGTTTGTTTCCGTTTGGGTATTTATCTACGACTAAAGCGATTTTCCCATCTCCAAAAGGCTTGTCTTCTCCAATTTGATAAAGAGTGTGCGACCCGTTGTCATCTTCCCGGTATTCGACGTCTTCAGGGTGAAGCCGTTGTTCCGCGCAGGAACCAATCAAGATACAAACCAAAATCAATAAGATGGATGGAAGAGCTTCTTTCTTTTGGTTATGTGTAAAGTTGATCATACGGAAAGACCGAACAATACCTAAGATCGAATGATTTTCGCAATGGAAAACTTATTGGTTTCTCGATCGGACTTGCTCGGCGATTTCATCGATGTCGTCCGCCGGAAGAGTTACGATACTGCTCGGTTGACCCCGGTCCATCTTGTAGACCACGATGCCCAACCAATTGGCCTCTCTGTCGAATACCGGCGTGCCGGGGGCGGTGTTTTCGATCACGAAATACTTGCGGGGTTTTTCGATCACTGCGTTGACCCATCCTTTTCTCAAGGTCGATTGTCTGTAGAGGTTTCTGCCCAGTTTGCCCAAAGATACGACCTCGTCCAAAGGCAGAGGGTCTTTGGTTTTGGATGAACGGGGCACGTGTGAGAAAGTCCGCTTTTCGTGTTTTTCACCCTTTTCCTTGATTGGCAAAACGTAAGCCAAGTCCAAGTCGGTGTCCTTGAGTAACAACTTGGCCGGCACTTCCGTACCATCCTGCATGAGTAGGAGAACTTCCGTGTAGTTGACGTTTACCGAACCACCCGGAGTGCGTATGCGCGAAAGCAAGGTAGCCGTGGGATCGACTCGGCTCAGGGAAAGGACGGTGAGGCCATCCTCGGCGATGATCGTGCCGAGCGCCTCCAGTTTTTGTTCCTGCGGGGGCATGCTTCTGCCGCCCGCGCTTACCTCGACCCGGACGGTCGCCGAAACCCAAGTCACGCAATTGGCGTGATCCTTCAATAATTTCCTCCAAGTCGCTTCGCTTTTTTTGCCCCAAAGGACGAGGGGAGCCGATAAGACAAGCAGGATAAAAGCCGTTAATTGAAATTTCATGGAGTGATCCGGTTAGCTGTTGTCCCAGTCGGGTTCGAGTTCAAGGAACAGAGTGTGTATGCCTCTGCGTACGAAAAATATGATTCGTTTGGCTTTTTGCTTGATGAGACCGTTCATCTTCTTTTCGAACGTTCCCACTTCGTCTTGTTCCGTCCCGTCGATGGACAGGAGCAAGTCCCCTTGCCGCAAACCGGCCAAGGATGCCCAACCCGCGGGTTCTACGTTGTGAATCAACAAGCCCGGGTGGTCGTCTTTTAATCTTATGTTTACCCGGTCCCCGAAAGAAAGTTCCCGTACCGTGAATTCAAAGGTTTCTTCCTTATATTCCGGGAGTTCGTTAGGCGGCGCGGGCCGTTTTTCGAGAGTTACGTTTAGGTCTAAGGCCTTCTTGTTCCTTAATCCGGTAAAACGAACGGTGGCATCGGTCTTATACTCCTTGATCATGTTGCCAAAAATTTCCGCATCTTCGGTCCGATAGGCGTTGATGATTTGGCCGTCCATTCTAAACAGTAGGTCTCCCTCCCGAATCCCCGCCTTTTGGGCGGGTGTATCCGGATAGACCTGAACCACACGGATTCCCTTGGTCATAACTGGCAGTTCCAAGGCTTCGGACAATTCCCTAGTCAGAACCTGGGTGGCAAGCCCGACCCAAGGCTTCCATGCTTGAAGGGGGCGGTTTTCTTCGGCTTCAGGTCCGATTTTCACGACCGTGAGCAAATGCGCAAGATCCCGCTCCAAGCTTACCAAAGTGGGAACGGGTTGGGTTTTCCCCTTCGTTCTTTTTTGGGAAATTCTGATCAAGTCCTCGACGTTGGCAACGGTTTCTCCATTGACGGCCGTGATGACGTCGCCCGGAATGAGCATCGGTTTGGCCCCGTAAGACGGTCCGCCTCTTCCCACCGAGTGAACTTGGGCTCCTTTTTTGTTCGATCGCCTGGCCTCCAGCGAAGACATGAGGGTGAAGTTGCGCACCGTCAAGCCCCAGCTCTTAAGCTCCCGCTCCTTGGTGAAAGCCGATTCCCTTGCCGCGGTCTTGAGCTTCCAACTCATGGGCTTGTCCTTCCGCAACCCGGTAATTTTGATCTCGGTCCCAATCTTCATTCCAAAGGCGAGTTGATTGAAAACGGGAAGATCCTCGGCAATCCTCGCCTCCACTTTTTTTCCGGCATAGGTCTTGATCAAGTCACCCGGCTCGATCCCCGCCCTTTCGGCAGGAGAATCCTCGATAACCCCAGCTACCAGAATGCCGGATTTCTCAGGATCGAGAACCGGTTGACATTCCATTCCGGTCCAGCATCGCTTGACAAAACCGTTTTCCGCCAATTCCCGTGATACTTCCTTGGCCAAGTTGGAGGGAATGGCTCCCCCCAGGCTTCCGATCCCAACTTCGTTGATTCCAATGATTTCACCCCTTGCGTTGACGAGAGGACCTCCGCTGTTTCCCGGGAAAATCACCGCATCGTGACCCAACCAACGAACCAATTCCCCAACGTTTTCCCCATCCAACCTGAAGGAACCCGAATGGGGTGAAATCATCGCTACGTTGGCAATGATCCCTCTCGTTACTGACTGGGACAGTCCTGCCGGGCTTCCCATTGCAAAACAGGGATCGCCGACCTTCACTTCATCGGAATTGCCGAAGACCGCCACCGAAAGGGCAGGACGTCCGGTTGGTCTTTCCTTTATTCGCAAACGGATGACGGCCAAGTCGGTCATGGGATCGGCCCCGAGCAAGTCCGCGGACAACTCCTCCCCGTCGTGCAGTCTGCAGGTCAAGCGCGTCGCCTTCCCAGCGACGTGGTGGTTGGTCACGACCAAACCATCCTTGGAGATAATGACCCCGCTGCCCGTCGATCTTGCCTTCATCATCCTGCCCCCCGAACCCTTTTCGGACACGACTTCAATGCGGACAATCGCGGGGTAGACCGAATTAACGGTCTCGCTCAGTTTTGGCTCGGAGGACTTCTCCGTTGCCAGAGAGAAGAATGAGAAAGAGAAGAGCCCCGCCAGAAGGACAGGAAGTGAAAGGAGAAGTTTCATCGGTTATTCAGCGTTGCCGTACTCTTATTTGGTTTGTTACTATCCCTTTGATGAAGTTTATTCACAAGCCGCTTGTCGGACAAAGGGGGCTGAATTCATACCTCTTTCGCGAAAGACTTGGCAAGCAAACAAAAGGAAAAAGCAGATGAATGCAAAGGAAGGCACGTCATCGGTTTTAACGGATCGACAGCGCAAGTTTCTCGGTTTCGTCCTTTGTTGCGCGGGAGCTCTTTTGCTTGGCGGATTGATCACCACGCTCGTCTATGTCCTCAACCTTGCTTTCGATCTCTTTTCCGGGGTCATTTGGTCACTCGCCGTCTCAGGCATGTTGGCCATCTTGTTGCGCCCCATCGTCTCTTTTTTCGAGGAAAGACTCCGGCTCGGGCGCATTGCCTCCATTCTACTGCTCTACCTGCTTGTCGTCGCCAGTTGCGGTTCCGCAATCTTTCTTTTGGGAGGCAAGGTGATCAGTCAAACCCGAGAGTTCGTCGGTACGGCCGCCGAGTGGCCCCAACAAATTCATGATAAAGTCAAAAATTCGGAATACGTCTCGCCCGAAAGCTTGGATGCAATCTCGACTCAAGTCGACGCCTTCAAAAAATATTGGAAAGAACTCATTGGCCCGGGTGGCAATACCCTCGACCTGAGCCTCTCCCCCGAGGAAAAAACGATCTACGACTCGTTTTCGCCCGACGACAGGAAAACCTTCAGGGAGGTTTGGGAAAACCTCGATCCCGATGACCGGCAAGTCTTTCTTTCCATTGAGGAGAAGGAAAGCCAAGTCGACTATCTTGCCCGCAAATCCGAGGAAATGCGCAACCGGGCCATGGAATCGATCGGCAAGCAGGGGGAGGAAATCGCCCAAAAATCAGCCGAAGTGATCAAGTCCGCTTGGTCCGGCCTGCTGGGTTTCTTCGCCAAGTTGACCTACCTCGCCGTCATCCCCATCTACCTGTTCTATTTTCTGAGTTCCAACCGGAACCTGATCGACGACCTCGAAGGCGAACTAGGCTTTCTGAGCCCATCGGTGAAAGAGGACGTGGTCTTTCTGATTCGCGAGTTCGTGGGTATCATGGTCGCCTTCTTCCGGGGCCAACTGATGATCGGACTGCTTATGGGCATCGGGTATGCGATCGGGTTTACGCTCAGCGGTTTGAAGTTCGGGATCGCCCTTGGTCTGCTCTTCGGTTTGCTCAACATCGTACCTTACCTCGGTTCGATCGTGGGTATCGGCACCGCTCTGCTCGTTGCCTACCTCCAACCAGGCGGAATTTCCGAAACCGGGGAATGGACGGTGTTACTCGGTTGCGGGGCTTCCTTCGTGGTTGTCCAGTTGATCGAGAGCTACTACCTGACCCCAAAGATCATGGGGCAACAAACGGGGCTTCATCCCGTCGTGGTCATCGTATCGATCTTTTTCTGGGGCTCCGCCCTCGGGGGCATTCTCGGCATGATCTTCGGTATCCCGCTGACCGCCTTCATCATCATCGCTTGGCGCCTGCTTTGCCGCAAGTACTTCACCCGTACCCTCTGCGCTACGAGCTAGACGACTCATCCCGCGAGCAGAATTCAGCAAATCTTTGCCCTAGGCAAGGATCTCCACGGCCTCGGGCTGTAGTCAGATTTTTGCCCTGTATCCCCATTCCTTGATCGACGTTCGGGCGGGGAACCGCAAGGTTGGTGAGACCCTTGAACCCGTAACCCGTATTTTTTCTCATGAACCTGCGTTTGCTCATTTTTTCTCTTCTTCTGGTTTTTTCTTCGGCCCTGGAGGCCAAGTACGAGACCAAGCCCTTGACCGAAAAACAGCTCAAGGCTCACAAACTGGACGGCAAGTTCTTCAAGAAGGGGACGGAGGTGGAAGGCATCCTCATCGCGACCTCGGATCGGGTCTCGGATTATGCCCATGCCGAGTCGGCCTATTTGTTTGGGAAGATCATGCAGTCGATCGACAAGAAGGTGGCCCAGAGAATACGGGAGAAGCGGGTGCTGTGCATCCTGATCGGACATGGCGAATTGACCTCCGAGGTTCCCCAGTTCAGAACCGAAAAGAAGGGCAAGGAATTGGATTTTTACAACTGGCGAAGCCGGGGCTTTTTGCGTTGGTTCGGGCCGCGCCCGGTGGTCGTCTTTGCCGAGGAAGACGTCATGGAATACGAGGGCGGAATGAGGTTGGAAAGCATCCTCATTCATGAGTTGGGACATGTCATCCACGGGGCCGGTTTTGACGAGGACCAGCAGAAGCGACTCACGGCGGCTTTCGAGAAGGCGGGGGAATTGGGAATCTGGAACGACGGGCGGGCGGCTCAGCGCTTCAGGCGGGTGAAGGGAACAAAGAAGGTCTCTCTTTTGGATGCCTTGAAAAAATGGTTCCCGCAAGAATCGGAGGAGCTTTTGAAAAAGTGCCTGCAGGAGGGCGATGTGTTGGTGAACGGGAAAAAGTCCAATCCTTTGGTTCAGGTGAACGAAGAGGACAAGGTACTCGTCTCCTTCGGCGGTCCGAAGAAATGTTATGCGTCGCGTAACCGGTCGGAGTACTGGGCAGAGGGCGTGCAGTGTTGGTACAATACGAACCGCACCATGGATCATGACCACAACCATGTCCATACCCGCAAGCAATTGAAGGAATACGACGTCGAGTTGGCGAAGTTGTGCTCGGAGGTTTTGGGGGAGGGGGACTGGCGCTTCGTTTCCCCGCGCGAGCGGGCGGGCAAGGGACACTTGAAAGGTTACAATCCTCAGAAGGCGCCCGTGACCAAGGATTTGCCCCATATCGAGACCGCTGCTCTCGACTACTACGACAAGTACTGGAAGGTTTTCTGGCACCGGCTGTACGACAAGCACGGGTTGTCCTCGCCTCATTCGCGCAGCCTGTTTAACGGAAAGGACCTGAGCGGATGGTCGATGGACGTGCCCGCCCTCGACAAGAAGCCGGAGGGCAAGAAGCCATTTGTTTCTCGTGACGGGATGCTGGTCAGCTTGGGGTCGCCGGGCGGGCACCTGCTGACCGACGAGAAATTCGAGAATTACCGGGTGGTCGCGGAGTACCGATTTGCGGGCAAGCCGGGAAATTGCGGGGTTTTGGTGCATGCCTCCAAGCTGCGCAACCTCTACAAGATGTTTCCCAAGTCGATCGAGGTTCAGATGAACCACAAGCACGCGGGGGACTTCTGGTGCATCGTGGAGAACATCGTGGTGCCCGACATGGTCAAGAGGCGGGGACCAGAGAAGAACTGGGGGGTCACCGAGGGCAAAGCCCGCCGGATTGCCAACTTGACCGACAATTCGGAAAAGCCGGTCGGGGAATGGAACCGGATGAGGATCGAGTGCGTGGGGGACGAAGTCAAGGTCTGGGTCAACGGGGACATGGTCAACCATGGCTTCAATTGCACCGCCAAGAAGGGAAAACTGGCCATTCAGGCGGAGGGTTCGGAGGTCGAGTTTAGAAAGTTCGAGCTAACCCCGATCAACGTTCTGGGCGAGTAAGACCTAGGCAAATTGGGAACGTGCGCAAGATTGCCTTGAAAGGGGTAGACGCTTTGGCAATGAGTAGTCTCTAGCAAAGATTTTTCATGGCCGACAAAGACAAAGATTTCGTGCACCTGCACGTGCATTCCGATTTCAGCTTGCTGGACGGTTGTTGTCGGATGGACCGGTTGATGGACCGGGCGGTCGAGCTTGGCCAGTCCGCGATGGCCTTGACCGATCATGGGAATTTGTTCGGTACGATCAACTTCATCAAGCAGGCGGAAAAGCGCGGAATCAAGCCTATCATCGGGTGCGAGGGCTACATGGTGACCGATCACAAAAACGATGAGAAACCGGGCCGGGAAAATCACAAATCCTATCACATCGGGATGTTGGCCAAAACTTACGAAGGTTATCAGAATTTGTCCAAGGTCGTTTCCGATGCCCATGTCGATGGCTTTTATTACCGTCCCCGGACGGATTTGGAAACCCTAGCCGAATATTCAAAGGGGTTGATCGCATTTACCGGATGCATGCAGGGATGGATTCCCCAATTGATCTTGCGGGGTGAAGAGGGGGAGGCCGAAAAGGCGATGGGCCAAATGGTCGAGATCTTCGGCAAGGAAAATTACTTCGTCGAGCTCCACAACCATGGGATCGAGGAACAGATCAAGCTCATTCCCGAACTTTTGAAGTTGGCCAAGAAATTCGATTTGAAGACAGTCGCTTCCAATGACGTTCACTACGTCAAAGGTGAGGATTGGGCCCCCCACGATGCCTTGCTTTGCATCCAGACGGGCTCGAAGCTCGATGACCCGAAAAGGATGAGGTACGATGCACGGCAATTTTACCTGAAGTCAAGGGAGGAGATGGAAGACCTCTTCAAGGAGGCTCCTGAGTCGATCACCAATACGTTTGCGGTGGCCGAGATGTGCGAGGTGAAGTTGCCGTTCGGGGAGAACAATTATCCTGTTTTCTCGATGCCGCCCGAGATCAAGTCGGAGGTCGAGGACAACGTTGCCTACCTGAAGCATCTTTGCGTCGAGGGGCTCAAAGACCGCTATGATGCGGAGTACCAACCCGAGGACAAAAGGGCGGAGGATCCGGAGGATCAGACACGTGTTTTGAGCGAGCGGATCGATTACGAGCTCGGGGTCATTGCTAAGACCGGGTTTAATGATTACTTCCTCATCGTTGCGGATTTCATGAACTGGGCCCGCGAAGAGGGAATTCCAGTTGGTCCGGGCCGCGGATCGGGAGCCGGTTGCCTGGTGGCCTACGTTCTCGGCATCACTGATATCGATCCTTTGCGCTTCGGTTTGCTTTTCGAACGCTTTCTTAATCCGGAACGGGTTTCGCCCCCTGATTTCGATATCGATTTTTGCATGAGGCGCCGGGGCGACGTGATCGAGTACGTTCGGGAAAAATACGGGCGCGATTGCGTGGCCAACATCATTACCTTCGGTACCTTCGGGGCGAAAATGGTGGTGCGTGACGTCGCCCGGGTACGTGATCTTCCTTATGCGGAAGCGGACAAGTTGGCCAAGATGATCCCGGACGACTTGAACATTTCCCTGGAAGATGCTTTGGCCAAGAGTCCGGAGTTTGGCGCCGAGTACGAGAACAACCCGATTGCCAAGCAGATCGTGGATACCGGACGGGTAATCGAGGGTATGGTACGCAACGTGGGAACCCATGCCGCGGGGGTGATCATTGCTGACCGACCGCTCAAGGAACTCGTTCCCTTGACGACTCAGGACGGTGTGTTGACCACCCAGTTCCCGAAGGATCCGGTTGAGGATCTGGGGTTGTTGAAGATGGACTTTTTGGGCCTCAAGACCTTGACCGTGATTGACGAGGCGGAGAGCCACATCAGGAAGAAGCCCGGGTTGGAGGAATTCCGGGTAACGGATGCTCCCTTGGATGACGAACCAACTTTCAACCTGTTGAATGAGGCCCGTACGATCGGTGTCTTTCAGTTGGAATCCGAAGGGATGAGAAGGCTTTGCAAGCAAATGACGATTTCCAACGTCGACGAGATCATTGCCTTGATCGCGCTTTATCGTCCCGGCCCGATGGAATGGATACCCGACTACATCAAGGGCAAGGAAGATCCCTCTACGATCAAGTTTCCGCATCCGCTGCTCGAAGAGGTCTGTGAGGAAACTTATGGGGTGATGGTCTACCAGGAGCAGGTCATGGAAGCGGCCAGACGGGTGGCTGGGTATTCGCTCGGAGGAGCCGATATTTTGCGCCGGGCGATGGGCAAAAAGAAGCCCGAGGAAATGGCAAAACAGCGCGAGATCTTCGTCAAGGGAGCGAAGGAGACCAATGATATCGATAAGAAAAAGGCGGACGAGATCTTCAACATTCTGGAAAAATTCGCGGGCTATGGGTTCAACAAGTCCCACTCCGCGGCCTATGGGATCATCAGCTACCAGACCGCTTACCTGAAGGCCAACCATCCGGTTGATTTCATGGCGGGAATTCTTTCCTGCGAGCTTGGCAATTCGGACAAGTTGTCCCACTTCCTCGCGGAGTGCGCCGAGATGGAAATTTCCGTGCTTGGGCCCGAGGTCAATGAGTCGGGTGAAAACTTTACCCCGATCGAGGGGAAGGGCGATGCGGGTGATTCGATCAGGTTCGGGTTGGCGGCGGTCAAGGGGGTGGGGGATATTGCGGCCAAGACGATCGTCGAGGAGCGTGAAAAGAACGGGCCCTTCGAGAGTTTCACCGACCTGATCGAGCGGGTGGATGGAAAGGCGGTCAACAAGAGGGTACTCGAGTGCTTGATCAAAACGGGTGGATTCGATGCTTTGGAAGGTAACCGGGCCGCTTTGCTGGCGGACTTAGACCGTGCAATGGGAGAGGCTCAGCTCAGAAGAAAGGACCGCGAAGCCGGTCAAGTGAACTTGTTCGACATGATGGGAGGCGGAGAAGAAGATGCCGGGACTCAACCCGGAGAATTCTCCCCAAACAACGGACTGCCTAACGTTCCCGAAATGGAGGAACTCGAAAAGCTCAAGTTGGAGAAGGAATTGTTGGGCTTTTTTCTTTCCGGTCACCCGGTCGATACCTTGCATGGACTGGGTCCGCTCCTTGATACGATTAGCTCCGAGGACTTGGACAAAGTCGAGGACAGACGTTCTTTCCGTCTGTGCGGAGTCTTGTCCGACATCGAGAGAAGATATACCAAGAAGGATGCCAAGCCATGGGCGAGGTTCAACTTGTTGGCCAAGGAGAAGGATTTCTCACTGCCCATGTTTACCGAGGCCTACGAGAAATATGGGGTGACTCTCGAGGAGGGAAAAATCGTCGTAGTCGAGGGCGTCGTTTCTCATCGAGACGGTGAGACCCGTATGACGGTCAGTACTGTCCGGGCGATCGACCGGGCGATTACGGAATTAGCCGAAGAGGTTACTTGGCTGATTGACCCTGCTCACGAGGATGCCGAACAATTCGCCAAGGATCTCTTTGCCTTGGGGGATCGTGGAGAAGGGGGGACCTTGATCCGACTAGGCTTCGCCCGTGAGGGAGAGGATGATGGGCTTGTGGTCGAGACGGATCCAAGGTTTTCCATGCGCTTGACCCCCGAATGCTTCAAGGAATGGAGAACCCGCGTACCCGTAAAGGGAGCCCGCGTGGTCATGCGCCCGCCCGAGCCACCACCCGAAAGGCCCTGGGCCAAGAGCGACTGACCGTTCGTTCCTCCTTGACCTGAGAGCGTAAACGCTTATTTTGAACCTTTACTTATGACTATCGAAATCAAATTACGTAAAGGCGAACCCATTGACAGGGCCATTCGTCGACTGAAAAAACGTCTCGACCGAGAAGGCGTGATTCGCGACGTGAGAGCCAAGCGGTATTTTGAAAAGCCGTCCGACAAGAAGAGAGTTGCGCGCAAGGTAGCCGCATTCTCTCAAATGCTTCGTACGCGTTACGAAAAGATGTAAACCTCTGCGGAGGTTTTCCTCGTAAAGAGGGTCAAAAGCCGCATAAGTAAACGAAAAACTTTATTTATGTCACAGCTACAAAAGAGACTCAGTCCAAATTTGCGTTTGGAGTGGAAGCTTCTCGATCAGGAAAAGGCTTCCGCAATCGAGTTTCTTTCGTTGTGCGAGAAAATGATCAAGGTGGGTGAGTTTCTTCTTGCTCACGATGTTGCCCGGGCCGGGCTCAAGAAGTTCAAGAAGCACAAGAGACTCAGCCAACGGGCGGGGCATGCTTTGTCGAAGGCCGGTTCCCCGATGATGGCAACAAAGATTTTGGAGGAACTGGTTGCAGGCGGGGACCGGGACGTGGAAACTCATAGCCTCCTGGCGAGCGCCTACAAGGATTTGTGGGAGTATTCAAGCGATCAAAGCAGCAAGTCAAAATATGCCGAGTTGGCCATTGCCCGTTATCAGGAGGCTTATCTGACCAACAGTTTTGACAGCCTTCGATTGAGCCAAAGAGAGGAGCTTGAGACCCAATACTATCCGTGTATCAACATCGCTTTCATGCATTTTCTCTCGGGTGATCGTGAGAAAGGCAGAGAAAACGCTGAAAAAGCCCGTCAGATTTGCCGAAAACTCAAGGAACAGGGAACCTCGGACTATTGGATTCAGGTAACCGAGGCGGAAGCCCTTTTGCTTCTTGGTTCCATCGAGGAGGCCGCATCGGCTTACGCCGATGCAGTGTCTTCGGGGGACGCCGAACCTTCTCAAATTGCGAGCACCCGCAAGCAAGCCCTTCAAATTGCCGCCGTTTACGAGGATGAGGCTATTTTTGAAGAAATCTCTTTTGCCTTTCCAAAACTGGGAATCGTCGCTTGTTCGGGTCATGTCATTGACAGCCCCGGCGGCGCGCGCAGGTTTCCGCCGGAAGCCGAACCCGAGGCCAAGCGAAAGATCGAAGAGGCCTTGGCATCGATGGGGGCGAGTTGCGGGTACAGTTCGGCCGCATGCGGAACCGACATCCTCTTTCTTGAGACCATGGCCGAACGGGGTGGGGAAACCCATGTTTTTCTTCCCTTTGCCAAGGAAGAATTCATCGAAACAAGCGTCAGGAGAGCCGGCGGCAATTGGGTGGCCCGGTTTGAAAAGGTGCTCGATCAGGCGACCGCCATTCATTACGTCACGCGCGAAGGCTACAACGGCGAAGATTCTCTCTATTCCTTTTGTAACGACGTCATGCTCGGATTTACCGCCATGCGGGGGAGAGGATTGGATGAAAACCCGAAGCTACTCGTTTTTTGGGATGGCCAAAAGGGGGCGACCGGAGGAACCGGAGAGCTTGTGGAAAGATGGACGTCCAATTTTAACGAACCGATTGTTATTGATGCCAAGGAGGTCCTTTCGTCCGTTGGTGAGCAAAATGAACCCCTTTCCAGTTCAGGCGAAACCAAGCCCGCCATTCTTTTGTCCAAAGGAGACTTGCCGAAAAAAGTCTCCCGTACGGTCAAGGTCATGCTTTTTGCCGACGTCGAAGGCTTTACCAAGGTGTCGGAAGAGTTGACTCCCTTATTTGTCGAGAAATTCTTGGGTGGGATTTCCAATGGTCTCGATACGCTTTCAAAGCCTCCTGCATTCGTCAATACTTGGGGGGATAGTTTTTTTGCGGTTTTTGACGATTTGGACGACGCTTTGAGCTTGGCGGTCCAGTTGAGGGACTACTTTTCCAAAGGAAATTGGGAGGAAATTGGGCTGAGTGAAGGACTGCAGGTGAGAATTTCCATGCATGCCGGGCCGGTTTACGAAGAAATGGATCCCATTCTGATGAGAAAAAATTTCTTCGGGAAACACGTTAATCAAGCTGCTCGCATCGAACCGATCGTCTTGCCCGGTTCCGTTTACGTTTCTGAAATCATGGCTGCTCTGATATCCTTCGGGCACAATGATTTTGATTTTGAATACGTGGGTAATTTGGAATTGGCCAAGGATTACGGCAGTCATCCCATTTACATTTTGCAACGCACCGGATACAAGGATTAAAGTTCGCTTCATACCCTTACGGCCTTGACAACCTCACCCGACATTCCAATCCCTTTCGAGTCTTACTCCGGAAGCAAGCCCTATGCTTTCGTCAGTTATGCACATGCTGACAAGGTTGTCGTCTACAATGCGATGCGTCATTTTCATGATGCGAAATTGAACCTATGGTATGATGACGGCATCCCTCCTGCCGAGGAGTGGCAAAACGAAATTGCCCAGAAGATCATGGGCTCCGATATGTTTGCCGTCTTTCTTTCCCCAAGTGCCTGCGCTTCGTCCCACGTGAACCGGGAAATTCAATTCGCCCTGAGCGAAAACAAGCCGATGCTGCCTATTTTCCTCGAGGAAATTTCGCTGACTCCAAGCTTAAAGCTCTGCTTGCAACAGTTCCAATCCTGCTTCTACTACAAAATCGGTTGGCAAAAGAAAGCCATAGAGGTCATGCGCAAAGTTTTGGCCAAAGCCGAAAGCCTAGGCCAAAACCGCCATTTTACCAAGGGCAAGTCAAGCGGAGAGGAAGTCCTCGACGAAGGGGAAGCCTTGTGGAAGATCATGGAGCAGGTTTTTACCGCTCAAGTCAACCGGTATAGCCGTCAAAAACCCAAATCTCCCCTGATCGAAGCCAAGGAGAAGGAAAACAAAGCGGGAGTCCAACCGGTCAAACCGCCCCCTCAGCCCATTTCGGCAAAGCCCAAGCCTCTGAGCGCTCAACAGACCCGTCACCCCTTTGCCGTTGGTGTCATCGTCGATGAACCCGAAAGCAAAATTCAGCAGGACAAACCACCCTTGTCCGATTCCTACTTGGGCGATCTTTCGTGGATTCCTTCTGGGAAAATAACCGTCCGGGTTCCCTACACTTCCGACGTCCGGCTCGTGCACGTCCGCAACGACTTTTGGATGAGCCAGCTCTTGATCACTCAGGAGGTATACGCCGAAGTCATGGGAGCGAACCCCAGTGACGTCGATACGGAAGTCGGAGCCGAAGTGTTTAATTTGCCCGTGAACAGGGTTTCCTGGTTGGATGCCGTCGAGTTTTGCAAGGCTCTGACCGTTTTGGCCAAGCAGAGTGGATCTCTTCCGCATAACCATGAATTCAGGCTTCCTACCGAAGTCGAGTGGGAATATGCCTGCAGGGCAGGCACGACCACCGACTATTATTTCGGTGAGGACCCTGCCGAATTGCATGAACATGCTTGGTACTTGGTGAACAGCGTGAGGCGGGTTCATCCGGTCAAGCTCAAGTTGCCGAATCCCTGGGGGCTTTACGACATGTACGGGAACGTCAGGGAATGGGTGGGGAATTCTTTCGTCAACACCCTTCTCGATGATACCGAACAAGACGAATTCCGGATATGCCGGGGAGGGAGCTACATGAAGAAGGCATCCGGATGCAAGTCCTCCTCAAGAGACACTCAATCTCTCTTCCATCGTTACCGGAACCTTGGCTTTCGGGTGGCCTTGGCCCGTCTGCCCAACACCTAAGCCAAGAACCGGCGAGCGGTTAAGCGGAAGTAAGGCTTTTCCGTTGTCTTTCTTTGGATTTACCTCATTTTCTTACTTTTCCCATGAGCCAAGAACAGCCTAAAAACCCTGCCGTGGATTCTTCTCTTGACGGAAGCGATCAATTTGCGGTTCGCCAAAGCAAGCTCGATCATTTGCGGGAATCCGGAAACGATCCTTACCGTTCGAACTGGAATCAGTCGCATACTTCGAGCGAAGCGCTTGAATTATTACCGGAAGACCTGGAGGAAGGACCGGAGGTTTCGGTAGCCGGCCGAATCGTTGCCTTCCGTCTTATGGGTAAGGCGTCGTTTCTGAAGATCATCGACCGGGATGGCAAAATTCAATCCTATGTCCGCAGGGATGAAATCGGGGAGGAGGCTTATGCCGATTTCAAGAAACTCGACCTTGGTGATTTTATCGGGGTTCGAGGTCCTCTTTTTCGAACCAAGACCGGTGAAATTACCATTCGGGCCAAGGAGTACCGTTTGGTCTCCAAATCACTTCGTCCCCTGCCGGAAAAATGGCACGGACTGACAGACAATGAGCAAATTTACCGCCAGCGTTATCTTGACCTGATTGTCAATGATGACTCCCGCGAGCGTTTCCGGGCGAGAAGTCGGGTTATCAGGGAAATTCGTGAATTCTTTTGGGCTAGAGACTTCTTGGAAGTCGAAACCCCGATGCTTCAAGCGGTATCCGGGGGAGCCGCCGCCCGTCCTTTTCAAACGCACTTCAATGCCTTGGACTGTGACTTTAACCTCCGTATTGCCTTGGAGTTGCACCTCAAGAGATTGCTCGTCGGAGGCTTCGACCGTGTTTTCGAAGTGGGACGTGTTTTTCGCAACGAAGGTTTGTCCCGCAGGCACAACCCGGAATTCACCATGCTCGAAGCTTATCAGGCCTATTCGGATTTTCGAGGCATGATGGAGTTGACCCAATCCCTCATTCAACAGGTGGCCGAGAGAGCCCTCGGTACGTTGCAAATGGAAAGAGAAGAGGGGGAAGCAATTGATCTTTCCGGGGATTGGAAAGAAGCGAAGTACAAGGACTTGATTCTTGAAGTCGTTGGTCGGGACGACTGGTTTGATCTACCCAAGGAGGCCAAGCTCGAAAAAACAAAGGAATTGGGCATAGAAGTGGACCCTGAATTGGAGGACTTCGAGATCACCAACGACGTATTCGAAAAGATCATCGAGCACACCCTGATCCAACCGACCTTCGTGACCCATATTCCGCGTGAACTTTGCCCCTTGGCCAAAATTACCGAGAACGACGAGTCCACGATCGACGTTTTCGAACTTTGCATCAACGGACAGGAGATTGCGCCGGCCTATTCCGAGCAGAACGACCCATTCGTTCAACGGGAAGCCTTTATGAAGCAGGTGGGGGAAGAAACACAGGAATTGGACGATGATTTCCTCCTTGCGCTTGAACACGGAATGCCCCCGGCAGGCGGAATGGGTCTGGGGATCGATCGCCTGGTTATTTTCCTCACCAAGGCGTCCAATATCCGAGACACCATACTTTTCCCCACCCTTCGCCCCGCCTAGCCTTTTCATGGGGAAGCGGGGAAGCCAAAAAGACATCGCAGTCATCAAGCCAATTGGTTGGAGGCAAATTGGTTTTGCGATCTTTCTTTTTCTGTGCGGCCTCTTTTTTGCCTTCGTTGACTTTCTCGGCTTTGCGATCAGCTTGGCGGGAACCGTTATCCTGACTTTTGCCGGACTGTTGAATTTGTTCGATCAGCTTTTTGAATGGTCCCGCTTGAAAATCGATCGGGAAGGGTTTCACCTCCGGAGTTGGTGGACCAAGCAAAGTTTTCGTCACGAGGAGATCCAAGGTTTTGAAACCGAGGAGTATGCAGGCCGCAAACTCGTTGTTTTGGTTCTCAAGCCAAAGGCTCAGGCTCAAAGAGGGCTTGTGAACCCCGGCGTTCCTTTTGCTTGCGCATTCGGCAGACCGGTCGAGACCGTCGTTGAGACGCTGAGGGCGAAACTGAAAAAGGCTCCGGCCGTCAAGCGGACGAAGCGAGAAAAAGAGTTGCCGAACTAAGCTCCTGTCTCCTTGGACGGCGAATGGGAGAGAGGTTTGCTCCCGAGCTTGATCAGCATCTTCACAGTGGCTGGAACATAGGCCAAGGCAATGATGGCCAATTGGGAAAGGATGAAGCCCATCAAGGAATTGAACGCTTTGTCCATGAAGCCATAGGAATGAAGACCTACGCCCAACATATTTGTTCCGAACCATGACCAGGCCGTGACGATGTTTCCGAATATTGCGATGGTGGCAAGGCCCCTTGTCCTCGCAATTCCGGAAAACCTAGCGTGCAAAAGAAGGGCATTCCAAATCACGATCAAAAGAGCTCCGTTCTCCTTGGCATCCCAGCCCCAGAACCTACCCCATGATTGATCCGCCCAAATTCCACCGAGAACCGTTCCCACCAGACTGAACAACAGGGAAAAGCAGGTGATTCCGAAAATCATCGATTCCAAAGTTTTTTTCAACTTGCCTTCGGGTTTGCGGAAAACAACGGATTTGAGGTGATAAAAAACATAGGCGATTCCCAAGAAACCGGCCAAAAAGGTAGTGGAGTAACCGATGGTTATGATGACCACGTGGGTGGCCAACCAGAAATTTGAATCCAATACGGCTCTCATCATTTCCATCGTGTCCCCCGTTGGATTAAGGGAAGAATCGAGGCTCAAGTTGTAGGCAACGACCAATGTGCCTGCTCCGATGAAAGAACCCATTGCGGACGCAACGCCCAAGCGAAGGTATTTTTCCGTGGCAAAGCAAAGAAGAACCGCTCCCCAACCTATGAACAAGGCGGAGGAGTATAGGTTTGTAACCGGAGGTCGGCCTTCGATGTACATTCTGCCGAAAAGACCGAAAGTGTGGGAGAGCAAAACGATCCCCGTGAGGATGAAAGCGGCGTCGCGAAGCATTTTCGCAGTTCGGTCGCTTTTGCCAACCGAGTTCGAGTAAGCGGCCGCAAGCCAAGAGGAGCAGGCGACGACGAAAATAACTACGTAGGCGAGGGAACTGCGATAAAACGGCTCGAAGCCATTGTAGGCTTTTTCGAAATGAAGGGTTGAGGCTGCTTCTCCAGTCCGCTCGATTGCTAGTTCGCGTAATTGAGCCACCGTCTCGTTAAAGGCGGCGAAATCGTTGGCCCGGTAACTGATGCCGAGTTTTTC
>JAYOMW010000009.1:0-11739 GCA_038121045.1 Opitutia bacterium
AATGGATCACTTCGGAGGAGAAATGAAGGAAAAAACTTTTCATACGGTGAACCTCGGCTTCCTGCTCGTTGCGTTTGCCTCTCTTCTCTATCTTCCTTGCGTTTACGGTTGGGGTCCGAAGGTGGAAGCGGGAGCGGTCATTCTTGCCGAGCGGATCGATCCGGTGGTCTTTCGGGGCGCCGACAATCAACAAATCGACGATGCCCAGGCAACCGTTGGATCCATCGTGCCCGAAGGGGCTTCCGTGGAGACTGGTCCGGGTGGAAGCGCCTTGCTTTTATTAAGTAACGGAACCGTGGTTACAGTGACGGAGAACGCGAAGATGAGAATCAAGTCCTTCGATCAGGAGGTTTTTACCTCCAACGATAAGTCCATGAAGGATTTCCAGGAGGAACTGAGTCCCTCCAGAGTCTTGGTCGATTTGGAGGTCGGCTCCCTCGTGGTGCAGACCAAGAAACTCAGCAAGAATTCAAATTTTGAAATTTCCAGTCCGGTCGGAACGGCCGGCGTACGGGGAACGGAATTCAAGATGGGATTCGATGCCACGGCGGGCATCGAGTTGGACGTGACCGAATCGACGGTCGCCTTTACGCCGGTCGGAAATGACCGTCCCGTACCGGTTTCCGCCGGAAACGGGCTCTCGGTCCGTCCGGGCGGGGTGGCCGCTCCGCGTCCCGTCAACCCTGAGGTCGCTGTTCAAATCTCGAATTTAAACGCGAGGGCTCAGGCTGCGGTTGCCTCCATACCGGTATCCCTCGTGACCACTTCGATGGGGGAAGCTTCCCGCCAAAGAGCGAAAAGAGAAGAGGGAGGAGACATAGGGGATGATTCGCCTTCGGCCGCCGAGCAGGGAGACTCTTCCAAAACCGGAGCCGCCCTCCAGATGCTCGAGAACAACCCGAACCTGACCCAAGCGAGAAAGACGGGCAAGGTGGGTGACTTGACGAGTAGGTTGGCCAGACTGGGTTTGACCGTCGAGGAAACCAGGCGCTTCTATGCTTTGACCAAGCCCGATCAGCTCAAGCTTCTCGATGAACCCGGCCTGATTCCCAAAAGGATTCTCGCCATCGCCGAGTTGCTTCCTTCCGACGTCAACCTGTTCTACAAGTATTCTCCGGAGGCGCGCGCACGCATCCTTTCCTTGCCCGACAATGCGTTCACCAGCCTTCTCAAGCAGGCTCTTCTGGAGGGTCTTGTACTGGAGACTCTCGACCCGCAGGCAGTCGCTCATTCGCAAACCGGGACCGATCGAAGCGCGGCGGCTCCGCAGGTCGACGACGCCCGGGCTCTTGCTCTGGGAGAAAGCCTCAAGGATACGACCGGTTCACATGTTCTCGAGGAACTGCTCGAACTTTCCGGAGGAGTCCTCACGGACGAGGTCATTCGCCAAGGCGAAGTCGCCGATCGGCTGTTGAGGGATTACCAATTGGGAGCCTCCGACTCGGGTGGGCTCGCCTCCTTGGAGGCAGGGGAAGTTTTGGCCAATCCTTTCTACAAGGAGATTGCTTCCTTGTATCGTGAACTGGAGAGCGATCAGTCGGTCGCGGGATCTCCGACTTTTTTAGCGGGCAATAATCTCGTGGTGGAAAGCAATTCCCTCGCATTGGCTCCTTATTTCGCCGGATCCTCGGGCAAAACCTTTGTCCTGAGCGCCGGGGAAAGCCTGTCCATGGAGGGCGACTTCTCTTGGGCCGACAAGCCCGAGGATGCCGCCCGGTTGGTCGTGATGAGCGCCGGGGAAATGAAGCTGGCCAAGGGGATGACGCTCCAATCCGCCACCGGCGACCTGATTCTCTCCTCTCGTTCCGACATGAATTTGGATGGCGTGCGGCTCGAAGTTTCGCGTGAAGCGCTCATTCGGGGAATGGGCGACGTTTCTTTGGTCGATACCCGCATTGGAGCAGACGCCATGGCCACTGTGAAAGCGGCCCGTAACCTGAACGTGGACGGGTTGACTTTCAGCCGCGGGGTTTCCAGCATCCTGATGGAGGCCACCACCATCCGTTTGAGCAACGTCGATTTCCCCGCCGCTTCCGCAGTCCGTCTGAACAGTTTGAAAGGTCCGATCGACGGGAGGTATCCTAATTTCGGGACGGCGATTCCGGCGGCCGATCAGATCGGACGCGTGAACTTTCTCAAGAACGTCTCCTCGGGCGGAAACCAAATCATGACCCGGCAGGCTTTCGATCAGTTCGGAAAGAACATTACCATCGGGAAAACCCCGGGCCTTTGACCTCTGCTCCGGTCCGTCATTCCCCGTAGGGAATCCAGATATTCTTGACCTCGGTGCTTTGGCGGAGGAATTCCTTGCCTTCTCCTTGCTCGGAATCAAACCAATCCCGGGCCAGTCCATGGTTTGCCCAGACGCGCTTGAGGTTGGTTGCGGAAGCTTTCTCGATTTCTCCGGTCAACCCGCCCGATCCGAAATACCAAACCGCATCCAAATCCATGTGTCCGGCCAGAGTCTGGCTCACTTCTTCATGGCTTGCCGTGATCAGGTTGACCACGCCGGCCGGCAGGTCGGAGGTCTCGAACACTTGGTACAGGTCGGTGGCGGAGAGGGGATAAGGTTCGGAGGGGACCGCGACGACCGTGTTGCCCATGGCGAGGGCAGGCGCCACCAGGGAGACCAGCCCGAGAAGGGGGGCTTCGTCCGGGCAGATGATCCCGATGGCTCCCACCGGCTCGTTCATGGCGAGGGCGATCCCGCGGATGGGCGCCCCGTGGGCGGCTCCGTCGTATTTGTCGGCCCAAGCCGCGTAGGTGAAGAGGCGATCGATGGAAAGCTCGACTTCCCGCTTGGCCGATTTCTCGTCCTCTCCGGTCATGGAGGCAATCCGCAGGGCGAATTCATCTTGGCGGATGGCAAGGTTTTCCGCCATGTAGTAAAGGATTTGGGCTCTTAGGTGGGCGGTTGAACTTCCCCAACTCCGGGCGGCGTTGGCGGCTTCGACGGCGTTGCGCACGTCCTTGCGGTTGCCTTGCCCGACGAGGCCGAGTTGTTTGCCTTGGGCCGAGAACACGGGGGTCGAGTATCCGCTGTCCGGCCGGGCTTGCTTGCCTCCGACGAACATCTTTGCGGTGCGGTCGATCCCATCCGAGGCGGGTTCACCGGTTCCTTCCTTGGGAAGAATTTTTTCGAGGGTTTCCACCGGCTGGAGCTGGGGACGCAGGTAGGCATGGAGTCCTTCCCATCCGCCTTCCCGTCCGAAGCCGCTTTCGCGCCGCCCGCCGAATCCGGCGGAGGCGTCGAACTGGTTGGTCGAGTTGATCCAGGCCACTCCGCAAATGATCTTGGGGGCGAGGTCGAGAGCCAGGTTGACGTTTTCGGTCCAAATGGAGGCGGCCAACCCGTAGCGCGTATTGTTGGCCAGGGCGACGGCTTCGGCAGGTGTCCGAAAGGTCGAGCTCACGAGGACGGGGCCGAAAATTTCCTCCTGCATCAGGCGGCAGGAGGGATCGACCTCGGTAATGAGGGTGGGTGGGTAGAAGCATCCTCCTTCGGGAAGTTCGCAGGTCCCGACGTGCCGCTCTCCGCCTTCCTTGAGGCCTTCTTCGACCAGGTTGGTGATTGATTCGAGTTGGCTTGGGTCGACGATGGCTCCGAGATCGATCGACTTGTCCAAGGGGTCGCCCACCCGGAGCTTGTCCATGCGGGCTTTCAGCTTGGCGTGAAAGACGTCGGCCACCCCTTCCTGAACGAAGAGGCGTGATCCGGCGCAGCAAACTTGTCCCTGGTTGAACCAGATGGCGTCCACCAGCCCTTCCACGGCGCTGTCCAAATCGGCGTCGTCGAAAACGAGGTAGGGGGATTTGCCCCCGAGTTCGAGGGTCAGTTCCTTGCCTTGCCCGGCAGTTGACTCGCGAATTTTGCGTCCGACTTCGGTCGAACCGGTGAAGGCGACTTTGTCGATGCCCGGGTGGTGGACGATCATCTCGCCGACTCTTCCGTCTCCGGTCACGATATTGACCACTCCGGGAGGCAAGCCCGCTTCTTCGCAAATCTCGGCAAAGAGAAGGGCGGTCAGGGAGGTGTACTCGGCCGGTTTGAGGACGACCGTGTTGCCCATCGCGATGGCGGGCGCGATCTTCCAGGCGAGCATGAGCAGAGGGAAGTTCCAAGGGATGACTTGGCCGGCCACTCCATGAGCCTGGCAGTCTCCCAGTTCCTTGTCCATCAACTGGGCGGCGCCGGCATGGTAGTAAAAGTGACGGGCGACGAGGGGCAGGTCGACGTCCCGGCTCTCCCGGATTGGCTTCCCGTTGTCCAAACTTTCCAAAACGGCCAGCAAGCGGGAGTGCTTTTGGACGAGTCGGGCGAGGGCATAAAGGTATTTGGCTCGACTGGCTCCACCAAGCCCTTCCCAAGCGGGTTGAGCCCGGTGGGCGGCATTCACGGCCCGGTCGACGTCTTCTTCTTCGGCTTGGCAAAGGGTGGCGAGGACTTGACCGTTGGCCGGGTTTTTCGTCTCGAAGGATTGCCGTCCTTTCGGCTTGGTGATTTCTCCGTCGATGAACAGTCCGAAGCCGTCCGTTTGCCCGGCGATCCAATCGAGGGCGGCTTGCGGGCTCTCGGGTGCTTCCCCGTAATCCATCGTGTCCAGAATTTCCTTCACTTTCATGTCTTATCCCATGGCGTGTCGATGAGCGGCCGAGTAATGACCGGTCACGAAATGTTCGAGTTGTCGTTCGATGTCGCCCAGCAAGCTGGACGCCCCGAAGCGGAAAAGGTCGGGCTGGAGCCAACGGTTGCCGAGTTCCTCCTTCATCAAGGCGAGGTAGATGAGGGAATCCTTGGCCTTGGAAATTCCGCCGGCAGGCTTGTACCCGATCCGGAAACCGGTTCTTTGGTAGTAGTCGCGGATTTGACGGATCATGGTCAGGCTGACGGGCAGGGTGGCGTTCACGCTTTCCTTGCCCGTCGAAGTTTTGATGAAATCGGCTCCGGCCATCATGCAGATGAGGGAAGCCCGGGCAACGTTCCTAAGTGTGCCTAGTTCCCCGGTTGCGAGGATGGCTTTTACGTGAGCGTCCCCGCAAGCTTCACGGAATGCTTTCATCTCGTCGTAGAGGGCTTGCCAATCCTGAGAAAGCACGTGGCGCCGGGAAATCACGATATCGATCTCCTTGGCTCCGGCTTGGACCGATTCCCCGATTTCCGCAAGGCGGAGCGAATAGGGAGATAAGCCGGCCGGGAAACCGGTTGAGACTGCGGCTACCGGAATGTCCGTGCCTTCGAGGGCGGAGACGGCGGCCGGCACCATCTCGTGGTATACGCAAATCGCGCCGGTGGTGATCGTTCCTGCCTGGACTTCGAGCGCCTCGAGCAAATCGGCCCGTACGGGAAAGCGGGCTTTGCGGCAAAGCCGGCGCACCCGGTCCTCGGTATCGTCCCCGGAGAGCGTGGTCAAGTCGATGCAGGTAATGGCCTTGAGGAGCCAAGCGGCTTGGTTGATCTTTTTGATCGAGCGCCTGCCGGGCAAGGCCTGACACCTGCGTTCGATGGCGGAGGTGTTGGCTTGGACCGAGAGGGCCCAGTCGAGGTCAAGTTCCGTTCCCGGATTCCTTGGGTTCTCGTCGGTATGGTTGCGTTGACTCATTCTTTTGATGACTGGGATGATCTTTAGGATTCGTCCACTTTGTGGCAAGGGTCGAGTTTTCAATGAGCTCGGGGAAGGTTTGCTTCCTTTCTTCTTTCCAATTGGTATCTTTCTCGGCAAATTGGGAGCATGTCACTTTTCGAACAAGCCTGCGAGGTCCGGGGAAATGCTCATGCTCCCTATTCTGGCTTCAAGGTGGGCGCGGCCTTGCGGGTAACCTCGGGCAAAACCTTCGTCGGTTGCAACGTCGAGAATGCGGCTTATCCGGAGGGGACCTGCGCGGAGGCCGGGGCGATCTCAGCCATGGTGGCGTCGGGTGAATCGGAAATTCAAGAAATTTGGATCGTGGCGGGGGGAAGCGAGCCGATTTCGCCTTGCGGAGGGTGCCGGCAAAAGATTTCTGAGTTTTCCAAACCCGATACGCCCGTCATTCTCGCCAACCCGAACGGGGATTCGGTACGCAAGACCGCAGGGGAACTCCTGCCGGATTCATTCAAGCCTTCTCACCTCGAAGCATAATGAACGCGCCCGCCATTTTGGCAAAGGTTCGGGACGGTGAACCTCTTGCTCGGGAGGAAATCAATTTTTTCGCCCAAGGCTTGGCGGACGGAAAAGTTTCTGATTCCCAAGCCGCCGCCTTCGCCATGGCCGTCTGCTTGAACGGATTGAGCGAGCGAGAACGGGTGGACCTGACCTTGGCCATGCGCGATACCGGAAAGGTTCAGCAATGGGATTTGCCCGGTCCCGTCCTCGACAAGCATTCGACCGGCGGGGTGGGGGACAACGTCTCTTTGGTTCTCGCTCCGGCTTTGGCCGTTTGCGGGGCTTGTGTCCCTATGATTTCCGGACGCGGTCTGGGGCATACCGGAGGTACGCTCGACAAGCTCGATGCGATCCCGGGTTACCGGACGGCGGTTCCCGAGGAGGAACTGGCCCGGGTCGTAGAATCAACCGGATGCGCCATTGTCGGGGCGGGCGAAGGGATTGCCCCGGCGGACAAGAGACTTTATTCGATTCGCGACGTCACGGCTACGGTGGAAAGCGTCGACTTGATCACTGCTTCCATTCTATCCAAGAAACTGGCTGCCGGCCTAGAGGGACTGGTGCTCGACGTCAAGTTTGGCAACGGAGCCTTCCTGACGGATCCGGAACAGGCGGAGGATCTTGCCCGAAGCTTGGTCGACGGCGCCAACGGGGCGGGTTGCAAAACGTCCGCCCTGTTGACGGATATGAACGAACCACTCGCCCGGGCGGCCGGGAATGCGCTTGAGACGAAGAATGCGATCGGGTTGCTGACCGGTGCCCAAGACGACCCCAGGTTGCGCGAAGTGACCCTCGCCTTGGGGGGTGTGCTGCTCGAGATTGGCGGCTTGGCGGAGAATGCGCAGTCCGGGGAGCAAAAAATTGCCCGGGCTCTGGAGGACGGAAGCGCCGCCGAGCGCTTTGGCCAAATGGTTTCCGAACTCGGAGGTCCGAACGATTTGCTGGAAAACCCGGATTCCCATCTGTCGGAAGCTCCCTGCATTGTCGACCTGCCAGCCGGAGCAAGCGGTTTTGCGTCGGCGATTGACGCACGGGCTCTCGGGCACGCAGTCGTGCAACTCGGGGGCGGGAGATTGAGGCAGGATGATGAGCTCGACTTGTCGGTCGGACTCGACCGAATTGCCCGGGTAGGGCAAGCCCTTGAACCAGATACGCCGCTTTTGCGCATTCATGCCCGGAACCGGGAATCCGCTGACCGGATTGGAGTATCCGTCCGAAACGCTTTCGTACTGAGCGAGGATCCGCCCGAGCTTTCCCCGCTTGTCGGTTCACGCATTGATTCAAACCCTTGATTATTCATCATGAAGGAACACCTCAACGTTATCGATCATCCTCTCGTCCAGCACAAGCTGACTCTCATGCGCAGGAAGGAGACGCCGAGCGCGACCTTCCGGCAGTTGCTTTGGGAAACCTCCATGCTCCTTGCCTACGAGGTCACCCAAGACCTTCCCTTGACCACCGTGAACGTGGACACTCCCTTGTGCCGCATGCGGGCACCCATTTTGGATGGAAAGAAACTTGCCCTGATCTCGATTCTTCGGGCGGGCAATGGCCTGATGGACGGTATACTCGAGGTCATTCCAGCGGCCCGGGTCGGTTTCGTCGGAATGTATCGCGACGAAGAAACGCTCGAACCGGTGGAGTATTACTGCAAGGTTCCTCCCGAACTCGACAAGCGTCTTGTCCTTACGGTCGATCCAATGCTTGCCACCGGAAACTCTTCGGTCGCTGCGATCGACAGTTTGAAGCAAGCCGGGGCGAATGATTTGCGCATGCTTTGCCTCTTGGCCGCCCCTGAGGGCGTAGCCCGCATGAAGGAGGCCCACCCGGACGTTCCGGTTTTCACCGCTGCCCTCGATGAGAAGCTCAACGAAAATGGCTACATCGTTCCGGGGCTCGGAGATGCCGGTGACCGGATGTTCGGAACGACCTGAATTTGCCAATGCCCAAACCACCGGTTTCCTCCCTATCAATCGTCCGGCACGGCCATGACGAGAGCGAAGAACGGGACGATTTGGTGGTGGCCGAAGAGCCCTTGGAGATCAGAGTCGGGTATGGTCCGAAGGAGGATCGCGAACAGATGAGCCTGTCCGTGACCATGCGCACCCCGGGGCATGACCTTGAATTGGTGGCCGGTTTTCTTTTCGCCGAGGGAATCATTGACGATCCCGGGCAATTAAACCTTCTCGAACATTGTCAAAGCGTGAAGTCGGAAGATGAACGGGGCAACGTCGTGCGAGCCGAACTGAGTCCGAAGATCGAACTGGATCTCAAGCGTTTGCAAAGGAATTCGCTTGCCTCCTCAAGTTGCGGAGTTTGTGGAAAGGCCTCCATCGAGGCCCTGACCCATTTGCAATGCAAGTCTTTTCTCAAGGAAGAAAAGCCGGCTTGTGATTCCCGGGTGATCAAGGATTTGCCCAAACGTTTGCGTGAGTCTCAGACTGTTTTCCGGCATACCGGCGGGATTCACGCAACGGGGTTGTTCGACTTGGAAGGCAACTTGCTCCTTATGCGGGAGGACGTCGGGCGCCACAATGCGCTCGACAAGGTGATCGGGGCCAAGTTCCTCAAGAACGAGTTGCCGCTTTCCGGACTGATCGGGTTTTGCAGCGGTCGACTTGGTTTTGAATTGGTTCAGAAATCTTTGCGGGCGGGCTTGCCGATCCTGGCCGCAGTCGGAGCGCCCACGAGTTTGGCCGTCGAAACGGCCTCTCGATATGGCATGACCTTGCTCGGCTTTGTCCGGGAAGGCCGGTTCAACCAATATACGGGCACGAGCTCGGAAGGCTGACTTCCAAGTCAACACAGTACCCCTGCCGAGTCTCCCGGCAAGTACGGGGCTCGGGAAAGAAGAACTTAACTGCCCGAGCCTCTGCCCTTGAAGGTCAACTCGGCCACACCCGACTTGTCGAGTTCACCAAGGCCTTGCTCCACCATCTTTTCGAACTGAGCGAGGGTGGCCTTGGCGAGGGGAACGTTTATGCCCGCTTCCTCGGCTACCGCTATTGCGATGCCGGAATCCTTGGCCGCATGTTCGGCGGAAAAATAACATTCGTGATCCCGGGTCAGCATGTCCTCGGCATCGGTTTCCAAAACGCGTGAATTCGCCCCGGTCTGGGAAAAGATTTCGCAAAGCATTTTCAGGTCGAGCCCGAGCGCATCTGCGATGCCCAAGCCTTCGGCCAAGGCTGCGGTATTGATGTTCATGACCATGTTCACGAGGGCTTTGACCTGGGCGGCCCGTCCGGCTTCCCCCACGAAACGCAAGCTGATGCTGAGGTCGTCCAACAGGTCCTTTACGCTCTCGAAGACTTCTTGTTTACCACCGATCATCAAGTAAAGCGTACCTTCGCGCGCTTGCGTGATGCTTGAAGCCATGCAACCTTCCAAGGTTTCGCATCCGGCCTCTGCGGCCGCTCCCTCGAGCTTGACGTGCATGGCGGGAGAAAGGGTCGCGCAATTGATGAACAGCTTTCCCGATGCGTTCGTGAAAAGGTTGTCGCCTTCACCGAAAAAGATTGCGTCCATCGCTGCGTCATTGGTGACGACCGTAAGGACGATGTCCGAGTTGGCCGTGACCTCGGCAAGGGTCTCCGCGTGGGCGCAGTTCAGTTCCTCGGCAAGCGAAGAAGCAACGTCCTTTGCGACGTCGTTTACGCAGCTGACTTGATAGCCTTTGTCCTTGAGGTTGCGGGCCATGTTGGCGCCCATGCGGCCAACCCCGACCAAACCGATTCTTTTCTCCTTGGAGCTCATAGTTGAATATCCTTTTTGTTTACTGTGTATTTTGTCGATAAAAGACTTTACCTTTGATGGTAGGCGCGCTGAATTTGTGCAACCTATTTTTACGCAATCACCCTTTCCCCTTTTGTCGGTTATCGTCAATCTCATTTGCCGATCCAGTCTTTTTCACTCAAACAACATACACCTACAACCCAGATATCATTATGTCACAAATCGTACCTCTCATCAGTTCGGGAACGGCCGGACCCCTCGGCGTTCTTCATCTCCCCCGCCTTTGGCAAAAGGTTTCCCTCGAGGCTGCCGGCAAGATTGCCGATGGGTATCCCGGAATCGGAGCCGGTTACGACTCCATGGTCATTGACGGACTTGGCCTTGATGCCGAAGCCGTTCGCTCCTTCATCTCCGGCTCCAAGCCCACCTACCCTCAGTTCGAGGCATGGGTCAAGGAACAACCTGGAGTCAAATTGGACGCCGATTCGGTTGGCGCCCTCAATGATTCCATCACCGGGTACAACCACGACGACGCGACCCGTCAGGGAATTCTTTCCGCCAATGGATTGGCTGATGGCGACCCCAAGGACGCCATCAACTTGAACAACCTGGACGACTGGCTCGAGTTCCACGCGGCCGAGATCGCCTGATTTTTCAAGAATACAAGCTTTTTGGCTCGGAGCCGGTTTCCTCGTGGAGCCGGCTCCGTTTTTTTGGGCCGTCTTGTCTCAATCCCTCCAATCGATGGCAGGTCTTCGATTTCTGCTCAGATTTCGAATGCGCTCTTGCCAAGAACAGGCGTTCGTCATAAGCCTGCAGGCATGATTGAAACCATACAGAACCCGAGTGGGGACACGATTGACTATACTTTTCACGAGGGAGCCGAAGGCTCTCGCGATCTTCTGATCATCGGTCATGGAGTAACCGGCAACAAGGACAGGCCCTTTGTCATTGGGTTGGCCGAGGCGGTCGCGGCCGAAGGAATGCCCGTTTTACGGTTTTCATTCGCGGGCAATGGCGATTCCGGGGGCAAATTTGCCGATTGCACGATTTCAAAGGAAGTGGATGACCTGAAGGCCGTGGTTTCCGCCGCGCACAAGCAGGGATACCGCATAACTTATGCCGGTCACAGCATGGGCGGAGCCGTTGGCGTCCTGGCCGCCGCCAGTGACGACAGGATATCTTATCTGATTTCCTTGGCCGGAATGGTGAACACGGAAGCCTTTTACGATCGTGAGTTCGGGGAGGAAACGCCGGACGAGGGATGCATGTGGGAAGAACCCGAGTGTCCGCTCTCCAAGGTGTTCATGGAGGATATGAAGGCGATCAAAACCACTGCCCCGAAGGCGTCCTCGATTCAGGTTCCTTGGCTGCTGATCCATGGCGACGTTGATGACGTCGTGCCCATCGAGGATTCCCGGGAAATCTTCGCTTTGGCCAACGAGCCCAAGAAAATGGTCGAGATTCCCAATGCCAATCACGTGTTTTCAGACGACGGGCTTGAGCCCATGAGCGAGGCCGTGATCTCCTGGATCGGGGAAGTCCTTCAGGGTTAGCCTCCCTTTTTTTCATAGCCCCGTTTCGTCTTGCAAAGCCCTCCGGTTGGTTCTTGTCCAAGTCTTTCTCCTCCGCTCTTGATTCGTAGCCTATCGGCTCGCGGTTAAATTTGCTCGCCCGCTTTGCCGTAGTCGTCCAAATTTGCACAATGAAGAATCTCCTCGGTCTTTTTTTGCTTTCGTTTTCTATTTTTTCTTTCTCCGTTGGCCCGCAAAGCCTGTGGGCCGCGAATCAAGGCAAGGCCAAGCAAGGAGCAAAAGCCAATATCCAGAAGAAGACCGCTGCTCAAAAGAAAAAGGAAGCC
>JAYOMW010000009.1:11839-36352 GCA_038121045.1 Opitutia bacterium
AGGAGCAAAAGCCAATATCCAGAAGAAGACCGCTGCTCAAAAGAAAAAGGAAGCCGAGCAACGCAAGAAGGCTCAGGAGCGATTGGAGGCTGAACGCAAACGCAAGGCCGAGGAGGAGAGAAAAAGAAAGGAGGCAATCGAAGCAGCCCGCAAGAAACGTCTTGAGGACCGGATTGAAGAATCCAAGTCAGGAATTCGAAAATGCGTCGGTGAAGCAAAGGAATTGGTGAAGCGTTGCCAAAAAATGCTCGATGACCGTAAACTCATTGCCCGCTCGATCGACTTGCTTGCCCTCAAACCGGCCAAGGAAGAAGCGAAGTCCGCCCGAGAGAGCCTCGTTAGGATCGAGGAACAATTCAACGCCAAGGCCAAGGATTTGCAAGGGGTCTTTCTGGCCATCGAGGGGATCAAAAATTCGGAAAAGAAAACGCAGTCCAAGGGAGGAAGCGCCGAGACTTGGGAAAAGACTCTCCTTGAGTTGAAGAGAGAGCTGAGTTCGGCAAATGCCACGATTAAGAGTGGCGAGAGCCAGAACAAGAATTACGGGCGTTTACTCCTTTCCCTTGTTCCGGAATTCGTACGGGCCGGGGTCAAGTTTTCCGAGCAGGAAAAAGCGGTGATCAAAAAACTGACTTCCCTTTAGGCTTTCACTCGTAGGACCATTTCATGACCCAGGGGTCGTGAAAGGTTTGTTGTTGGGCCTTGAGCTTCTTCTTGTATCGCTCGAGTGCCTCCGCGTGTTCGGTTTCACCCGCCAAGTTGTTTGACTCGTGGGGATCTTTGTCGATCTTAAAGAACTCGAATTCCGGGCGGTGAATGTATTCGCGCACCGTCTTTTGCCCGTAGGGAGCGCTCATTGATTTTCTGTACTGAGCCTGAAAACTGCTAGCCGCCCAAAGGTCGGATGCGAAGGGGTAGGGAAGAGGGTGGGCAATGTTCCAAATCAGCTTGTATTCTTTGTCCCGGACGACCCGCATCGGGTAATACATCTGAATTTCGTGAAAGGTGTGGGATGCGAAGACCGTTTCCCAATGCTCTTGCTCCGGTTTGCCCAGGATGGATATCCATGATTTTCCATGGTAGGAAGACAATTTGCTTGGCTGTCCCCGGTTTTCCTTGGCCGCGTAGGGCTTTTCCTTCCAATACTTGTTCGGATCGATCCATTCCTTCGGTCGGTTTGTCTTGGTGTCCAGTCCTCCGGCAAAATCAAGCAGGCTGGGCGTGACGTCGATATGGCTGATCAAGGCCTCGTGCCGAACTCCGCGCTCTTTCTCATAGGGATTGCGCACCACGAAGGGTACGCGCAAGCCGCCCTCGTATACCGTGGTCTTTCCTCCCGCAAAAGCCATCCCGTGGTCGGAGGTGAACACGATCATCGTTTTGTCGTAGAGATCCGCTTCCTTGAGGATTTTGACCAATCGGGCGACCCCCTGGTCGATCCGGGAAACGCTCTGATAATAGTGGGCGAGTTCCTCGCGGGTTTCCGGGGTATCCGGAAGGAAGGAAGGAATCGGTACTTTTTTCGGATCGTAGAACACTTCGTCGACTCCGTCATGGGATTTGCGGTTGGGTTTGTTGCCGAAAAGATCGGGCTTGAGATCGCGCTTTGAAGTCTTGTCCTTTCCTCCTCCGCGATGCGGGTCGGAGGTCGCGAAATACAAAAAGAAGGGTTTTTCGCTTTCCGCAGTGATGAATTCACGGGACTGTTCGGCCATTTGGACGGCGTTGCGGGTGTTTCCGCGTAGGTAAGTCTCGTAGTGGAAGACTTCTTCCGGCGCGACGTGGTATTTTCCAATGTGTCCGGTTCGGTACCCCGCATTCGACATGGCCCGGGGGAGGGACAGTCCGATTACGTTGTAATAACTCGCGAACTTGTGAAAGGCGTGCTGGTGCCCGTATTGGCCGTTGGCGTGGTTGTGCAAACCGCTCATCACGACCGATCGGCTGGCCGAGCAACTGGCGGTGGTGGCAAAGGCGTTGAGGAAAAGCGTCCCGTCCTTGGCCAGGGCATCGATGGCCGGTGTCCGGGCAACTTTGTCTCCATAGCACCCGAGAGTGGGAGATTCGTCGTCGGTGATAAAAAAGATGACGTTTTTCTCAGCCGGAAAAAGAAGGTTCGGCAGCACAATGAGCGCGAGGGAGGCAATGAGGTTGCGAATAATCATGCCGAGCAGGTTGCCCAACGATTCGTCAACGGTCAAGGGTTTGGATAGGTTCGCGCGGAGGTTTGGATTGGCGGGGCAAGGCTTTCTTCAGGCTCGACCTGAATGCTTTTTACCGTCATTTCAAGTAGGCATGAGTCAAGAAAAGTGTCGTTGGGGTATCCTTGGAAGCGCTGGAATCGCCCAAAAAAATTGGCAGTCCATCCGGAATGCCGGCAATGCCGAACTGGTCGCCGTGGCCAGTCGGGACGTTGGGAGAGCTCAGGATTTCATTGACCGTTGCAGTGCTCGGGTTCCTCACCCGGCAACCCCCAAGGCCATCGGGAGCTATGATGAATTGTTGGCCAACGAGGAGATTGACGCGATTTATCTGCCTTTGCCCACCGGGTTGCGGGCCGAATGGGCGATCAAGGCGGCCCAAGCGGGCAAGCACCTGCTTTGCGAGAAACCCTGCGGGATCGACTTGGCCGAACTTGATGAGATTTTGGCTGCCTGCAAGGAGGCGGGGGTACAATTCATGGACGGGGTCATGTTCATGCACAGCGCTCGTTTGAAGGACCTGCGCCAAACTTTGGACGATGGGGAAAGCGTCGGGAAACTTCGCCGCATTGCGACCCAATTCAGCTTTTGCGCCCCCGAGGAGTTTCTGACTGAGAACATCCGTATGCACAGCGACCTCGAGCCTCAGGGCTGCATGGGCGATCTCGGGTGGTACAATTTACGTTTCATCCTTTGGGCGATGAATTATCAGGTTCCGCGGGCGGTAACCGGGCGCTTGCTCAATTCATCCGGACGGGCGGACAGCCCCAAGCCGGTCCCGACCGAGTTCTCGGGCGAAGTCCTTTTCGACGGGGATGTTTCCGCATCCTATTACTGTTCCTTCCTGACCGAGCACCAGCAATTCGCTCACCTGAGCGGGACGAAGGGAAACGTCCGGATCGACGACTTCGTTTTGCCTTTTTACGGAAACCGGATCGGGCTCACCGTGTCCAATGCGAATTTCGATTGCGACGTTTGCGACTTCCGCATGGAGCGACGGGACGTTCAAGTCTCGACCGAGGAATATTCGAGCAGTCATCCGACCGCCCAGGAGTCCAAGCTTTTCCGAACCTTTTCCGAACTTGTTCTAGGCGGGCAACCGGATTCCCATTGGCCGGACGTTACCCGTCTCACCCAGCGAACTCTCATGGCCTGTCTGGAGTCTGCCCAAAAGGGCGGGAGCGAAGTTTCCTTGGATTGAAGGGAAGCCTAGGACGCAGTCCAGCCTCCGTCCACCGAGAGCATCGCTCCGGTGACGTAACTGGAAGCATCGGAGGCGAGAAAGATGGCCGCTCCCTGAATTTCCCGCAATTCTCCCCATCGTTTGAGGGCGGTTGCGCCCACGATGAACTTCATGCCGTCTTCGGTGTCTGCGATTGATTCGTTCATGGGGGTGAGGAAGGGCCCCGGGCAAATCGCATTGACCGTGATGCCCGTTCCCGCCAGTTCCAAGCTGAGAGCCCGCGTCATTTGCGTAACGGCCCCCTTGCTTGCCGTGTAGGGGGTGCGATTGGCGATGCCGACCAACCCCAAGGCACTGGACAAGTTGATGATTCGGCCCATGCCTCGTCCCTTCATGTGGGGAAGCACGGCCCGCGCGCAAAGCCAGACCCCGTTGACGTTGATTTCTTGCACGGCTTTGAAATCGTCGTAGGACAAGTCTTCGATCGGGCCCCGCCGGTTAATGCCCGCGTTGTTGACGAGAACGTCGATTTGTCCGAAGCGGTCCAAGGCTTCCTCCACCATTTGAGACACCGCCTTTTCGTCGGTCACGTCGGCCTCGTGCCCAACCGCTTCGATGGGATGACTTTCTTTGATTTCCTCCTCCGCCGCAGTGGCTTCGTTGAGGTTTCGGCTGACAAGAAAAAGGTTGGCCCCGGCGGAGGCAAAGCCGTCGGCCATGGCTTTCCCCAAGCCTTTGGAACCGCCGGTCACCAAGACCGTTCGTCCGCTCAAGTCGAATTGTTTGATTCCGGGTAACATGCTTATTCACCATGCCTTCCGTATCCCCGAGGGCAAGCAAGTATGACGGGTTCCCAATCACTTGATCAATCTCGTTAAGAAATCCTCTTCGGAGCTTTCTCTTGGCTCTGGCTCTTACAAGGAATCCAAAAAACCGATTTCTAAGTCCTGACTTTTTCCTGAATGGAAGGCAGGGGCCCACAGGCGGAGGGGGAACTCTCCCGTGGGTTCAGCTTGCTTTGGACTCGCTCACCTCTCTGATTACCCTCGAGTGTGGGAGAATGCCGGGGCCAAGCGGGCAGGAGATGGATGCGGCCAAGCCGCGTAGGATTTGAATCTCGACGTCCGTAGTCTTGTTGTCGTGATCGATTGTCCGGGCGCACGCATCCAAAAGAGTGCGTTTGGCCATTGGGCTGAGTTTGGAGAGTCGGGCCATGGCCTCGTCCAACCCTCTGAACCCACAGTCTTCAATGGGTGGAAGCGAGATCGACGAATGGCGGTCGAGGGCACGGAGACCGGCTTCAAAGGCAGGCTTGGGCTCCGAGCCGTCCTGTCCGTAGTGAGCAAGAGCTCCGAGAATAATCGAGCATTCCGTGAGGCGGTTTCCAATGGACACTCTGCCATGGAGCGGCCCCCTCGGCGAGTGCTGCCTCCCGAAATCGTGATCAATCACCTTGCGCAGACTCCACTCGAGCAAATCGATCTTTTCGTCCGCGCCGATCAGAGCTTCGGTGATGTTTTGAAAGATAGTGAATTGATTGGCCGAAAGCTGAGAAAGAGCAGACGCCGCTTCCTCGACGAGGACGAATTTTTGTTGCGTGTTCAGGGGAAATACGGCGCCCCTGATTTTTTCCGTTTCCTCGGCGGTACCCGGTTCGGCCTGTTCCGCAATGAGGCCGAGCTGTTTGCCAATGACGGCCGGGCTTTCCAGATCGAGAAGGAGTGAAAAAATCACGCAGCGGGCGCCGAACGGTTCCCTGGCAAGTTCGAGCAGCGCGGGTGGAATACCTTCAATCAAGTGGCGGGCATGTTCGATCTCCTCTTTTCCGGGAGCGGTGGCGGTTTTCAGGAAGGTCCGGGCGGACTCGCTTTTCTCTCCGGGTTTGGGTTCGGGGGCGCTTAGAGGAGAAGGGGTTGCCGCCTGTTGGCCAGAAGAAAAACCGGATACTCCGGACAGCCCGGAAAACTCGGTGACCTGCTCGCTGATCTCGTCGGTATTCGGATAGGTGTTTTTCCAGTTCGGATCGATTCGCAGGATGCGCACGGGGAGAGGCGGGTGGGTGGCGAACATACTGCTCATGGCCGAGCCGAAGAACATGTGTGAAAAATCTTTGGCGCCCGCAACCCCTATCTTCGAACCGCAGGAAAATCCCCCGATTCGCTTGAGCGCGCCCGCGATGCCATCCGGGTTGCGGGTAAATTGAACGGCTGCGGCATCGGCGAGGAATTCCCTTTGCCTGCTCACTGCGGCCCGGATGAGCGAGCCGAAGAAACCACCGATCAAGCCGATCACGACCAGCCCGATTCCAATCAGGACAAAGGCTCCTCCTCCGTCGTCTTTGCTTCGTCTGCGATGACTTGAGCCGCGGCCTGCATAGAGCATGATTTCACCGATACGGGCGAGAAAGACTATGCCGAACAAAACCCCCGTAAGGCGGATGTTGATGCGCATGTCGCCGTTGAGAATGTGGCTGAATTCATGGGCCACGACTCCTTGCAGTTGGTCCCTTGTCAACTTGGTCGCGCAACCACGGGTGATTCCGATCACCGCATCACGGGGGGCAAAACCGGCGGCAAAGGCATTGATGCCTTCTTCCTCCATCAAGTAGACCGGTGGAACGGGCGTTCCCGAAGCAATGGCCATTTCCTCCACCACGTTGAGAATCCTTCTCTCGAAGGGATTTCCCGTGTTGGGTGAGATCAATTTGCCTCCCAAGGCTTCCGCTACCGTGGATCCGCCGGAAGAAAGAGATGCGATTCTGCCAAGGCTGGCCAAGGCTACGACGGAAACCGTGCCGAGCGTGGTCATGAGGGCGAGTTCGATCGACCAGGCAAGAGAACGGTATTCCTCCATCTGCATGAAGACCGCGGAAAACAGGGCGAAGATCGCAATAATGATGCACACCACCGCCATCAAAAAGTAAAAGACGAGGGTCCCCGTTTTGGCTCGGGCTTGGTCTTGTTGCTCGAAGAAATCCATCAATCCGGACGGATAAGGCTCGGACGGTCCCTATACCTAGAACTGTACTTTGGGGGCTTCGTTGATTTTCTTGCTCTCGAACTCGAGCAGAGTGGCGTCTTGCCCGTGCCCAAACATGCCGGCGAAGAAAACCGGGGGGAAAGTTTGCTTGTAGGTGTTGTAGGTGGTGACGGCGTCGTTGAAGGCTTGCCTCGAAAAAGCGACCTTGTTTTCGGTTGCGGTCAACTCCTCCTGCAGGTTGGCCATATTTTGATTGGCTTTGAGATCCGGATAACTTTCCGAAAGGGCGAACAACTTGCCCAAGGCTCCGCCGAGCAATCCCTCGGCTCCGGCCAAACCGGCCATGGCGCCCGCGTCACCAGGGTTCATGGATGCATCTTTGAGGCTTCCCATGGCTTGGTTGCGGGCTTGGATGACGGCCTCCAGGGTTTCCCGCTCGTGGTTCATGTAGCCCTTCACCGTTTCAATCAGGTTGGGAATCAGGTCGTATCGCCTTTGCAGTTGTACCTCGATCTGCGAGAAGGCGTTTTGAAAACGGTTCTTCAAAGTGACGAGCTTGTTGTAAATGCCGATGAGGGCCATGATGAGGAACAAGACGAGGACGCCGATGACGATAAGAACGATGATGGTAGTCATGATGATTGAAGTTGGGGAGAATTCTAGGAAATCTTAAACAAAATAACTCATTTTGAAATGAATTCCCATTACAAGTCTCGGTTTAATTTATAACGCACGGTACTGATGTTTCGCAAGGTAATCAAGATCTAGTCAACAGGGGATTCTGATTTTCCGTTTGGAGCGGTTGCGTTACCATGATGGGCAACGAGGAATTTCTCGCCGTTAGCGCCGAGTACTTTTTCGAGCGTCCTGAAAAAATGAAGGAGCACCACCCCGATCTCCACAAGGCCCTTCAATACTTTGGATCCGGACCGAAATCCTTTCGGCAGCGACCCTTTTCCGTTGCCCGATTGACACGCTCCCTTTTATCTTGGACTCATGAGCCCTGCCTCCTATTGTTTCCACCTCTTTATCCTTTGCCTGCCTGTCTTTTTGTGGGCGGCCAAACCCAATGTCCTCCTGGTCTATACGGATGATCAGGGAAGCGTGGACGCCCGATGCTACGGGTCCAAGGATTTGCATACGCCCGCGATCGACCGGATTGCCGAAACGGGCATCCGTTTCACCAACATGTACGCCCCCTCCGCCATTTGTTCGGCCTCCCGGGCGGGCTTGTTGACCGGTCGCATTCCGGCTCGGGCAGGGGTCCCGGGTAACGTCGGTTCGACCAAGGGTCAGGCCGGCATGCCGCCCTCCGAAGTTACGATTGCCGAGCTGATGAAATCAAATGGATATACGACTGGTCACATTGGGAAATGGCACCTCGGGTACACGCCCGAGACCATGCCCAACGGCCAGGGCTTCGATTATACGTTTGGCCACATGGGCGGGTGCATCGACAACTATTCGCACTTCTTTTATTGGTACGGCCCCAACCGGCACGATCTCTGGAAACAAGGAAAAGAAATTTGGCGGGACGGGGAATACTTCGGTGACATGATGGTGGACGAGTGCAAGGGCTTCATCTCGAGGAACAAGAACAAGCCGTTCTTCGTTTACTGGGCCATCAACTGGCCTCACTATCCCCTCCAGGCCACTGACAAATGGCGCCTCAAATACAAGGATCTCCCGCATCCACGGGACAAGTATGCCGCCTTTATGTCCACGACGGACGAATTGGTCGGGCGTGTGCTCGATCACTTGGAGAAAGAGGGCTTGCGCGAGAATACGATCGTCATCTTTCAGTCCGATCACGGACATTCGGTGGAGGAGCGAACCTTTGGCGGGGGAGGGAGCGCCGGGCCTTACCGGGGGCACAAGGGCAACTTGTTCGAAGGAGGAATCAAGGTGCCCAGCGTGGTTTCCTGGCCCAAGGGCATACCTCAGGGGGAAGTGCGCAAGCAGTTCGTGACCGGTACCGATTGGTTCCCGACCCTGGCCGAGTGGACGGGAGCAAAGATTCCCAAAGGGCATCACCTCGACGGCAAGTCGATCGCCCGAGTGGTCAAGGACCCCAAAGCTCCGACACCACACGAAAGCTACTATTGGCAACTGGGCAACCGGAACAGCCAATGGGTCATGCGGGAAGGGGATTGGAAGCTCTACGCCAAAGCCCGCGAGAACGTCCGCCCGGCCGGCATTCCCGAAATGAACAACGCCGACAAGAAACACTTTCTCGTCAATTTGGCCAAGGACCCGGGCGAGGAGCGTAACTGGGCGGAAGATCACCCCGCCGAACTCAAGCGCCTTCAGGAACTGGCCAAGCAATATCAGGCCGACTTGGAGAAGAAGGCCAACTAAACCTTCTTGCCCTTTCTCTATTCATAAGGATTTCCGTTTTCCCGACGTCCCGAATGATTCCCTTTCCTCCATTACAAATCATGAAACATCGATTCCTCATCCTCGCCTGCCTCTTCCTTTTTCTCTTTTCCAAGCTTGTCGCCAAGCGTCCCAACATCGTCTTCTTTTTTACCGACGATCAGACCTCGAGCTCCCTTGGTTGCTACGGACATCCGCTTGCCAAGACGCCCAACATCGACCGTCTGGCGGAGAACGGCACGCGCTTCGCGAATTCATTCGTCAGTCAATCGATTTGCTGGGTCAGCCGGACCACCATTCTTACGGGGCTCACCGGCCGGAGTTTCGGCACTCCCGGGCAGCACGATCTGGCGACCCCCGAGTCGATCAAGCATCTCTATCCGGGAATCCTGCGCAAGGCCGGTTACCGGACCGGGTTTGCCGGCAAGTGGCACGCCAAGATGCCCAAGGGCTTCAAGGCAAGCGATTACTTCGAGGTCTACAACCCGATCGGACGCAATCCCTTCTACAAGAAACAACCGGATGGTTCGCTCCGTCACGAGACCGATTTGATCGTGGACCGGGGGATCGAATTTCTCGAGAGCCAACCCAAGGGCAAGCCCTTTGCCTTGAACATGTGGTTCAACGCCTGCCATGCCGAGGATAGCGACCGCCGGCCGGGTGTCGGTCATTTCCCTTGGCCCTTTTCGGCAGACGGGATGTACGAGGAGGACGAGATCGCGCCTCCCCGACTGAACGACCCGAAGATTTTCGAAAGCCAGCCCGATTTCCTCAAGACCACCATCAACCGCGAGCGCTTTTTCTGGCGGTGGAATTCGGATCGCAAGTATCGCATCAACATGCGGGCCTACCTCCGCATGACCACCGGCATCGACAACGCCATTGGCCGATTCCTCAAGGTTCTCGAGGAAAAAGGCTTGGCGGACAATACGATCATCGTCTACACCGCGGACAATGGTTTCCACATGGGCAATCGCGGGTTTGCCGGCAAGTGGTCCCATTACGAGGAATCCCTCCGTGTGCCCATGGTGGTCTACGATCCCCGTTCGCCGAAGTCAGCCCGTGGACAAGTTCTCGAGCAGTCCGTCTTGAACCTCGATTTACCTTCCACTTTTTTGGATTGGGCAGGGCTTCCCATTCCCGAGAGCTATCAGGGCCGGAGCTTCAAGTCGCTTGTGAACAGCGGCAAAGCCGACGATTGGCGGACCCATACCTTTCACGAGCACTTTGCCGTTCGTAGCCGCATTCCTCCCTTCGAGGGCTTGCGCAACGACCAGTTCAAGTACGTTCGCTACGTAGACGAGGGCAACTACGAATTTCTTCATGATCTGAAGAACGACCCCGACGAACTGGTCAACTTGGCCAAGGATTCCAAATATGCAAAGACTCTTGCAAAAATGCGCAAGGCGACCGACCACCGGGTCAAAGAGTTGGGGGGGCCGCTCTCTCCCAAAAAAAGTCCTTTGAGTGTTTCCACCCCTCCGCATCCCAAGGCTGCCGCCACCGTGGCGAACCGTCCGGGGGCCGATGGTTTCTCGAGCCTCCTCGGGGGTAGCCTGCGGGGTTGGTCGGGCGATCCGAAGTTCTGGTCGATGAACAAAGGCGTCCTGACCGGAAAGGCCGACGGCACGCTCAAGAGGAATCATTTCATTACCTGGAAAGCGGCAACGGTCCGCAATTTCGACCTCAAGGTCAAGGTGCGCGTATCCGCCGGAGGAAACAGCGGAATCCAGTACCGCAGTACCCATCTTCCCGAGTTGGGGTTGGACGCCCTGACCGGATACCAGTGCGACGTCGTGGCCGGAAAACCCCAATACAACGGGATGCTTTACGAGGAAAAGGGTCGACGAATTCTCTCCCATACCGGGGAAAAAGTGGTGGTCGATCCCAAGGGGGACCGTTGGATTGTCGGGAGGTTCGAGGTCAAGGAATTTGCCCCGGACGTTTGGCATGAGTACCGAATTCTCGTGGAGGGCAACCGCCACCGTCACTGGATCGACGGGCATCCGACCGCCGATTTGATTGACTTCGACGAGAAGGGCAGGGTGCTCGACGGCGTGCTCGCCATGCAAGTGCACAAGGGCCCGCCCATGACCATCGAGTTCAAGGAAATGTTCATCAAGCACCTTCCCGACGACCTTCCGCTCCTTCAACCTAAGGATCACCCCATCCCTGCGGATGCGGTCGGGGTACGGCCCCAAGGGAAATTGCCCGAGGATTGGAAGGCCCCCGTGTACGGGGAGCGCTGATGCAAAGCAAAGCGTTACGCAACCAAGGGTCGCCTGGTTGACTTTGATATTTTTCAGCCGAGCAATTGGATAAAGAAACACATGAAGCCTTTGTATTTGTACCGCACGATCCGTAACCGTTGTCCTCGTTGTGGCGAGGGTCCTGTCCTCGAAAATCTTTTCAACCGCCATGACAGGTGTTCTTCCTGCGGATTCCATTACAGTCGAGAAGATGGGTTTTTCATTGGTGGCATTCCCATCAGTTACGCCCTGATTTGCTTTTTTTGGATCGTTCCTTTGCTCATGATTTGGATTTTTGGCTGGATCGATTTGGAGTGGTTGCTTGGTTTGTGTTTCGCGGGGGGAATCCTTTTGCCTTTCCTCAGTTATCCTTATTCTCAATGCCTTTGGTTGGGGCTCTACTTCGTTTTTGCCTACAACGAGATGCCGGATTCTTCGGGAAAGGGCGGGGATTCCGAAACGGGTGATTGAATTCGTTCGCTCATCTTTGTTTTTGGTGTAAGGGTTTTGTCCGATGAAACTGAAGCAAGGACAGGTTTGGAAAAAAGGTGACAAGTATTACCGCATCACGGAATGGGCCCGCATGACCATCCGCTACAAGCTTTCCTTCACTCTCCATGCCCCGGAGGAACCCGTCGTAAAAGTTTCGAAAAAAGAATTTTGCCGCCTGATCAAGGGAGCCGAACTTTGCGAAGAGACGGACTGAGGGCTTGGATTGCTTTTAGGCTCGACCCGGAGGGGTCTTTCTTTTCTTGATGGTCAGCATGTCAGTTTCCATCGGTACGCCCTTCAAATCCACGGCCAAGAAAGTCCTCCTTTGCGGATCGGGCGAACTGGGCAAGGAAGTCGTTCTTGAGTTGCAACGCTATGGGGTCGAGGTCATTGCCCTCGATGCCTACCCGGATGCTCCCGCCATGCAGGTAGCCGACCGGGCTCACGTCGTTTCCATGCTGGACGGGTCCGCTTTGAGGCAAGTGATCGAGTCGGAAAAGCCTGACCTGGTCGTGCCCGAAGTCGAGGCCATCGCCACCGACGTTTTGGCCGAACTGGAAGCTTCCGGTTTCACCACCGTGATTCCGACTGCCCGGGCAACCCAGTTGACCATGAACCGCGAGGGAATCCGTAGGCTCGCCGCCGAAGAACTCGGGCTCAAAACCTCGCCTTATCGTTTTGCCGAGACCGAGGAGGAGTTCAAGGCCGCCATCGAGGAGATCGGACTGCCTTGCGTGGTCAAGCCCATCATGAGCTCCTCCGGAAAGGGTCAGAGTACGGTGCGCTCTTCCGATGAAGTCGACCATGCCTGGGAATATGCCCAAGCCGGTGGGCGGGCAGGCAAGGGGAAGGTCATTGTGGAAGGCTTCGTGGATTTTGACTATGAGATCACCCAATTGACGATCCGTCATGCCGGGGGCACCTCCTTTTGCGACCCCATCGGTCACGTTCAAGTCGATGGCGACTACCGTGAATCCTGGCAACCCCAACCGATGTCCGCCGCGGCACTTGAGGAAGCCAAGCGTTATGCCAAGGCGGTCACCGACGGACTGGGTGGCCGGGGCGTCTTCGGAGTCGAGCTATTCATCAAGGGGGACGAAGTGCTCTTCAGCGAGGTTTCTCCGCGTCCCCATGATACCGGAATGGTCACCATGATCTCTCAGGATCTTTCCCAGTTTGCTTTGCATGCCCGGGCCATTCTGGGTTTGCCGATTCCGAGCATCCGCCAATTCGGACCCTCCGCCAGCTCGGTTATTCTCGTGGAGGGGGAATCCGAGGAAGTTTCCTTTGGCAACCTCGACCAAGCTCTTGCCCAAGAAGACACCCAGCTCCGTCTTTTTGGCAAACCCCGGGTAAGCGGACAGCGACGCATGGGGGTGGGCTTGGCCCGCGGAGATTCCATCGAACAGGCCCGCGACAAAGCCAATGCGGTGAGCTCCGCCGTATCGGTCGATCTTTGAGACAACACGGGCTTTTGAAGAAGAGCTTCGAAGCAATCGAACGCCTTCCCTTTCCCTAGGATCTTCCTACGACTTTCTAGTTTTTGGATTCGGACCCGGATGATTGATTCCCGAGTTCCGTCTCCGCGGGAAGAGGGGTCGGGGGTCGCGCCGTTTCCGTCTCCGTTTTGTTGCTGAGTTGACGCGCTTTGTCGACCAACCGTGATCCCTGACTGGAGGCCACCTTGGCCAAGACACCGCTCTTCTCTTTGAAGCTGGAAGCAAACTCAAGTTCCCCCGCTTCCAAATCGGTAAGTCCGCAGGCTGCCAAATCATCCAACCTCCGGTTAAGCGATTTCTCCAGAGGCGTTCCCGCAAAGGCGACCGCTTGCAATTGGCCTTGCCTGATCATGCCCAGCATGAAGTCGGACATCACCACGGTCAGCAAGGTGACGTTGGCGATGAAGGAAAAGACGAAAAGAAAGAGGTTGTTGATCACACTCAAATCGACGTTTTCCACCTGAAGGAAAACGGATACGCCGATGCAGGCGACGCCGGCCGCTTGAAAAATCATTTGCCTCCTCTTGGTTCCTTTCACGATGTCGGAGGCATCCTTTTGGTCGGTTGCTTTGAGAAGCAATTGAGCTCTCAAGATGACGATGGCCATGCTGATGGCCAAAAGTGCAAAGCCTATGGCCATGATGAACTCGGATGTCTGGACCGCAGTGATGGTGGCCATGGCGAGAAAGAGAGAGTAGGTAGGAGCGATTATGATCCCCAGCCATCCGGGGGTGCTCGTTTCCGGGAGAAGGGTTTTGACCGTCAGGCTGCAGCGGATCAAACCGGGAAAAAGGCCGAAAATTTTTGGCGCGAGGACAAGAACCGCTCCCAATCCGAGTTGAGCCAAAATTCTCCAGTCGTCCACAAAAAGACTGAGAGGGATCAAAAAGATCAAAAACGGACCGACGAATTGGAGTAACCAGGCAAAGCGGGCGAGAGATCTTGATTTTCTCAAGTCAACCCATTTGCGAGCCGCCAGGGCGCACAGCAGAACCGAGCCGAGTTGAAAGAAAAAGATCAAGACCGTTTGTATTTTCTTTACCACGTGAACGTCTTGTTGTCCCAGAGTGAAGAGAATATCGCTTATGTTGAAAAGGGTGCTGAAGAAAAGCACGAGGATACAAATCATGAGCATGGAACGCCGCCAACTCGAATAGTCCTGAGCAAGAGGGCTTTCGACCTTTTCGGTGCCCGATTCCAATTTTCGGACTTCGTCTTCGGTGCTTTCAATGACGCTGAAATCACTCTTCAACACCCGGGTCCAAAACAACCGGTATAAATTGAAGGTGGCCTTGGCTTTCTTTTTCTTCTCCTCGATGTCAATCGCCTCCAAAGCCTGCTGTCCCTTTCCTCCTAATGCGACGAGGGCTTCCTTTGATTTTTGAGTGGCTTCGGACGCGATATCCATTACCTCTGTTTTAAAGGCGGCCTTGGGTTCCTTTGGGGGCAAGGGTTGGTCTTCCTCTTTGGGCAAAGGCGGAGGAGGGGTCGACTTTTTCTCCGATTGAGTCTTTTCTTCGACCGGTTCGGACTCTGTGGGGGCGGATTCTTTCTTTTCCGCCACGGGCTTGGGTTCGGGGATTTCCTCGAGTGCAAAGAGACCGGCATCTTCAAGGGCGATCCAATCCGCGTCTTCTTTTTTGCGGACCCAAGTTTTTTTGTTCAAGTATCCGTCCTTGAGTATTTTTTCGACTTCGGACTTGGGGGCAGGCCCCCAAACTCCTGATTTCAATGAGCAGTACCAAAGGTCGGGCATAATGGTTGAAAATCTCGTATTGTTAAAAGTAAGAAGAGCAAAGGTGCATTATGAAACAAGGAAAAGCGCAATTTCAACTAATTTGAGCGCAGAGTGCCGAAGGTGATTTTTCATTTTGGATTTTGCTTCTCCTCCTGTAAATGTCTTTGATCGGAATCGATGAACGAATTCAAAGAGCTTCTTGATTTGCTCGTGCGTTTCCGGGATGAGCGTGATTGGGGGCAGTTTCATGATTCCAAAAACTTGGCTTTGGCGCTTTCCATTGAGGTCGCCGAGCTCAACGAACTCTTTCTTTGGAAAAAGGAGGAGGAAGCCGAAGGGGTCGACCGGGAAAAGTTACGGGAGGAATTGGCCGACGTTTTTGCTTACGCGATCATGCTGGCCGGTCGGCACGGACTGGACGTATCCGAAATCGTGAAGGACAAGATTGCCAAGAACGCAAAGAAGTATCCCGTTGAAAAATCCAAAGGGAGTTCGGCCAAGTACGACGACTTGGACTAGCCTTCCTTATTTCGACCTCAATCCGGCCGTATTGACGGCCACCACCCGGTAGGCATGTTTCTTTCCGTCTTCGGCGCCTTTGTCGACATAGATCATTTGAACGAGAGGAAAAGCCGGCGTATCGCTGTACTGCAAGCCTTGGAAAAGGGGGCGTCCGAATCGGTTGTCCGGTTTCTCGGGTGCGGTGCCGATTTTCTCCCCATCCCTCTCGATGATGAAATGAGACAGTCCGCTCTCGAAATCCGCCCGCGCTTTCCAAGTCAGGACGTTGCCCTTGATTTTCAAATGGGTCGGGGCGGGAGGAGGCGTCTTGTCCACTACCTTGGTATCCTGGACGAACTGCATCCATTGCCTGGCCGTCTTGGCATCCGGAAGCCAAACGGCTTTCTTTTTGTCTCCCGGAAACTCCACAGCCGGCACGGCCTTCTTTCCGAGCAAAGGAGCCAACCAGGCTTGGTCCGTAGGCATGGGCTTGAGGGGGGTTCCCGCCTGGGCCGGCAAGCGGGCCTTCAGGCAGGCGTCCAACCAGGGGATCGCCATGTAACGCGAGTTTCCGCATTCGTGAGCGGTCAACGGATCGACGGCGAGCCCGAGCAACCCGCCGCGAGCCCTCATTTTCAAAATGAATTTCTCGTTGGCCGGCCAAACCCGGGCGAACCTACCGGTTTTCAAAGTTACGCCTTCCTTGGTACCCGGGTTGCACATGATGGGAACGCGGAGGGCTTTCTCGGGCAGGTCATGGGGCTTGATCGTTGGGCGATCGGGGTTTTGTTCGAGCAAGGGCACGCCTGAACGAAGCCAAGCCGCGGCCACTCGGTCGGGATACAAAAGGGTCATGCCACCCGCCCAGTGTCCGCCCCCGCTGTGACCCCACAAGGCCCAGGGGATTTTCGACAGTTCCGGGTGTCCGCTCTTTTGACCCAGGTCTTGCAATCCTTGTAGGAAAGCTTTGCCCGAGCCGTTTCTCGGATCGCACCACATTTGGCAGTCGGCCTGGCCTGGTTGTTCGTAGGAGGGGGCGAGCAAGGCGCAATCGTGCCTGCGGGCCAACGCTTGCCAATGGAGATCCCAAGCCCCGGTAAGTCCGGACTTGCAGGAACCCTCCCCACATCCGTGCTGGTGAACGATCACGCCGCGCAGGGTCTTGACTTCTTGCGGAATCCAGACCGTGTACTTGACTGGAAAAATCAATTCTCCCGGTTTGACCGAGGCTTCGTAGCGTATTCGGTAATAGGGCGGTTCGGCGTCCGGAAAGGCGTCGTAAGGTGGATTTTGGCCCGAAAGGTTGCAAGCGATCAAAAACAGCGCAAAAAGAAGTCGATTCATAGTTAGGCTCAGTTTGTCCATTCCGAATAACTTGCGCAAGACCTGTTAATTAAACGTGAATAACGTCGCTATTCCTCAAAAATTTCCTAGGGTGGTATAATGACTTTTCAAACTCTCGGCCTCGGGCCAAATATTTTACGGGCCATCGAGGAGTCCGGTTACGCTGAACCCACTCCCATTCAATCGGCCGCGATCCCCGTGATCATCGAAGGCAACGACGTGACCGGCATTGCCCAAACCGGTACCGGCAAGACCGCAGCCTTCACCCTGCCCATGTTGGCCACGCTCGAGCGCTTGAAGAACGAAGGTTCGCGGGAGCGCAAAACCCGGGCCTTGGTCATTTCGCCGACCCGTGAATTAGTCGTCCAGATCCATGATAACGTCAAGGCCTACGCCAAGCACCTGCCGCTCAAGGTGGCCACCGTGTACGGCGGGGTGGGGGAAGGTCCGCAAAAGCAAGCTCTGCGAAACGGGGTCGATTTGGTCATCGCCACCCCCGGGCGGTTGATGGACTTGATGGATCAGGGGTGCGCCGATTTTTCGGGCCTTGAGTTCCTTGTCCTCGATGAAGCCGACCGGATGCTCGACATGGGCTTCCTGCCCAACATCCGACGGATTTGCAAGGATCTGCCCAAAAAGGGAAGGCAAACTCTTCTGTTTTCAGCCACCCTTTCCCGGGAAATCGAGAAATTGACCCACGAGTTCCAGTACAAACCGCAAACCGTTGAGATCGGCAAAAGGTCGAACCCGGCCGACACCGTCGAGCAATACGTTCACGAAGTTCCCAAGTCTCAGAAAATCGATTTGCTCAAGCACCTTCTGCAAGACAACGAAATGTATTCGGTCCTTGTCTTCACCCGTACCAAATACGGGGCCGACCGGGTCGCCAGACAACTTGGGCGGAGCAAGATCTCTTCAGGAGCCATTCACTCCAACCGCAGTCAAAACCAACGGGCCCGGGCCTTGCAGGACTTCAAGGACGGAAAGATCCGGGTCTTGGTCGCCACCGACATCGCGGCTCGTGGAATCGACGTCGACGGGATTACGCACGTCGTTAATTTTGACTTCCCTCCTCACACCGAGGATTACGTTCACCGAATCGGGCGCACCGGCCGGGCCAACCTGAACGGGGTGGCCATCAGTTTCATCACGGCCGACGACCGGGATGCTTTCAAAGCCCTCGAACGCTTCATCAAGCGTTCCATTCAGATCAGGAAACCGGAAGGCTTCGAGTGCAAGCCGGATCATCCTACCCAAGGCGACGGACAAAACCGTCCGTCCCGTGGTTCCAAGCAAGGCAAAGGGAAGCCCCGTCAAGGAGGAAACCGCTCCAAAGGACGCGGTGGACGCAAAGGCGGGGGCGGAGGTCGCCCGCAAGGCGGGGGTGGAGAAAACCCCTCCAAGGAGAACCAAGGGAATGCTCAAAGCGGCGGTCGAAAACCCTTCTTTTCCGGAAGCGGTCGCCCTGCAGGGGGCGGCGGTCAGCGTCGCAGAACCAATCGTTCCGCAGCGAAGCGTTCGTTTCGCTGAGATTACGATTCGGCCTCAATCGGCCGACTCGGTGCGTTTTTTGGGCAAAGAAAGTATGGTTCTCTTTTTTGGACTTTCCCTTGGTCCTTGGTAAGATAAGCGAATGGACCCGCTTGTTTCCAAAAATCCCACCCCCCAAGAGATTTCCCTGAAGCTCTCATCCGTCACCAAGTCTTTCGGTGAAGTTTCGGTGCTCCGTGGTGTCGATCTTGAATTAAAAACCGGAGAACGGGTGGCATTGATGGGGCCGAGCGGAAGCGGGAAATCGACTTTGCTCAATTGCATCTGCGGAATCGAGAAGGTTGATTCGGGCGAGGTTCGAATATCCGGTCGTTTGCTTGGTGATTTGAACGGGAACGAATTGGAGCAATTGAGAAGGGAATCCATTGGGTATGTCTTTCAATCCTTTCACCTGTTGCCCACCCTGACTGCGTTTGAGAACATCGAGTTTCCCGCCCAATTGATCGGGATGGAGAAAGAAGAAAGACTGGAAAAAGTTAAACGGTTGATCGATTCCGTTGGTCTTGCCGAACGTTCGAACCATCTGCCCGATGCCTTGAGCGGCGGGGAACGCCAGCGTGTTGCCATTGCCCGGGCTCTGATTCACCGACCCGCTCTTCTTTTGGCCGATGAGCCTACCGGCAGTTTGGACACGGAGAATGGTGAGCAAGTGCTCAACTTGCTCAAGGCTCTTTCTATCGAACATGGTGTGGCTCTTTTGTTGGTTACGCACGATCAGGCCTCGACTGCCATTTGCGACCGGGTAATATCAATGCGAGACGGAACCCTCGTTTCCTGAGGCCTGTGTCACCCAAACCGGCAGGTCCGAAAATCGCGGGTATTATCCTGTCCCGCATGACCTACCGTCATTGGAAGGCCAAGCTCGGTCATTATCTCTTGCTTGTCGGAATCGTTGCCGTCGGAGTCGGCGCTTTCAACGGTATTCGTCAGGCCAGCCGATCGGCTTCCGCGAACTTCGGTCTTTTCAATCAGGCTGTGTCGGGCCGAAGCGATTTCCTCATCGAATCACCAAGCCAGCGTTTGGGACCTGAGCAACTTTCGAGTCTCGGAGGACTTGCTTCCGATCCCGACTGGCACTTGGTTCCCGTCATCGAAGGTTCCGTGACTTCGTTGGATGAATCGGGACAACCGGCCAGCCAGCTTCGCTTGATCGGATTGGATCTGCTCGCCCTTGCCAACCTGCCTTCGATCATCGATGACCCGATCGAATTTGCGGAGGAAGAATCGACCTGGCACGAATGGTTGGGGAGTGCTCGGGAAGTTTGGATCGGGCGGGATGCGGCCACCAAGCTCGGGGTTAAGCAAGGCGATACCTTTTCCATCCTGGCGAGCGGAAGGGTCATGGAAGTTTCGGTGCGCAAGGTATTGGGGCAAAACGATTCCAACTTGGGAGACGATCTCGTGCTTGGGGACTTGCCCACCATACAGAACCTCCTCAGTAGACCTGGAGAAATCAACCGCGTGGAGGTAGTGCTAAGACGGACGGACATGCGCGAAGACCGTGATTATCTGGAACAAATCAGGAAACGCTTGTCAGAGGATTTGCCTGTCGGGATGCGTTTGAGTCCAACGGAAAACCGCGCCGCGGACAGGGCGGCCATGACGGCGGCCTTCCGTCTCAACCTGACCATTCTTTCCCTGATCGCGATCCTCGTCGGGGCTTACCTGATCCTACAAGCTCTGGACGCCGCGGTGGTGCGTAAGCGGACTGAAATTGCCACTTTGCGTTCTCTCGGCGTGAACCGGAGGATCCTCTTTTTCATCTTCATTTTGGAGGCCGGCGTGATAGGCGTCTTGGGATCTCTGTTGGGAATCGGGGTCGGATACCTTCTTGCCCTCGGTTCGATCGGCATGCTCACGGACACCGTAAACGCTCTTTATTTCGCGACCTCGATGGAGGCCCTGGCCCTCACTTGGACGGATTGTATCGCGGGGCTCGGGATCGGAGTCTTTTTCAGCCTTTTGGCCGGTTGGTTGCCGGCAAGGGACGCCATGTCGACTCCACCGGCTCAGGTTTTGTCCAAAGGCGATTGGTCTCCGGGTTTCGATTGGTTGAGCAACCCCAAGACGGGAATCTTTTTTCTGCTCTTCGGAGCTTTGGCTCTTTTGCCTCCTCCTTTCTTGATGGAAGGCGGTTCGAACATGCCGGTCGGCGGATTTTTGGCGGCGGGGTCATGGATCTTGGGTGCGGCCCTTCTTTCCGGGCAAATGCTGGTGTTGCTCGCCGGTTGGTTGCGCCCCTTTTGCCAAGGACCCGTTTTCCGCTTGGCTTGCAGTCGTCTCAGAGACGGTTCGAGCAGACACCGCTTGGCGGTTGCCGGACTGGTCGTAGCGGTTGGAATGGTTACGGGTATGTTTCAAATGGTCGATAGTTTTCGCGGAACGATCCGTGAATGGTTCGACGTGCGTTTTCAGGCCGAGCTTTACGTATCGGAGAGAGGCGTTTCGGGAGCGGGCAACGTAAATGGAATCGATCCTTCGATCATGAAAGAACTACTCGAAGACCCGGCCATCGAGTATGCGGACGTCATGTACCTTTGCCATGCCCGGCCCAAAGTGGGGATCACCCTATTGGCCGGAGTCGACATGGATGCCTGGACAAGCCGGATTCGGCAAATCTGGCTCAAGAAACCAGGAAGCCTCGACCCGGTTGAAAATAGCGAACCTGCTCTGGTGAGCGAAACCTTCGCCCGCCGATTCGAGGTACTCGAAGGCGGTGTGGTCGAGCTGGATACCCCCGCCGGAAAAAAACTCATTTCCCCCATCGGAATCTTCACGGATTACGGTAACGAGTTTGGGACGGCCGCCGTATCGATCGATTCCTGGAAAAAATGGACCGGTTCGGATCGCCCCATCAACGCCAGTCTCTATCTCAAGGACGGCGTTGCGCTTGATGAAACCAAAGACCGCCTCCGGCTTGCTTTTCCCGGATTGGAAGTGAGGAACGCCCAAGAATTGCGCCAAGTGGCGCTTGGCCTATTCGAACAGACCTTCCAAGCCACCTCGGCCCTCAACGCCATAGGCCTGTGCGTGGCTTTTGCCGGCTTGCTGCTCGGACTTCTTTCCATCTTCGACGAATCGACCCGGACTTGGACCACCTTGCGTCATTTGGGCTTTTCGAACCGGCAATTCGTTCTTTCGGCCGGCTTGGAAGGGGCAGGCATTGCCCTGGCGGCATTGATCTGCGGCGCAATCGCGGGGCTCGCCATGGGATGGTTGCTTATTTTCGTAATCAACGTCCAGTCCTTCGGTTGGACTCTTCTCTGGCGAATACCCCTTCTCGATTTTCTCCGCTTCGGAGTTCTTCTTATCCTGATCGGCTTTGCTTCGGGGTGTGCCTCCGCTTTTTACTGGAATCTCAAAAACAGATGAAACCATTAACCCTTTGCTTTTTGTTTTTACCCCTTGTCCTCCAAGCCGAATGGATCGAACCGCCGGCCCGGTCCGCCAAGGGATACCTTGTTCCGACCCCTGATTATTCGCCCGTCTTCCCTCGGGATCACGGAGCCCATCGCGGGCATGGCATCGAGTGGTGGTACTGGATCGGCCACCTGAAGGAAACAAGCGGGGACCGTCAGTTTGGCTTCCAATCCACTGTTTTCCGCCTGGCGGGAGATCCGGTCGAGGCTTCCAAACCGGAGGATGGAAACTTCGGCTCCCGTCAGCTTTACCTTGCCCATTCGGCCCTCAGCGACTTACGGGAAAAAACCTACCTTCATCACGAACGGGTTCTGCGCGAGGGTTGGCAGGCCAAAGTATCGAGTCGTGAACTTGCCATCCAAGTGGCCGGTATCGAAGTTAGAACACTTGAAGGCGAAGATGGTCACCGGGTTGTCTCCCGCTTGCCCGAAGAGGGTAGACTCGAGCTTGAAATGCGTCCGGTCAAACCCCTCGTTGTCTTTGGCGACCGTGGCCTCAGCCGCAAAGGCGGAAGTCCCGCTTCGGTAAGCTGGTATTGGACCTATACCCGCCTCGAAGCGAAGGGAACTCTCCGATACAAAGGAGAAGAAATGGAAGTCGGGGGGACGGCTTGGATGGATCATGAAATTTCTTCAAGTCAACTAGGCGAAAATTTGGCCGGTTGGGATTGGACCTGCATCCAGTTGGATGACGGAACCGAGCTCAAGGCATACCGCTTGAGGCAAAAAGACGGAGGCTCCGATCCATGGTCCGCCGTTTACTGGATAGACCGAAAGGGCCGTGCGACCCGTATTTACGCAAAGGATTTTACCTGGAACGAAGAGGCAAATTGGACCAGCCCCGATACCGGCTTGTCCTATCCCACCTCCGTCCGGATAGAAGCCACTCATCCCACGCAAGGCAAATTGGTCTATCGCATTCGTCCTTTGATCGACAACCAAGAGTTCAGAGGAAATGGCCAAGGCAATGACTATTGGGAAGGGGCCTGCGAGGCCCTCGACGGGACCGGAAAGAAAATCGGCAAGGCCTACCTCGAGCTGGCCGGGTACGGGGGAAGTTTGGGCGCCCGCCTGAACTAAACTTTTTGCCCCGTCGCCTCGTAGAGGCCCTTCATGTATCCGATTGCATGGAGCTTGCCCAAGGTCTCGTAGCCGGGTGTTTCGTTCGTTTCGCCGGCCAAGGACGGGGCATGATCGGGCCTCATCGGGCCGCTGAATCCCGATTCCTTGTAGGCCCGCATCAAAGCCGCCATGTCGAGGTCTCCGTTGTCGTGAAAGGTTTCGCGGAAATGATCCGCCGTGCCCGAAACATTCCTGAAGTGCGCGTAATGAATGTGAGGAGCCAGTTTTCGGATGCCCGTCTCCACGTCCACCCCGGCCGGAGCCAAGGCCCCTTGGCAATAGCATAATCCGTTGAACGGGCTGGGGGCCAGGTTCACGACCCGTTCGAAAGCTTCGTTGCTAGTGATGATCCGGTCCTGCCCGCGGAGGCTGGTCAGGGGCGGATCATCCGGATGGAGAGCCAGACGAATCTTGCAATCCTCGGCCGTTGGGAGGATTTCGTCCAAGAAACGTTTCAGGTTGTCCCATAGCCGGTCGGCCGGTGTACGAGTCGGGGGCAAGCCGTCGGCATCGGTCGGGTTTTCTTTTGCGATTTGGGAGAGATCGAAGGCCGTCACCTTGGCTCCCCCGCGCTCGGGGACATCCTTTGAGGTCCGCTGCCAATCCTCGTCCGGCATCCAATTGTAGCACAGGATTTCCAAGCCTGCCTGCGCCATGTTCCTGAGCAAGGTCTTGATGTCCTCGATTTGGGCATCCCGGCCCTCCAAGTCATGCACGATCTTCAAATGGGGGAGCTTGCGCTCGATCACGCTCAGGCGCATTCCGAAGGCTTCCACCCGCTTGGCCAGTTTCGGCAAAGCGTTCGGGTCGAGTCCGGGGTAGGGGACCACCACCTGCTCGACTCCCACTTGGGCGGCGAGTCGGAGGTTCCGCTCGGTGAACGGATTGACCAGCATGGCCAGCTTCATCTCTTTGCCTATGCGGAGTTTTGATCCTCTACTTAACGCGCAGGATTCCGTTCATCGCCATCCAGTGTCCCGGGAAGGTGCAAAGGAAGGGATAGTCACCCGGCTTTTTCGGAGCCCGGAAATGCAGGACGTGGCGCTTGCCCGGTTCGATGACGGGGATTACGTGCAGCACCTCGTTTAAGTCGGGGGCGTAATTTTTCTCCCCCGCCTTCGGGTCACTGAGCATCTTGAAGGAGGCATCCCCTACCTTGCGGGCGGAACCAGGAGCCACGATGACCAGGTTGTGGGGCATAACGTCCAGGTTCTTGAGGGTGAGGGCCAAGGGCTCGTTTGCCTTCGCTTCGATCAAGGTCTTGTCGTACTTCAGCCCGCTGACCGCATTGATCAATAGGGCCCGCTCGCCCTCGATGGTTTCCCCGGTAAACTTCTTTTGATTCTTCGCCTGCGGACTTGCGATCCTCAGCGCCACCCAAGCGAGTTTGCCGTCCTTGGGGGCAGCCAATCCTTTGGCGGAATAAGCTTCGTCCGGGAACATCGGAGAACAAAAGAAATCGCTCTTGAACTCCGTTCCGTCCGCATCCTTCAGGTGCATGCGCAGGTACAGTTGCATGACCGGTTCGAGATCGGGCATCTCCACGAAGATCGACTTCCCGCCTTTGAGCAAGGTGACCGAACGGACCTTTACCCGGTCGTGTCCGAGGCTGTCTGGTTTCTTGACCGAGAACTCGGGCGAGCCGTAACGCTTGGCGTATTCGTAGTTCCAAGCCTGAGCGAAGAAATTCTTCACCCTCTTGGTGGAGTCCGGATCGAGCTTGGTCGTGAAATCGATCCGTAACCCGTTGGAGTGGACCTTGAAGCCTTTGGGTTTGCGCACTTTTCCTCCGACGTATCGAACGCGGTGGAAGCACCCGTCCTTGACCGAGTAATCGCCCCAACCGTCCAAGCCCGCGA
>JAYOMW010000009.1:36452-39950 GCA_038121045.1 Opitutia bacterium
CGGTGGAAGCACCCGTCCTTGACCGAGTAATCGCCCCAACCGTCCAAGCCCGCGACGTAGAGCTGTCCGTCCTGCGGGTGAAAAGCGCCGCGCATAACCCCGGCGAGGAACTCTCCTTCCAATGGAACCACCGCGCCTTGCGGGCGAGAACTTGTGGAGTCCCGCAGAATGAGATAATGCATGGCCGCCCCGTAACTCAGCCCGACGTGAGCTCCCTTGAAGGGCCCCCATTGGTCGCTCGTGATTTCCTTCATTCCGCCGGTCGAATTATCGATTCCTCTTGGAACGAAACACAGAGGCGGGGAAATTCCCTTGCCCCCCAAGCCATACTCTTCACCCTCGTTGACTTCAATGATGGCCGAAGTCGGGGTCCAGGTTCCCTCCTGAGGCGCCGCCCAAAAATAATCGTCCGATCCGCCTATTCCCATGCAGTTGCGCATCCCCGTGCCGATTACCTCGGTCGTGCGGTCCGTGCCCGTGCGCATGATGGTGGTCCGCTGGATGAAGTGAAAGGCTCCGTCCTTGGTGCGGTGCAAACCGAAAGTGTGGGTGTGGCTCCGGTTGTAGCCTCCGAAATCATTGGCGTACTTTTCGTAATGGTCCGCTTCCCCGTCTCCGTTTTGATCATGGAGGATGGTGATCTGTCCCCGGTCGAGAACGAAGATTCCATCCTCGTCGATATGAACTCCGATCGGCTGGTTGAAGCCCGTTGCGAACCGTTGCCAAGTTACGTCCTTGAGATCGTCCGATATTCCCCGAACCAGCCATATGTCTCCGGGCAGGGCGGCCACGATGGCGTCTCCGTTGGGAAGAAAGTCCATCGAGCTGAGCTGCATGACCGTCTTGTAAGGGTTGTCGTAGGGCACCTTCAAGGTATCCACCACGTAGTTTGCTCCCGGCTTGGCTTTCCCAAGTTCGCCGGGGACCTTCAGGACTTCTTTCCAACGCTTCTCGATCTTGCGCTCTGCCTTCAAGTGGGCCAGCACGGCCTTTTCGCCCGCCGGTTTCTTTTCCTTGGATACCCGGACGATCAACTGAGCGTCCTTCTTGAAACCTTGGATTGCAAGTTCTCCTTCGGACCAACGGGCGCTCGTCATGCCCTTGGATTCAACCACTTCTACCTGGAGCTCATCATCCATCACCCGGCAGGGCAAAGCGAGGTTCTTGCCCGCATCCTTGAGGTCGATCCTGCGGTACAAGGCATCCTTCGTTCCCCAAGCTTCGTCTTCGATCCCGACCGATCCGATTCGGTACTCGAAGACGACGCGCTTGCCGAACCTACGCAAGCCGAGGTATTCCCCCGCTTCCGGCATTTCGGCCTTGGCGATGGCGAACCATGGCTTTTCATCCACGTTCGCGTTGCGGGAAGTTCCCCAACGGTGTGGTTCGAAACGGATCCATCCATTCCAAACCGCCCGGTAGGAAAGAGACTCCGGATCGAAGCATGCGGAGAGGACGTGTCCGTCGCCCAATTTGACGCAGATTCCCTTGAGCACGTTGAAGCCCTTGCCCTTGACCACGTGAGTGAAATGTTCTCCTTGTTCGCCGTTGTTCCAGCGTCCGTCATTGTGGTTGTTCTGGTTGTTCTTCCCCCAGTGTCCATGGACGGCACCATCCAATCCGGGATAGGATGGAATCACTTCCGGAATCTTGTCCGGGTTGGCCATGTAATAATCGGCCTGACGGGCGTAGAACTCATAAAGCCTCGCCTCATTGACTTTTTCCTTGGCCAGTGAGTAGTTTTCCCGCCCGCCCTTGAGGTCGGCATAGGGGTACTTGTCCGGCGTGGCCAGATTGAGTTCCGCCGCTCTGGCCAACCCCGTGAAAACAAGTAAGCCGAACCCGGCAAACGCAACGATTCGTTTGATACTTTTCATGCGAACTCCCTTAATACGGCAAACGGATGCCTAGGCAACCGCATTGGTTTCCGAAGCGCCAAAAGAATTCATCCCGTCCGTCGTATGACGCATGATTGACAGGCTTGGGTAATTCGTGAAGTTTCGAACCATGTCCATCCGATTGATCAACCTTCTTCTCCTTCTTCTTCCAAGCTTTCTTTGGGCCGACCAATGGTACAAAGGAAACACCCACGTGCACACCACGCTGTGCGGTCACGCCGATACCCAACCCGATGCGGTTGCCCAATGGTATCACGACCGCGGATACCATTTTCTCATTCTCAGCGAGCACAACAAGTTCATCGATCCCTCCACGGTCAAACTCAAAGGCAAACCGAGGGAAGACTTCTTGCTCGTGCCCGGAGAAGAAGTAACCGCGGCGGTTCATACGACCGCCATGAACGTCAGTCGATTGGTCCCTTGGCAATTTAACGACAAGAACCGGACCAAAGTCCTCCAGAATCACGTGGACGAGACCCGCAAGGCCGGAGGAGCCACGATTCTCAATCACCCGAACTTCAGGAGACGCTTGCATGATCATGAAATTTTACCTGTCAAAAACCTCTATATGTTCGAGCTCTACAATTCCCATCCCGGCGTTCACAGCTTTGGAAACGCTCATTATCCCAACCTCGAGCAATTGTGGGACGCCCTGCTTGAAAAAGGAATGATCCTTTACGGCGTATCCTCCGACGATGCCCACAAACTTCAAAAGTGGGGAGAAAAAGAAAACAACCCCGGTCGCGGATGGGTCATGGTGCGTTCCAAAGAACTGACCTCCGATGCCCTCACCGCGGCCATGCTCAAAGGTGATTTTTATTCTTCATCCGGGGTCATGCTTAGTAAGCTTGTCCTAGGAAAATCCTCCATCGAGCTCGAAGTCGACGTCCAGACCACCGCCAAGGAACTTGAATCGGAGTTCCTCTTCGGCCGCCCTGTCAAAAAGGGCGAACCCGGAACCACCATCGAATTCATCGGTCCGGGGGGGGAGATCGTTCAATCAACGAGCGGGAACCAAGCCTCCTGCAAAATCAAAGGCGCTTATTTGCGCGGCAAGGTAACCCATTGCGTAAAGAAAGAAGACGGCTCCCTGCGCGAGTACTACGCCTGGACCCAGCCCATCTTCGCCGACGGTCGCTAGACGTATCCTGTCCAAGGAAGGATGCGGAGGGATCATGGGGATCGAGTTGCAAATCTCTTCCAGAGTCTCAATCCCCATGAAGGAGATTGAACTACAAGCCATCCGTTCGCAAGGAGCGGGCGGGCAGAACGTAAACAAGGTTTCAACCGCCGTCCATTTGTTCTTTGATATCCGGGCGTCTTCTCTACCGGAAGTATACAAAGAGCGTTTGCTCAAAATGAAAGACCGCAGGATCAGTCCTGCCGGTACTGTGATCATCAAATCCCAACAAGCCCGAACTCAGGAGGCCAATCGGGAAAAGGCGTTGGCCCGCTTCAAAGAGCTGATTTCGGAGGCTATGAAAGTGCGTAAGTCGCGGAGGGCGACCGCCCCGACCAAGGGTTCCAAAGAGAGGCGCTTGCAGGCCAAGGAGTCACGCTCCAAGAAGAAGTCCTTGAGACGGCGTCCGAGCACGGACGA
>JAYOMW010000010.1:0-7306 GCA_038121045.1 Opitutia bacterium
TTGGTCCAGCGGTACCCCAACGATTACGCCAACCGCTTCGAACTCGGCTTGCTGCTTTTCAAGGAAGACTTGTTCGATGAGGCTCTTCCTCATTTTCAATTGGCCCAGCGCAACGCCAAAGTCAGGCTTGATGCCATTCTTTACCTTGGAAGATCTTACAGCCGGAAAGGATTTCATGACCTTGCCGTCGAACAATTTTCTTCTTTGAAGAATGAGATTCAAATCATGGATGATCGCAAAAAGGAAGCGATCTATGAACTCGGTTGTTGCTTCGAGGCGATGGGAAGCCCCGAAAAGGCCATCGATGAATACAAACTGGTTTATTCGGCGGACATATCCTTCCGTGACGTTTCCGAAAAAATCAACGCCTTCTACGAGCAAAATTCTTGAACGAAGACGGACGGATGGCGGAGAGGGAGGGATTCGAACCCCCGGTACCTTTCGGCACACCCGATTTCGAGTCGGGCACATTCGACCACTCTGCCACCTCTCCCAAGTTGGGCTAACTTTGTCAACCGAACCATTTACTAGCCAATTTGGGGATCATTGAAAAGAAAGAAAGTTGGCGGAGTTTTCTTTTGAGCGCCTTCGGGCAAAACTCCCGATCAAAAACGGTTTTCGGCTTTTACAACTTGATTTCGGGGACTAGGATAATGAAAATGAAGCTTTTCTTTCTTACGCTCTTGTCCGTTCTCGCTCTTTTGGCCATTCCGGTTCGGGCGCAAGACGGACTTGCAGCCAAAGCCCGGGCCATCTTGGCGGAAAACTGTTTCGATTGCCATGGCCCGGACAAGGCGCAACGAAAGGCAAAACTTCGTCTGGACGTCCGGGAGGGAGCCGTCCGGGACTTGGGCGGTTACCGGTCCGTAAGGCCGGGCAAGCCCGACCAGAGCGAATTGATCGCTCGCCTCGTCACAAAAGACGGAGACGAACTCATGCCGCCGATGAAAACCGGCAAGTCACTGAGCCAGAAAGAAATCGACGTCCTCAAGCAGTGGATCGAGGAAGGCGCCGAGTATCCGGTGCATTGGTCCTTTCGTCCAATACGCCCTTCTGCCCTTCCCCGACTCCAAAAACAGGAAGGAGTTCAAAGTCCTATCGATCACTTCGTTTTCGCCAAGCTGGAAAGCATGGGTCACGTGCCTTCGCCCGAGGCCAACCGCAGAATCCTCGCAAGGCGCCTCCATTATGACCTGCTGGGTCTGCCACCCGACCCAACCCGCGTCGAGGCTTTCGTTAAAGACCGGGATCCTCACGCTTACTCCAAGTTGGTCGATGAGCTCTTGCAATCCCCTCACTTCGGAGAACGATGGGGGCGACACTGGTTGGACATAGCCCGTTATGCAGATTCGGACGGTTACGAGAAGGACAGGCCTCGGCCCAATGCCTGGCTTTATCGTGATTGGGTGATCGAAGCGATCAATGAGGATCTTCCCTACGACCAATTCACCGTCGAGCAAATCGCCGGTGACCTTCTGCCCGAAGCCACGCCGAAACAACGTCTCGCCACGGCCTTCCACCGGCAGACTCTGACCAACACCGAGGGAGGAACCGATCAGGAGCAATGGCGTGTAGCCGCAGTCATGGATCGCCTCGAAACCACGGGGGCGGCTTGGCTTGGACTTACGTTGGCCTGCGCCCGCTGCCATGACCACAAGTACGACAACATCACGCAAGACGAATACTATCAACTCTTCGCCTTTTACAACAACGGAGACGAAACCAGCTTTCCATTGCCCAGTTCCAAGGCCGCCCTGGCCAAATTCGAAGAGGCCAAGGCGATCCACGAGAAGAAGGTCTCCACTCTCGAAAAGAATCTCGAGCAGTTGCTCGCTACCCGCCAGGATGCTCAAATGCGATGGGAAGAGGAAACCAAAGGGCGCTTGTCGGCAATCCGGAATCCCATTGCTCATCACCCGCTCAAACTCATCCCGTTGCTGAAACAAGATGATCATCGACTTGTTGCTCGCGAGGATGGCAGTTTGTTCGTGGAGAAACTGGTTTCCGACAAAGCCACTTTCCTCTTGGACTTTTCCACCGACACTCGGGGGGAACCACTGACTGGCTTTCGGGTGGAAACCTTGGCTGACCCGAAGTTGCCATCCAAGGGACCCGGGCTCACTAGCCATGGCAATTTCGTATTGAGCGAATTCCGTGCTTACGTCGTGGATTCAGAAGAGCCAAACAAGAAAGTTTCTCTTCCGTTTTCCTCCGCCAAGGCGGATTTTTCTCAAAACAAATGGAACGTTCGAGCCGCCATCGACGGGAAAGACGAAACGGGTTGGGCAATCAGTCCGCAAACGGGAAAAAATCATCAGGCGACCTTTCTCTTGAAAAAACCCCTTCCTGCCCAGGAAGCCAGTCATTTGCGGATTGAAATGGCTCAGCTATACGGCTCCCGACACGTTATCGGCCGATTCCGAATCATGGGGGTAACGGGTCAGCAATCCAGCGACATCGCCCCCGAAAACGTACGCAAAGCTCTCCTAGTCGAGGCAACCAAGCGAAACGAAGCTCAAAGCAAAATCCTGAACGAGCACTTCGCCCAAACCGACCCCGAAACAAACAAGCTGCGCAAGCAATTGGACGAACTCCGCAAAAAAGCCCCCAAGCCATCCACAACCAACGTCAGGGTCATCACCCAGCGCAAAGGAAACCCACGCAAGACGCATGTTTTTCGCAGAGGGGAATTCAAGCAACCCCTGCATGAAGTTCGAGAGGATGGCCTCGGCTTGCTCCATCCGTTCAAACCTAGAAACGAGCAAGAAACCGGAGACCGGCTCGACCTTGCCCGTTGGCTGGTTGACCCGGCGAACCCGATCACTCCGCGAGTAATCGTCAACCAAGCGTGGGCTCACCTCTTCGGTCATGGGCTCGTACGCACACCCGAGGACTTCGGGGTCCGGGGAGAGCCACCCACTCATCCTCAGCTTATGGACTGGCTTGCTCATCACTTCGTTCACAAGGCCAAATGGTCACGCAAAGATTTGATCCGTTTAATCGTTCATTCGGCCACCTACAGGCAGTCTTCCCGACACCGCCCCGAGCTCTCCTCTTTGGATCCCGGCAACGAACTCCTGCACCGCCAAAACCGATTCCGCGTGGAGGCCGAAATCATTCGCGACCTGAACCTCGCGGTGGCCGGATTGCTGTCCGACAAAGTCGGCGGTGCCAGCGTATTCCCTCCCCTGCCCGCCGGCATCGCGAGTCTTTCTTACGCCAACAGTTTCAAGTGGAACGCAAGCAAAGGAACCGATCGGCACCGCAGGGGCCTCTATACCTTTTTCAAGCGTACCTCCCCCCACCCCAACTTACTCACTTTCGATTGCCCCGATTCCAACGTCGCATGCGTAAAGCGCAATCGGTCCAACACTCCGCTCGCCGCCCTCGTGACTCTCAACAACGTCACTTTCGTCGAGGCGGCCAAGGCCTTCGCACAACGCATATTGAAAGAGGCTCCGCCCAAAGACCAAGAGCGCATCGCCCATGGCTTTCGCCTCTGTGTGGCGCGTTCCCCCCAACCCGAGGAAACGGAAGCCTTCTCCGATCTCCTGAAAGAGTCCCGCATCTGGTATGAAAAAAATTCAGATGACGCCAAGGCTTTCGGCGGCGACAGTGAAACCGCCGCTTGGACCGCAACGGTCCGCATCATGCTCAACATGGATGAATTCATTACCAGAGAATAGCCCTTATTGCCATGAATCCGATCGAGACCCACTTGCTCCGCACGCGTAGAGACTTCCTCGCCACGTCCGCCTCCGGAGTTGGAGGAGTCGCCCTCGCTTCCCTTCTTGCCGAAGAAGGGTTGTTGGCGACCCCATCCACAACCGGCTTCCAAAATCCGATGGCCCCGCGCCAACCGCACTTTGATGCCAAGGCCAAGGCCTGCATCTTCATTTTCATGGCAGGGGCTCCTTCCCAGATCGATCTCTTCGACCCCAAGCCCAAATTGAATGAAATGGCCGGCCAAAGCCTGCCCAAAAGCGTTCTCGACAAGGCCCGTTTCGCATTCATCAAACCGGCCACGGCCACTCTCATGGGAACCAAGCGGACCTTCAAGAAATACGGACAATCCGGCATGGAATTCAGCGACCTCGTCCCGCACCTTGGTTCCATCGCGGATGACATCCTGATGGTGCGCTCGATGCACTCGGAAGAATTCAACCACCACCCCGGTCAGCTCCAAATGCAATGCGGAGTATCGCGCTTCGGTATGCCCACGATGGGTTCCTGGATCAGCTACGGGTTGGGCAGCCAGTCCAGCAACCTGCCCGGCTACGTCGTACTCAATGCAGGACGCGGTTCAAGCGGAGGCGCCACCCTTTGGCAAAGCGGGTTCCTCCCCTCCACCTATTCGGGAGTACTTTTTCGCACCAAAGGGGAACCGGTGCTGAATTTGGACAGCCCCAAGGGACTCCCACCCTCCTTGCAACAAAAAGGTCTCTCCACCCTCCATACCATCAACCAAGGCCGTTTCGAGAAAATTCACGACCCCGAAATCGCCGCCCGGATTGCCGCATATGAACTGGCCGGCCGAATGCAAGTCTCCGCTCCCGAACTAAACGATCTATCCAAGGAATCCACCTCCACTCTGGAGGCCTATGGGTTAAACCGACCGGAACCCAAGGGCATCGGCGGGCGAGGCAAAAGCGGTGAAACCTACAAAGATTTCGCCCGCAATTGCCTCCTGGCCCGCCGCATGGTCGAACGAGGCGTACGCTTTATCAACGTCATTCACGCCTCCTGGGATCACCACAGTAATCTCGATCCCGAGTTGGAGTACAACGCGGGAGCCGTCGACCAGCCGATTGCCGCTCTTATCAAAGACCTCAAGCAACGCGGACTGCTCGACAGCACGATGGTGGTATGGGGATCCGAATTCGGACGCACGCCTCTTGGAGAAAACCGAGGAGGGCGCAAAATGAACACCGGGCGCGACCACCACCCCTTCGGCTTTTCCATGCTGATGGCCGGAGGAGGAATCAAAGGAGGTCAAGTCTACGGCAAAACCGATGAAATCGGATGGGGCATTGAAGAAAACCCCGTACATCCGAACGACCTTCATGCAACGATGCTCCATCTCTTCGGCATCAATCACGCGCGCCTCACCTACCGCTTTCAAGGGCGCGATTTCCGTCTCACCGACGTCGCCGGGAAGGTGATCAAGGAGTGGATCGCCTGATAATGATCCATTCCCTTCTCGTGAACCGGAAGCGGATTACCCTTTATCCAATGGATCTCTCACCGACATTCCCTGTTTCACCGACGATTTAAGCGCTTGCCCGAATCGAATAAGTTATTTTGGATAGTCACATGCCTAAACTGCCTATTGGAACATTTATCCTTACAAGCCTTGTGCTATTCGGAGGTTGCCGTTCGGGGAAGACTTCCAGCATTGATTTTTCCGACGGCTCCTATCACGGCGAAATCGACAAGAATGGAAAAAAGAGCGGAAAGGGCATCTACAAATGGCATGACGGATCAACCTACGAAGGAGACTTCGAAGAAGACCTGCGGCACGGAAACGGACTTTTTCAGTGGGCCAACGGCGAAAGCTACAAAGGGGATTATCTCAGGGACGAAAGAACGGGGCATGGGGTTTACAATTGGCCGGACGGCGCCTCTTACGAAGGTTCTTTTCTCAATGGCAAAAGGCACGGGGAAGGAACTTACCTGAGTTCCGACAGGGACGTCTACGTGGGCGGATGGTTCGACGATCTGCAGCATGGCAAGGGTACGCTCTCCCGCTCCGACGGTACCGTCGTCAAGGGAATCTGGCGCAACGGGAAGCTCCTCACGGTTCCTGCGGTGATTCCACCCAAAGCGGGAAAACCCAAGCTTACCTGGAAGCAGACCGTCGCGGCAAAAAACCAAGAAACCGCAAACGATACTCCTCCCTCCAATGAGGCCCCGTATAACCCGCCGCTCGATTTGCCTCCCGCCCCTGCCGCAGCGCAAACCCTTTCGGACGCAAGCGGCTCCGCACCCGAAAATGCGGTCACCCCGCAGCTACCCCCCCGGGAAACACCACCCTCAACGGAACCTTACAGCGAGTCCACCGCTTCCACCGATCCTCAGGAAACGAAGTCGGACGATCTTCCCCCCGAACCCGAACAACCTCCTGCGCCAAAATGGTCCGGCGAGGATCAAAACGTTTGGGAAGGAAACAGGGAAGAAGCGGAACAACATTTTGCCACCTACTTGATCAATGGGATAGACACCATTTTCGAAAAGAAAACCAAGGCTCCCTTTTCAGGCAAAATGAGGGTCACCGATCTCGGGGGAAACGTTTTGGGCGAATTCGAGGTACTGAACGGGCGTATGAACGGTGAAGAAGTTTACTTTGATGCAAACGGTGTCGTGACCGAGAGAGCGATATGGGCAAACGGGAAAAGAATTAATTAACCCCACTCCTTGCTCAAGTCCTTGCAGAATGGATGGCCAATTGGCTTCCCAATTTAAAAATTCACCTCGGCAGGCATGGAATTGCCGAGCGTCATCATGAGCGGAGGAATGATTTCAAGCAGAGATTTAAGGCTGTTTGATTGGGTATCCGCAAAACCAATCCGCAAGGCCCCCGTACTGCCCTTTTCATTCGAACCACCCGTGATCGCAAGATAGCTCAGCTTACCAAGACTGGCCATTGCGGGAGGGGGCAACGGGGCGTCCTCAAGTTTGGCAATTTCGGCAAGATCGAGTTTGAGAGCAAAATCGTTGTCCTTGAACAAGGATAGTTCGGATCCGGAAAGTTTGTTTGTTACGCTACCTTCCATCGCTTCCGCCCTATGTTTTTTGCTCGCGACAAGAAGACGATCATCCTTAACCGTAACCGAAATGCCTTGTAGCATGGCCAATCCCATTGCCATGGTCAGAGGAGGTGCCGCTTTGAGCTTTTCCCAGTTCGCAGGATCCACAGACAAAGCGGCAATGAATTCAACTGGTAATCCGCCACCCATCCCGGGACCGCCCTCCGTGTTTCCCGCACTGGAGATGGATCCGGAAACGGGGCTAGAGCCGAAGGGGTCGACTTCCGCCGAGGGTTGCTCTCCTCCTCCGAACGGATCAACCTGAGGCTCGGTTTCGTTCGGCGGATCTTCGCCGGCAACAGGACCACCGCCTTCCATGGAAACTTCGGTGAGAGCCAAGGAGATCTCTCCGGTAAAAGCCTCCAAAACGTCTCTGGGCTTGATTCCAAGCTCGGGAATCACCTGATCCAAGTCGATTTCTTCACCCGCTTCCTCGGCAATGGACACTAGGGTGTTTTCAAAGTAATCCGTCACTGCTTTCATGTCCAGGGAGAGAGAAA
>JAYOMW010000010.1:7406-14660 GCA_038121045.1 Opitutia bacterium
AGGTTCGCCCAGATCGCGGCATCGTGCTTCTGCTTGATGAATGCCTTGAAGGATTCGTTTGATTTCGCCAAGGAGTCGGAACCATCCGAATGCATGAACTTTTCCATCTCCGCATTCAATTTGTCAACGTTTCCACCATCTAAGTTCCAAACGACAAAAAAATCTTCGGCGACGCCTATGCAGGAAAGGGAAGTATCGGGAACGACGTAGAGATCGTATCCGTCTTTCTCCTCCGGTTTCTCAAATCCCGGAAGAAGACCCAATACGGTTTTGAATTTTGCCGCGTCATCAAGTTTGCCCGCCATGCCCAGTTGACCATCGTCTCCAGGAGAATCATAAGCGGATAAAACAACCTGCAAAGGTGCCGACGAATCAAGTCCCACCATAGACGGATCTTTCAACACGGTGGTCAATTGAGGAGGTGCGTCCGGTGGAATTAGCGGCAGCAATCCCTGCCCGCCTTTTTCAAGAATCGTGCCGTAATCAACGAAAGCCACGGCCAAGACATCGGATGGGATACGGTCCAGAAGCGGAACGTCGGAAAGAGACTTGGTCTTTGTTGATCCGGAGGGTTGCTTGGGCTCATTGGTCTGATCCTCTACTCCCGAACCTCTTCCATTCTCATCCTCTTCTTGCTCGTCTTGGTGATTCTCGGTCGTTTCCTGCTTACCCGTATCCGCAAGATGATCACCCTTTTCATCGTCTCCGCCAAGCCAAAGGACAAGACCCGTTATGATGGCCCCCAAACAAACGGCGCCGATGGACGAAAACAAGATGATCTTCTTTTTCTTTGAACCGCCTCCTGTCTCACCGGCTACTTTTGCCTGAGCTACTTGCGCTCCGGCTTGAGCCACCTGAGCTTCCGCAGGTTGCTGGGGATGTCCTGCCGGCACTTGAGAAGCGAACCCGGGAATTTGAGACAGGGGAACCCAATTTTGACCATCACCACAGGCATGATCATCGAGAGTGAAATGTCCCTGCTGAACATACTCCCAAACTTGCTCGGGAGTGTAAGGGCCATATTGTTGCTCGTTTTTGAAAATATAGATATTCATGGCAAGGAAATTTCGGACTCAGTCATTGGTATATCCAATTTTTGAGTTTTCTAGCAACCGTTATGAGTAAGGACGAGAAAGAAAAAACCTGGACCTTGAGTTTGTCCAATAACACGGATTGAAATAGTGTACGAGTTGTGCACGTGAATTATTCTTCGTTCAACTAAACCTGTCTTCAATATACTTTCGATAACATGGCGGCATCAAAACTCAAAGAAAGAATCGATTGTCCGATTTTGCCCTATGACCCGGCGGAATTCCCCCGGGAAACGCAAAGGCATTACATCACGGCAAGCGAAGAAGAAATTCGTTCCATGCTCGAAACCATCGGGTGTAACTCAACGCAAGATTTGTTTTCCCACATCGACGACGAATGCCTTTTCCCCGCAAAACCCGACCTTCCGGACGAACTGAATTATGAAGAAGCCGCAATCCGGCTTTCCGAGATCTCGAGCAAAACCAACCTGAAGAACTCGTTTGTCGGCGACATGCTTCCCGTTTGGGAGACCCATCCGATCGTCGATTTCGTATCGAAATTACGTCCCTTGACGACTTCTTATACGCCCTACCAGCCGGAACGAAGTCAAGGTACCCTCGTCACGCATTGGATCTACCAGTGCGCCCTTTCCTCCTTGACCGGTTTCGAGGCGATCAATACTTCGCTTTACGATCGTTCTTCGGCCCTTTTCGAGGCTATTTCCTGCGCCATCCGGACAAGTGGTCGTGGCGGCAAAATCCTACTTGCCGAAAGCCTGTTCGACGAGGACGTGGAAGTTCTGGAAACCCTCGCGAAAGAAACCCAAATTCGGTTTTCATTGGCTAAAATCGATCCTGCCAGCGGGGTGTTGGATTATTCGTCGCTTGAAGCAATCGAGGAAGACGAAACCAGAGAGTGTGCTGCCTTCGTCTTTCCTCAGGTCAACAAGTTCGGACTGCTTGAAAACGTTGATGCTCTAACCGACTTTGCCCGAGAGCGCGGCATGCGCTCGATCGCATCGATCGACCCCATGCTTTTGGGCACCGGGGGTTTGAAGCCACCGGACCAGTTTGGGAACAAGGGCGCTGATTTCATTGCGGGAGAAGCCCAACACTTGGCCATACCCCCGTCTTTCGGAGGACCGGGTCTGGGTTTGTTCGGTTGCCGCTTCAACGAAGAGCAAAATAAAGACCTGCGTTCCACCCCCGGTCGATATGTCGGCAGAGCCAAGGACGTCAACGGAAGAGATTGTTTCGTGATGGTTCTTTCTACCCGCGAACAGCACATAAGAAAGGAAAAAGCGACCTCGAACATATGCTCGAATCAAGCCTTTCTTTCAACCTTGGCAGGAGCAAGCCTACTCGCAAAGGGGGAACTCGGGCTAGAAGAATCCCTTCGAACGGCCTTGCATTCGAAAGAAAGGGTACTTTCCGAGATTTTGACCTGCGAAGGGGTGAAGAATGCCTTTCCGGAAAGCCCATCCTTCAACGAAGTAACCCTGGAACTGGATTGTCCCGTTTCTTCGCTCATCGAAAAAGCTCGGGATGCAAACCTGCACGTCGGAGTAGACGTTTCCGGAAGATCTTGCGGAGGAACAAAGCGCAATCTCCTCAAACTCACCTTTTGCGACCTACAGGACGAAGGGGCACTTGATTCCCTCATCCGCTTTTTCCACATGGAATTTCCCCGCCTGAAGAATTCCGGCGAGGGAAGTCCGTCACGCCCTTCGAACCCGGAACTCTTCCGAAAAGAAAAGGCTAATCTTCCGAGCTTTTCCTTCGATGAGCTCGCCCACTACTACGAAAAGCTCGCCGACCTGAACGTCAGTCCGGACGACGGTTGTTACCCATTGGGCTCTTGCACGATGAAATACAACCCGTTGCTGAATGATTGGGCGGCCGGTCTTCCCGGGTTCTCTCAAGCACACCCCCAAGCTCCCGAAGAAGACTCCCAAGGACCGTTATCGGTGTTGTACGAAACACAAGAATGGTTCAAAAAAATCACCGGGCTTGCCGCAGTCACGACCCAACCGGTTGCCGGAGCCCAAGGTGAATTGGTCGGCCTCAAGCTCTTTCAAGCCTACCACCGCAAACGGGGGGAAGAGCAAAGAAACGTCGTCCTCATTCCCAAGTCCGCCCACGGGACAAATTTCGCCACAGCGGCCATGGCCGGATTCCCTGATGGGATCGTTTACCTTAGCGCGAGCGAGGAAGGCACCATCGACATGGATGACTTTGCCGAGAAGGTCAATTCCTATGGGGACAGGCTTTGCGGCGTCATGATCACCAACCCCAACACTTCCGGAATTTTTGAAAAAAAATTTCACGAGATCGCAGACGCGATCCATAAAGTCGGTGGCTTGGTTTACATGGACGGAGCCAACATGAACGCAATCGCCGGAATCATAGATCTCGGAGCACTCGGTGTGGATGCAGTGCACAACAACCTGCACAAGACATGGACCATTCCCCACGGAGGGGGCGGACCCGGCGATGCGATTGTAGCGGTCTCCGAAAAGCTCGTTGATTTTCTGCCCGGGAAACAGATATACAAAGACGATCGCGGAATCTTCCGCTCGAGAAAACCCAAGTTCAGCATTGGGTCCTTCCACCGACATTGGGGTAACTTCGGGCACAAGGTAAGGGCTTTTGCATACCTTTTGAGACTTGGCAAGGAAGGCGTTCCCCGAATGGCTTCCACGGCCGTGCTGTCCTCCCGATATTTGTTTGCCAAGCTCGGCAAAAGCTTCCCCACTCTACCTGCCTGCGAGGGCCGGTCCCCCAGAATGCACGAGTTCATCCTGACTCTCTCCGATGAAGATTTCGCCGGATTGGAAAAAGCCGGCATCCCGAAGGCCAAAGCCATCCCCCAAGTCGGCAAGCTTTTTCTGGACTTTGGCTTTCATGCCCCGACGGTTGCCTTCCCGGAAATTTTCGGACTTATGATCGAGCCGACCGAAAGCTATGGAAAGAAAGAACTCGATCGATTTGCCGATGCGGTTTTGGCAATCAAGGAAATTGTCGAGACTTGCCCCCAGGCAATCAAATCCGCTCCTCATTTCACTCCAATCGACCGAGTGGACGAGGTTTCCGCGAACCGAAATCTTTGCCTGCGTGAAAAATTGGATCACCTGCCGCCCCTCCCCTTCAACCGGATCAGGCCGAGCATCCTCAATGACTTGAGCATTCCGGAGATCAAAGGCCGAATTTTGGAAGCCGCTCAAAGTGCGGGATAAGTTTGACCCAATCCAAAAATAATTCATCATTCCTTGATCATGTCAGATCAAACCGAAGACCAACCCCTCGTTTCCAAGACAGGCCTCGTAGTTGACTTTTTACTTTCGATCGTCTTTTTCGGTTTCATGTTTTGGGTCTTGATGCCGCACGTGCCTTCCTCCGACCCTACCGCCATCTATATTGTGGCCGGAATGACTTCCTTTTGCATGACGGGGGTGTTTTGGATTTCAGCCAATATGTTCCGCGTCACCTTGGTCGACTACCAAAGAAGAAACAAAAGGCAGTAGACCGGATTTGCTCCCTCTTCAGGAAGGGTCGAGAAATTCTTTGATTTGGTAAGCCAAGCTTCCCCTCGGCGTAGCCTTGACGCTGACCCCCGTTTCAACCACCTCCTCGGCAAGCAGGCTTCCTTGCTCGCGAAGCTTGGAAACCAACGAATATAACTCGTGCGGTATCAAGTAATCCCGAGCAATTTCGCCCTCATCAAGTTTGTTTTCGATGAGTTCGAGCAGGCTTTCGATCCCGAAACCCGTCTTGGCGCTAAGGAAAGAACATTCGCCCACAAGAATTTTAGCGTTCGCTTTGGTCACCGGATCGTCTACCCGATCAACCTTGTTGTAAACGGTCAAGATCTCCTTGTCCGCTCCACCAAGTTCCTTGAGAACCTCAACCGTCGTTTCCATTTGCTTGGCGAACTCGGGGTTGGAAAGATCCACGATATGGAGAAGCAAATCCGCGACCAAAGCTTCCTCCAAGGTGGCCTTGAATGCATCCACCAAGCGGTGAGGAAGTTTGCGAATGAAGCCCACGGTATCGGTCAGCACGACCGTGCGTCCACTTGGCAACCTTACTTTCCTGCTTGTTGGATCAAGAGTCGCAAAGAGTTTGTCTTCGGAAAGCACCTGAGCGCCGGTCATGCAGTTAAGCAAAGTTGATTTGCCTGCATTGGTATAACCCACTATGGCCAACGTGCGAAGGGGTATCCTCTGTCTTTTTTTTCGACCCGTCGAGCGACGGACAGAAACCTGAGCAATCTCGCGCTTGGTTGAGGCAATCTTGTCCCGGAGCATACGTTGATCCAATTCGATCTGAGCCTCGCCTTCGCCCCGCTGCGTAACCCCGCCGCCACGCTGCCTGCCCAGGTGTGTCCATGCTCTTCTCAATCTGGGCAAAGAATACTCCAGTCTCGCCAGGCGAACTTGGAGGCGGGCTTCCTTCGTTTGAGCGCGTGTGGCAAAGACGTCCAAAATCACTTCATGGCGATCAATGACGAGCACCTTGGCTTCTTCTTCCCAATTGCGTTGCTGTCCGGGGGAAATTTCATTGTCAAAAATGATTACGTCACAATTCAATTCCCCAACCTGATTGACAACCTCTTTGAGCTTACCCTTTCCCAATATGTGACCCGGAAAAGTCTTGCGGGCACGCACAACAGTTTTCCAACAAACCTCGATCCCAAGGTTGCCCACCAGTTCGCTCAATTCTTCCAAAAGGGATTCGGCCTCTTCTCTTTCGTCCTCACGCAAGATGACCGATATGAGAAAGGCCCGTTCGACTAATTTTGGCTTTTCCTTTACCTCGAACATGCGCGTTAAAGCATAAAAGGAAGAGCCCGGTCCTCAAAAAAGAAAGAGGCTCGAACGTCATGCGCTCGAGCCTCTTTTAAGAATTCCTTCAAGCAGATTGTATCCTAGGAAACCGCTGCCTGAGCGGCTGCAAGCCTTGCGGTTGGTACCCGAAAAGGCGAACAACTCACGTAGTTCAAGCCGATTTGGTGGCAAAACTTGACGCTGTCCGGATCTCCTCCGTGTTCACCACAGATCCCGAGTTTAATTCCGCGACGTTTGGATTTGCCCTTTTTGACGGCGATTTCCATAAGTTGACCGACTCCGCTCTGGTCCACGCTGGCAAAGGGGTTCGCTGCAAGGATGTCGAGCTCAGTATAATTCGGAAGGAAACTGCCCGAATCATCTCGGCTCATGCCCATGGTGGTTTGAGTAAGGTCATTGGTTCCGAAGCTGAAGAACTGAGCGGTCTTGGCAATTTCATCGGCAACAAGAGCAGCTCGGGGAATTTCAATCATCGTTCCAACCAAGTATTTTACCTTTTCACCCTTGGCGGCGAAAACTTTCTTGGCCGTTTCGTGAATGATCTCGACTTGAAGTTCAAGCTCGCGGGGAAAACCGACCAAAGGAACCATAATTTCGGGATTAACGTCCACCCCGGTCTTCTTGACGAGAATGGCCGCCTCAAGGATTGCCTGAGCTTGCATTTCCGTAACTTCGGAATATGAAATGCCCAAGCGGCATCCTCGATGACCAAGCATGGGGTTGAACTCATGGAGATCTTCCACCCGCTTCTTGATGGAGGCCAAGGAAACTCCAAGTTTCTTGGCCAAATCCCGCTGGGCTGCGGCATCATGAGGCAGGAATTCGTGCAGAGGCGGGTCGAGCAAACGGATGGTCGCGGGTTTTCCGGCCAAGGCCTTGAAGATGCCTTGAAAATCACGCCGCTGATAAGGGAGCAATTTCTTCAGCGCCTTGCGACGGGCCGGTTCGTCCTCTGCCAGAATCATTTCCCGCATAGCGTCGATCCGATCGCCTTCGAAGAACATATGCTCCGTTCTGCAAAGCCCGATTCCAGTAGCTCCGAATGCCACTGCATTAGCCACTTGAGAAGGCGAATCAGCGTTGGTGCGTACAGTCATCTTAGTGGCTTTTTCGCACCAATCCATGAGCTTGGAAAAGTTTTGGTAATCCCGGCTCTTCTTGGGATCCAATTTCTTTTCGACAAGAACTTGAATGATTTCCGACGGGGCGGTCTTGAGTTCACCCGCGAAAACTTCTCCGCTCGTTCCGTTGATCGAAAGGTAGTCTCCTTCCTTGAAGGTCTTCCCGGCAACCTTGACGGTCCGCGCCTTGTAATTGACCTCGAGATCGGCCGCCCCGCAAACGCAAACCTTGCCCATTTGACGGGCAACCAAAGC
>JAYOMW010000010.1:14760-17371 GCA_038121045.1 Opitutia bacterium
GTACGCTTTCCATTGCGGGTCTGAAGCATGTACAGCACTTCGTCCTCGATGGTAAACTCGAAATCCTGCATGTCCTTGAAGTGTTTTTCCAATTTCTTTTGGACGTCAACCAAGCCTTTGAAGGCCTTGGGTAGTACTCGCTTGAGTTGAGCGACCGGACGCGGAGTGCGAACTCCTGCAACAACGTCTTCTCCCTGGGCATCGGTCAGAAACTCACCGTAAAGGACTTTCTCGCCGGTTGCGGGATCACGGGTAAACCCGACTCCGGAACCTGATTTCTTACCGGAATTTCCAAATACCATCGCTTGAACGTTAACCGCAGTGCCCCAAGACGCAGGAATGCCGTATTTGCGGCGATAGACATTGGCGCGGTCATTCATCCAAGAACCAAATACCGCTCCGACGGAACCCCAGAGTTGCTCCCATGGACAAGTGGGGAAATCACTACCAGCTCTTTTCTTCACCAAGGCTTTGAAACGGGAAACCAATTCCTTTACATTCGAAACATTAAGACGGCTGTCGTCAATCTCACCTTTTTCTGTTGGAAAAAGCTCCTCTTTGTAGGAGTCGATTATGTGTTCGAATGGGTCGTGCTCCTCTCCCGGTAATTTCTGGACACCCATCACGACATCACCGTACATTTGAATGAAACGACGATAACAATCCCAGGCAAATCGCTCGTTACCGGAAGATGTTGCCAAAGCCTCGACGGTTTCATCGTTTAAGCCAAGGTTCAAGATGGTATCCATCATGCCGGGCATAGAATCCCGTGCTCCCGAGCGAACCGAAAGCAACAAAGGTTTCTTGAGGTCGCCCAATTTTTTTCCGAGTTGTTTTTCGGTGCGGGCAACGGAAGCTCTTACTTGCTCCTCCAAAACCTTAGGGTAAGACTGCTTGTTCGCATAAAAATAGGTGCAAACTTCGGTAGTGATGGTAAAACCCGGGGGGACGGGAAGTCCGATCTTAGCCATTTCGGCAAGGTTCGCGCCCTTGCCGCCCAAAAGGGAACGCTGCGTAGCGTCTCCATCGGTTTTATTGCCAAAGTCATAGACGTACTTTGGGCTATTGGCTTTACTGGAAGCGCTTTTTTTGAGCGCCTTCTTGGATGTTTTGCTCTTGGCAGGCTTTGCCTTCTTTTTTTGGGCCATTGTCTTGTAGTTGAGTTAGCTTCTGAGGAAAGTCACCCCATGCCTCGAGGTGGAAAAGGCAAGAGATGAATAAACGAAGGGAATTTAATCTTATTTTTTGGACATTTTGTCAACGAACGACTTCCTGACCCCAACGCCTTGATTTTCAATTTGCATAGTTTCCAATGGACGAAAAACGGTTTTTCTCCATAATCAATTATTCCCATATTATAAAACACCAGGATTTTCATTCTACTTAATTTCAAATGAGTTCCGAAAACAAAAGCGACAAGCCAAAGACCTTTGGGGAAAGATTCAAGGAGGATGGATTGGTCGGCATGTTTAAAAAGAAAGCCGATGCCGGGAAACCAAAGCCCGACGAAATGCATTTTCTTGAGCATTTGGAAGAGCTGAGGTGGGTTATCTTCAAATCAATTCTTGCTTTTATAGGTGGCTGCCTCGGGATTGCGGTCTTTTTGGACGACTCCGTCAAAGTTCTTCAAATGCCCTTGGTGTCAGCTGTTGAGGATTTTGGAAGGATCGAAGTCGACCTTCAAAGCATCGGACTCGAAGAATACGTCGAAAGCCTTAATCAACAAGACGTCGACCTGGGTATGTTGAGAAATGCCCGGGAAGAAGACTTGGATGCATGGGGCATCACGGATCCTCACCATCAAACGCGGATTCTCAGTCATTTTTCGGTAGGTAAGAATCGCAACCTGCTCCAAGTCATTCGTTCCTTTTCCCCCATCTTCATTGCCATGAAGATTTGTTTTCTTGGCGGGATCGGAATTTCACTCCCCCTGATCCTCTATTTCATCGGGGGCTTCGTGGTCCCCGGACTAACGGCTCGGGAAAAAAAAGTTTTCTTGCCGGGATGCCTCGTTGCCACCCTTCTTTTTCTGGCTGGTGCATCGATGACCTATTTCTTCATTCTTCCCTACTCCCTGGCCTTTACGATCGAGTTCTCCTTCAACGTCCTTGGACTTGACGTCTATCGCCCCGAGGCCGGCAACTACTACAGCACAGTGATTTGGATGACTTTCGCCGTCGGGATAGCTTTTCAGTTCCCTCTGGTCCTCATCCTCCTTGTAAAAATAGGAATTCTATCCGTTAAAAAGCTTCGCGACAACCGTAGGCTTGTACTTGTGATTCTCCTGATCTCAGCAGCCTTCATAACCCCCGGAGGCGACCCGGTGACCCTGTGTATTCTAACGGTGCCTCTTTATGTCCTTTACGAACTGGCCATCATTGCAGGCGCTGTAATCGAAAAGGCAAAAGAAAGACAGGAATGGGAAGAATGGGACGAAAGCATACAGGGACCAAGACCACCCAAGCCGAAAGGCGAAAAATTAAGATGGGTTCTTTACCTGACTTGCTTGCTTGTTCTTGGAGGCCTTGTCGTACTTTATTTTGATAACGAGGAAAAGGCACACCAAGTCATTGAGGATGTTTCAAATTGGTTCGAATCCGGCGAAAACCAA
>JAYOMW010000010.1:17471-19610 GCA_038121045.1 Opitutia bacterium
GTCAAAGACATTCGGCAAAAAACTCAAGGGGTTTCGAAGCAAGACCGGAATGACTCAACCCCAATTGGCTCAAGCCAGCGGCGTAGCCACTTCAATCGTTAACGACATTGAAAATGGCATTCGGACGGCGGGCATCAAAACCCTCGACAAGATTGCTCACGGATTGAATCTTCCCGAGGAAGATCGATTTGTTTTTCTGCTTTCGGGCTTGCGCCTGTCCAAGAGGGATTTCCTGATTCCGGACTTTTGTGACTACCCGCCCGAGATACTTAACTTTCTTCCATACGCCCTGCAAAGAACCGGAATCAAGTCATCCGACGTCGACGAGATCGTCTTACCCGGGCAAAAAAACAAGAACCTGCAAGTCAGACTTAAATCGGGAAAAACCTTTTCTTTGGAAATCAGGTTGACTGCAGGAAAACAAGCCAATCCGTAATGCCTGACTGCCGACTGGACCGGTGGCTTTGGTCCACCCGTCATTTCAGGACCAGGACCCTTGCCGCGGACGCCTGCAAGAGAAACTGGGTGAAGGTGAACGACCGAACCGCCAAGCCTTCCCGCAAACTCCAAGCGGGTGACCTTTTGGAGTTCCGCAAGGGTTCCCTTCTCAAAACCGTCAAAGTCCTGAAACTTCTCGAAAAGAGAGTTTCCGCAAGTCATGCGGAGGAACATTACGAAGATTTGACCCCTGCCGAAGCATACGTCCGTGCTGCCGAAGAGGACCAAAAGTTCAGGATCGGGGGCTGCCTTTCTTCGTCAAAGGGCCGTCCTTCCAAAAAACAAAGAAGGGATCTCGAGGAGTTTCTGCTTGGCCGGAAGGATTCCAAGTAGGGTTCCACCTGCTGGTCAAAGAACATCCGGTGATCGGATTTCCTTTCCTTGGTTTTGCCTCCTTTGGGCCTACGCAAAAACCTCTTGCAACGAAGTAACCCTGTCGGCATTACATTTACCTGATGAAAAAGTTTATACTATCTGTGTTTGGCCTGCTTTTGGTTTTGTTTTTTTCCTCGTGCGTGAGACCCTCGTCTCCTAGCTTAATTTCGGATCAAACGGTTATGTTGCACTGGTTGGATCTCGACGATGAAGGGATCGTCCGGTTGGCCAATGCGGACGGGAACTTTTCCAGACCAACGAAAATCTTTTCAGGCAAGGCCATTGAAACCTTCGAACAAAGCCCGACGAAGTCCGTATCCAGTTGGAAAGATGGAAAACGTCATGGCGAAACAATTGAATATTTTTACAACGGACGGAAGAGAAGGGTCATCCGTTTTGCAGAAGGAGTTCGAGAAGGAGAAGCAGAGGAATACCGAATCACCGGGGAACTGCTTCGGGTCGAAACTTACTCCGACAATATTTTGAACGGCCCGAAAAAAGAATGGCATCCCAATGGCGCGAAAGTATTTCAGGTCGGCATGAAGGGTGGTAAACCCCATGGCGAGGCCTTGGAATGGTATCCCGACGAATCCAAAAAGTCATCCACCTTCTACCGGCACGGGTTGAGGGAGGGACCTGCCGCCGAATGGTATCCTTCGGGTCAGCAAAGTATGTCGATTTCCTTCCAGAAGGACAAGAGGCATGGCTTGAAAACCACATGGTATGAGAATGGGCAAAAGCGCATCGTTGCGGATTACATAGACGATATGATGGAAGGAAACTCCAAAGGTTGGTTCTCCAATGGTCAACTTGCCTTCGACTTCAATTTCGAAAAAGATCAAGAGCATGGAATTTGTACCGAATGGAACGAGAACGGCCAAAAGGTATCCGAGCTTCGATTTGTCAACGGTACGCCGGTGCAAGATCTCATCTCGGGTTCGAGAGTCGAGGCTCCGGCCGCACCCCCAACGCCCATCGAGATACCCGAACCTCCTTATTCCCCGGCCACTCCGTCCGTTGGTCCAACCACACCGGCTCCGGTAGAATACACCGAGCCCGCGGAGGAAAACCCAAATCGAAAGAAGTGGAAGGACAGCTCCACCTCGACCGAACCAACCGCCCCCCCCGTGGCTCCGCCGCCTTCGCCACCGGCTCCCGAACCGGCTCCTTTGCCTGCGGTTCCCGCGCCACCTACCGATCCGGTATCCGAAACCTTTGCTCCGCCGCCGCCGCCTCCTCCCGCGCCGACCTTCGATCCCTTTGAAA
>JAYOMW010000010.1:19710-39695 GCA_038121045.1 Opitutia bacterium
CCCCGGAGATTCCCGCACCGTCTGCAAATCCTTTTGCGGAGGCAAACGCCAGTGCGGTGCCGCTTGAGGACATCTTCAACGAACCACCGTCATCCAACGACGCACCAGCTATCCCTCCTCCCGCTCCTTTTGATCCATTCGATCCTTCGCCTACGCCCAACAACTAAATCACCACGCAGAAGAAACCCAAACTGGCAAAAGGGAAATGGCAGCCCGGCAGGGATTCGAACCCCGACTGAGAGTACCAAAAACTCCTGTGCTACCGTTACACCACCAGGCTACGCACGCAAACTATGAACATCGCCCATTCAAAGTCAAGAATGTTGCTCCTGCGAACGCATAACCGATGACTCCCCAGTACAAGAGAATCGTCCTTAAGATCAGCGGAGAAATATTGGGAAGCCGGAGTGAGGGCGAACCCATTCACGCAAAGTCTTTGGAAAACATATGCGAGGAGATCAAAGCCGTTTCCGATATGGGCGTAGAGGTTGGCCTGGTTGTCGGAGGAGGAAATATTTTCAGAGGCCTGCAAGGAAGCGACAAGGGAATTGACCGTACGACCGGGGACTCGATGGGTATGCTTGCAACGGTGATCAACGGGCTTGCTCTTATGGACCGGCTTGAGAAAATGGGTGCGGTCGTACGGGTACAAAGCGCCATACCCATGGACAAGTTGGCCGAACCCTACATCCAAAGACGGGCCATCCGCCATTTGGAAAGAGGCCGGATCGTCATTTTTGTCGCAGGAACGGGGAACCCATACTTCTCCACGGACACCGCGGCCGCCCTGCGGGCAAGCGAGATTTCCGCCGACATAATCCTGAAGGCCACCAAAGTCGACGGAATCTACGACAAGGATCCTCACAAGCATGATGATGCCAAGAAATATGATCGGCTCAGCTACATGGAATGCTTGGAAAACCGACTCTCGGTAATGGATTCCACCGCCTTTTCCCTTTGCATGGACAACCGGATGCCCATTCTGGTCTTCGACCTGAGGCAAAAGAAATCGATCAGGACCGCAGTCTCCGGGAAAAGCTTTGGGACGATCGTAGAAGAATGACCAAACCTCGGCAATTTCTCTCAGCCAATCGGCGGGGGTAATTCAACGGCAAACTGAAACAAAATACACTATGGAAACAAATCAAATTTTCGACAAAATGGAATCGGAAATGCAAAAATCGGTTGATCACGTTTTGCATGAGTTTTCGACCCTTCATACCGGAAAGGCCAACACGTCGATGGTGGAAAACATAACCGTCGACGTTTACGGTTCCAATATGAAACTTCGTGACGTCGCGGCCATCACGACTCCTGACGCCCGCACCATCCAAATTCAACCGTGGGACAAAGCATCCACGGCTCCCATCGAAAAAGCATTGCTTGAGGCTAAAATTGGGATCAACCCGATTGTTACTGGAGAACTCATCAGGTTACCCATACCCGAGCTAAGTGGTGAACGCAGGGAGGAACTTTGCAAAATGGCCCAAGGTTACGCCGAGCAAGGTCGGATCGGCATTCGGGCTTCCCGCAAAGAGGCGATGGATTCTCTAAAGGAAGCCCAAAAGGAAGGACTGCCCGAAGATGATTTCAAGCGGGCGGAAAAAGACGTGCAAAAAAAGACCGATGACAACGTAACGAAAATCAACGAAGCACTTTCCTCCAAGGAGGATGACCTGAGAAAGGTTTGATCTTCGGAGTCAATTCGAACCCACGATTTTTCAGACCTGAAAAATTGAACGACACCCAAAAGAAACCACGGGGATTCGAAGGTTGAAAAAGGTCGTCATCAAGCTAGGCACGGGTATCCTTTCGGCCGGTGAAGGACGAATTCACTTGAACCGGATGGTTCGGTTGGCCGAAGGCATAAGGGACTTGAAGGCTTCCGAGACGGAAACCATTTTGGTAAGCTCGGGCTCCGTTGGATTGGGCATGGGGAAACTGGGTATCGAGGAACGACCGAAGGAGCTTGCCCTCCTTCGCGCTTGTGCCTCCGTAGGTCAATGTTTGCTCATGAACGCTTGGAGCGAAGCACTTGAGAGCGTCGGTTTGATTGCTTCCCAAGTCTTGCTCACGCGGGAAGATTTCAAGAGTAGAGACCGTTCCATAAAAGTTCAGGAAACCCTTGCTAGTTTGCTTGAAAGAGGGATCGTACCCATCGTCAACGAGAACGACTCCGTCAGTGACGAAGAGATCAAGTTCGGTGACAACGACGTGCTGTCGGCCCTTTTGGCATCCTTGGGGACGGCCGAACTCCTCGTGATCCTCTCTACGGCAAAAGGATTGATGACCCACCCGGACGCCGGACGGCTTATCCCGTTCGTGGCGGAAATCACACCCTCCATTGAGCAAATGGCTCAAGGAACCACAAGTCCTACGGCCGTGGGTGGAATGACGACCAAAATAACCGCAGCGAAAATAGCGACCAAATCCGGATGCGCCGTCTTCATCGGAAGCGGAGAAAACCCTCAAGAACTTGTGAAAATCATAAATGGACAAGCGGAAGGAACCTTTTTCGCCCCTTCGGGACTTGATTTGAACGGGAGAAAGAAGTGGCTTGCCTTTTTCCCCGAACCCAAGGGAACGTTGCAAATCGACGCAGGCGCTTGCGAGGCCATTCTTTTGAATGGCGGAAGCCTTTTGGCCCGGGGATTGACCGAGGTAAACGGAGACTTTGACAGGGCCGAAGTCGTGGAGATCGTCAACCCTGCAGGCAAAACGATCGCTCGCGGCATTTCTCGTTTCGGTAAGGAAGAATTGCTTCTCATCCAAGGAAAAACAAACGCCGACGTACTAGATGCATTCCCTGGCAGAAATAGGCCGGAGGTCGTTCACCGAGATCATTTGGCGCCCTTGCAAACCAACCTCGACTGAATACGCTTGCCCGATTTGTCTCTTTAGGAGAAAGCTAGCAATCGTGTACGACTACGAAGATGAAGAAGAGGATATGTTCGGATCTCCACCAGCTGTCAATACGACCCCGGAGATCGATTTCAAGTCCGAGTTAAACGAAGATCAATTTCGAGCGGTAACCGCCCCTGACGGCCCCGCCCTCGTCTTGGCGGGTGCGGGTTCGGGCAAAACCCGGACCTTGACTTACCGGGTGGCTTATCTGCTGACTCAGGGCGTAAGCCCCGAGGCGATCCTCCTACTGACCTTTACCAACAAGGCATCCAAGCAAATGCTCGACCGGGTCGAGGAACTGACGGGTGTCGGCGCACACAGGTTTTTAGGCGGAACCTTCCATAGCGTAGGTGGACAAATACTGCGCTTGTTCGGTGATTCGGTCGGTTTAGCCAAGAACTTCACCATTCTGGATGATGGTGATTCCGATTCCCTGCTTAACGAGATCATAAGGGAACTTGACCCCGGTTTTTTCAAATCAAAGGAAAACCCGAAGGCCAAGCCAATCAAGGGCTTGATCAGTTACGCCCGCAACATCATGGAGCCCGTCGAAAAGATTGCCAAGGGGCGTTATCCGTCCAACGGAGAACTCCTTGCCAAAATCGATGATTTCGCCCGGGAGTATCAGGAGGTCAAACTTGAACGCGGCCTTGCCGATTACGACGATTTGCTCGTTTATTGCCTGGACGTGCTTTCCAACAATCAAGACGCCGCCCAGTACTATCAAAACCGATTCTCCCACATCCTTGTCGACGAGTATCAGGACGTGAATTCGCTGCAGGCCCAGATCGTGGACAAGATCGGAATACACCATCAGATCATGGCAGTCGGCGATGATGCCCAGTGCATTTACACTTGGCGGGGCGCCGACCTCGACCAGATCATGGGCTTTCCCGAAAAGCATCCCGGAACCAAGATTTTCAAGATCGAGACCAATTACCGCAGTTCCCCTGAAATTCTAAAACTGGCCAACTGCATACTTGATCATCGGGACGAGGAGAGCAGTTACTCCAAGATTCTCAAGCCCTCCAGGCCTCACGAGGGCCTGCCTGTTGTCGTTCCGACGATGGACGGCTACCAACAGGCGGATTTCGTCTTAGCTAAGGTCGAACAACTTGTGGACTGCGGCGCTCAATACGACGACATCGCGATCCTCTACCGGGCCCACTACCACGCCATGGAACTTCAGGTCGAGCTCTCCCGCAGGGGAATACCCTTCGTCATAACGAGTGGCTTGCGTTTTTTCGAGCAGGCTCACGTCAAAGACCTCGTCGCTCAAATACGATTTGTGGCCAACCCCAAAGACTTAACGGCCTTTCTTCGCTTTGCCTGCCTTTTGCCGAAAGTGGGTGAAAAGACCGCGGCCAAATTACTCGTCATGGCAGAAAAGATCGCCAAGGAAAAGGAGCTGAGGATAACGGACGCATTGGCCGAGGACAGCGTGCTCAAGAAAGTTCCCGCAGACGCCAAGGAGGATTGGACCGACTTGGTCGAAACCCTTCAGTCCATTGATCGCCTGGCGGGAAACGCCACTCCGACCAAGGTTGTCGACGAGGCGATTCACGGGTGGTATCAGGAATACTTGCGAGCCACCTATGAAAATTGGCCAAGGAGGGAAGAAGACTTGGAGAGCTTGGTGGATTTCGCCAGCAAGCACGAGAACCTTCACGAAATGCTTTCCCAACTCGTTCTCTTGAGCTCTGAATCGGGTGATCGCGTGGTGAGCCAAGGCGAAAGATGCCTTCGCCTGTCCACCATTCATCAGTCCAAAGGGTTGGAGTTTCCCCATGTCTTCATCATCGGGCTGGCCGACGGCCTCTTCCCGAACAAACGCGCCATTGACGGGGAAAGCGACCTGGAGGAAGAAAGGCGACTGTTTTACGTTGCGACCACCCGGGCGGAACGTTCCCTTCATCTTGTTTTCCCCATGCTCTCCAACCAAAAAGGGACGCCGGTCCGCCTCATGCAAAGTCGCTTTCTCAAGGAATTGCCCGAGTCGCAGTACGAATTGCACAACGCCCACTCATCCTATCGGCAAAGACAGGCCGGATGGAACGATTTCAGGCGCCAAGGCAGAGGGTACGGAAGATCGTTCTAAGAGTTTAGCGCCAAAAGCAAAGCCCGCCAAGCAAGCAGGGCGCAGTCATGCCTCTCGGGAAACCGAACGATTGACTCGTACACGACCAAGTCCCCGGGCAAAGAAACTTCCTTGCCATTTTCGAGAAATTCAATCACCGACTTGGCCAAGCCAAAGGCTTCCTCGACAGGAATGCTCTTTACGGCGCACCCCATCAAAGACGAGCATGCAACCGCCAACGCCGAACCCTCAGCCTTGGCCTGAATCCCGCCTATCCGACCGTCCTCAGCGGAGATTGCGACCGAACAAACGTTTCCGGTCTTTGGACTTGTCCAAGTGGACCGGAGGTCTGATTGCTCCAAGGAAAATTGATGGTTAGGGGAACGAGCGTGTTCCTCAAGAATTTCTCGGTGCAGAAGGTTTTCCAAGTTTCAAAATTTATTTTTCCACATCATGGACTCGACGGGCTCGGGAGTCCGCTGGTTATATTTGGCCGAAGCCTTGTTTGCATAATCCACGTCCACTTCACCCTCAACCAAGAAGTAAATCAGCTGGCCAATCGGCATCCCCGCATAAACGCGGACTGGTTGAGAAACCGAGATTTCCAAAGTCCAATGGTTGCAAAACCCGACGTCTCCCTTTCCCGCAGTCGCATGGATGTCGATGCCCAACCTGCCGACACTCGATTTCCCTTCGAGAAAAGGGACGTAACGCCGGGTTTCGGTATATTCAACGGTCGACCCCAAATAAGTCCTACCCGTTTCAAGAACAATACCCTCTTCGGGGATCTGAAACCGATCGACTTGGTTGTGCTTTTTGGCATCAATCACCTCGTCTACGTAACAGGCAAGGAAAGGGGACAAGTGGACGTCGTAACTGTTCGTTCCCAAGCATGAACGATCGTAAGGCTCGATCACAATGTCGCCTTCGTCAATAGCAGACAAGATGGATGAATCGGATAGAATCATACTAATTCTTCAATAGTTTGGCGTACGCGACCAAGATACTATCGCTTGCATGAGAAGCGTTGGTTTTGGCAAACAAAAGAATTATGCTACAATCTCCCGAAGACTCACGGCGACTCCAAGTCGCAGATCGCGCAAGCGGATGAAAAAAATTTCGACTTACTCCCCTGAGCTTGGCAATCAAGCGAAAGGATTGTACTGTCCTGGGGCAGGAACCGGATAATGACCATTGGCATCTGGAACGATGGGAGGCTTCGTGTCATAAGTGTAATCATCGATTCCAGGTGCATAATCACGACCGTCCTTGAGAAGTTTGGCCGCATCGATCTCCTTGCCCGAGTAGCAAGCCTCCCGCCCGAGAATGGCGGTAAAGGTACTCATGGCGCCATAATCGGCTTCATTGTAGTAACCTCCTTTGTGCAGGTTCTCGATCAAGTCTTTTTGCTCCTGATAATGCCCCCCGCCGGCACCGCGAATCCTCATGGGATCCCCGTGGCCCTCGAAAGGCTCGATGTGAGAAGCGATCTTCGAAGTGCCTTTCGATCCGTGAGCATACTCGGCAACGTGGCTCCATCCTCCCTTCAAGTGGCGACCTTGACTGTACATCTTGGTGCCGTCTTCAAAAGTGTATTCGACGAAGGTATGATCGAAGATCTGGGAAAGAGAACGATCGCCTCCCATACGCATTTCCGAACCGCCCATGCCGTTTGCCTTGACGGGATACATGCCCTTGATCCAACAACCGACGTCCAAATTGTGAATGTGTTGCTCGCAAATCTGATCTCCGGACGCCCAGGTGAAGTGATACCAGTTGTTCACTTGGTATTCCATTTCGGTCATGCCCTCTTGTTTGGGGCGGTGCCAAATGCCACCTCCATTCCAATAGACTCGCAAAAGATTGATGTCTCCGATCGCACCGTCTTGGAGACGCTTGACGCAATCAATGTATCGCTCCTCGTGCCGACGCTGCAAGCCAACGCCCACTGACAACCCTTTTTCCTTAGCTTTTTTGGCTGCGGCCAAAACCCGGTTTACGCCCGTTACGTCAGCGGCGACGGGTTTTTCCATGAAGACCTTCTTGCCTTGGTTGATGGCATACTCGAATTGCTGGGGTTTGAAGCCCGGAGGAGTGGCAATGACGACCATGTCGACACCACTGTCAATCGCCTGCTTGTAAGCATCCAACCCGTTGAAGATCTTGCCTTCCACGTCCACCTGGTCATCGCCGAACTTCTTCTTGAAACCTGCGATTCTCTTTTGAACGCTTGCCCCTTCCGCAAAAGCATCGGCCACGGCCACCAGCTTGGTGTTGCATTTGATCCCCTTGCTTTTCTCCAAGTCTTTGGGCGCGCTGAGAATTTGATCAATTGCCCCGGACCCCCTTCCACCTAGTCCAATGGCGGCAACCCGAATGGTATCGCTCTTGAGATCATTTCCCTTGGCAACGTATGGAAAGGTTGCGGCGGCACCGGCCAAGGCGGTGGAACCGATAAAACTTCTGCGACTGATGATTTCTTGTTCTTTCATATGGATAATACTTGTGAGGTTCAATAATATGGTAAGGCTAATTTAAATTTCTTGATTGCGGAATGGATTCGGAAGGACCATCCAAGTCGCCCAAGGCCCATTGGATACCGTCCAAGAAATGCTGCAAAATGTATGGAGTCCACCAAGTTGCCTTGTTATGGCCGAAGTTGGAATAGAAGATCTTGCCCTTGCCGTACGAGCGAACCCAGGAAACCGGATAGTCGTTGGTTTTCGAGTTTCCCTTCTTGCCGGACTTGACGGAATCCAGCCCGATCAAGATACGGAGTTTGGAACGGTCGTATCCCTTGTATTGGTAAATTTCATCGGAAAAAGTAAATTCCTTCTCCTTGAAAGCTTGGTTGACCGGATGCTTGACGTCTTCCACGAAGAAGGGCCACTTGCCTCCCGCATTCCAAGGGTGCCCGGCAAAACAACCACCGATCATATCGGTGTATTCCTGCCACTGAGGCATACCTCCGTCCGAAGCGGAATGAAAACCGGCAAAGGCCTTGCCCGACTTGATAAAACCCAAAATCGCATCACGCTGAGCCTGTTCGGTAAAAGCCTTTTGTACGTGCGTGCAGTTGTTGAAGATAATCATATCGTACTTCGCAAGACCTTCCTTTGTGAACTCGGTAGTCTCCAAGGTAAAAGTCGCTTCGAAGGCCTGGGTCTTCTCAGCCATGATCCGGAGCCCCTTGATACCCGTCGGGATTGACCCGTGCCGGAAACCGCTTGGCTTTGAATAAACCAAAATCTTATGGCTTTTCTTGGGCTTGACCGTGGGCTTGTCAGGCATCGCCTCGGCAATCTTTTTCTCTTCGTCATCCCCTAAAACAAAAGGGGCCAACAGACATTGTAGGGCAGTTAGTACAAGGGTAAGAATTTTCATAAAGGATAATTTCGGGGAGAAACCACCAAGTGAAGGGTTTGCGAACGGCAAAGCAAGAAAGTAATGGCAAAATCAAAAAGTTTTAAATTTTCGACACCAGCGATTCCAACCTCTTTGCAAACTCCACCCAGACGGCTCGGCCTTCGCCGGAATCATCGACGTCTTTACCGGCATGGATGGCTGCCTTGATATGAGGTTCGATGGAAAGCCAGCCATCATAACCCGTAGCTTCCAAGTCCCTGAAAATTCGATCCTGGACCGGGTCTTCGTCCACATGGCAGGTCACGTAATCCCCGCCGTCCGGACCAGGCTTGGCGCACTTGACGTGGACATGCGCAATCTGCTCGCGACAGATCTCGTAGTATCTCCACGTCACCTCTACGTCATTGTCATGAAGGCTGTTATTGCCAGTATCCAAAATTAACTGAAGGGCCGGGCTGCCGACCTCCTCGACCAATTCCAAATAGCCCTCGGGGTTGTCCCCGTATCCGTTGCAATTTTCGTGCGCAAGGACAATGCCCTCGCCCTCGGCAATCACGCATAACTCTCTCAGTCTTCTCACGACCTCCGTTTTCCAAGCTTCCTTGGCGAGTGGAGAATCCGCATCGTTCGGATAGGACATGATTCTTAAAAATTTGCAGTCCGCTTGACGCATTCTCGGGGCGACTCTGCGAATCTCATCCAAATCGACCTGAAAGTCAGTCGTCACGGGGCGGGCCCAGTTCCCGATTTGCCCGCCAAAACCGACGATTTCAATCCCTTCGCTCTGGAGGGTTGAAAAAGTTTTTTCCCATTCTTCGGGCGTTTGGTCGCAAACGTTCTTACCGTCGATCAAGCGAAGTTCGATCGCAGACCAGCCGACCTCCTTGAGCGTTGAAATTTGTCCGGCGAGGGATTTTTCCGCCTCATCGGCGAATCCAGTGAATCGAAAGGGCATTGTAAGAGTGGAAATTATGGTTTGAAGAGATTGTTCGAATTAACGGCGAAAGGAAGCAGAGAAATCATCTCCGGACAATTCGACAACCTTTTTTTCATGGGTGGAAGCGGCAATCAATTCATTCAGCTTCTCTTCCCAAGCCCCTCCATCCATCGGCAACTCGAGAGGCCCTTCCAAAAGGCCCGAGTAAAGCATCGCGTTGGCCAGTTCCACGGAACCGAGTCCCTCCTCTCCCGGAGCAATCAATTTTTCTCCCTTGAGGATGGCGTCCGTAAAATTCGTCATCAAGATGGAGTGAGGGGCTTCCGCCGCAGGGATATCAATCTCTTCGACGGTTGTTTCAGGTTGCTTGAACCCGATTTTGGAAGTCTTGCACCACTCGTCCGAAGGAACGGCGTTGCGGGTAAGGACCAATCGATCGTTCTCCAAGAGCAAGCGTGCCTTCGTCCCGGAAATCTCAAGTCGGTTGCTCCCCGGGGTCTCCCCGGTGGAAGTAAGGAAGAGACCCGATGCGCCATCGGGAAATTCCATGTAGCAGGAAACGTCGTCCTCCACCTCGATGTCATGCCATTTGCCGATCCCGACTTGGCTGTTCACTTTGCTCGGCATCCCTACCATCCATTGCATCGCATCCAATTGGTGCAGGCACTGGTTGAGAAGCACTCCCCCGCCCTCTCCCTTCCAAGTGGCCCGCCATCCACCGCTCTGGTAATAGGCATCCGACCGGAACCAATCGGTCATGATCCAAACCACTCGCATGAGTTTTCCCAATTCACCTGATTCGATCAATTCCTTGATCTTGCGGTAGCGCGGTTCCACGCGAAGCTGAAACATGCCGGCAAAAACCAAGTCCTCTTTTTCCTTGGCCTTGGCAATCAAGCACTCGGCATCCGCCTTGTGAGCGGCAATTGGCTTTTCAACCATCACGTGCAAGCCCGCATCAAGAGCCTCCATGCCTAAGGAAACATGCTGATAATGAGGAGTGGCGATGACAATTGCGTCAATGGTTCCCGACTGGATCATCTCTTCCCCGCCCCCGAAAACCTTCAGCCCTTGCTCGCCATACTCTTTCAATTTATGCGGCGAGGTACTGGCCACGGCAACAAGTTCGCCCCCCTCGACTTTGCCATCCAACAAATCCTGAGCGTGAAAACGCCCCATGTTTCCCATTCCGACGATACCGATCCTTACTTTTGTCATTTCGCGAATAATCTCATTTCCGAAAAAGGAATCAACCAAGAAACCTCAGGCGCAACTTGGGCACAGACCGAAGACTTCCATTACGTGGGATACCTCGGTATAGCCGAAGCCCTCGGCCACTTCCTCCAATTCATCCCCCATGCACAGATCGATTCTTTCAGTACGTCCGCACTTTCTGCAGCTGAGGTGATGATGGTGGCCATGGCCGTGCCCCAAGCAATAAACCTTCGTTCCGTTTTCGCGCACTCCGCGCTCAACAACCCCGGCCTTTTCGAACTGTTCGAGGCAACGATAGACCGTAACCAAGTCACAAGTGTCCGCCGGCAAGGCGGAAAAGGTTTCCTCGGCTGACTTGGGCGAGTCGGCGCAAGCCAAGGCTTCTAGAATTGCTTTTCGTTGCTCGGTGACTCTCAAACCCTTTGCTCGAAGAGTTTCAATCGCAAGCATGACCATGTCGCCCATATAGCGAGTAATGAATTGATTTTCCTCAAATTCAAGGGTGAAAGATCTCATGAGCAAACTTATACGGGATTTGGCATACTTGAACCTCTGCCGAAATATTTGCCGACTTGCGAAATTAACTTTTGTCAAACCCGGGTACTGAGCTAGTTTGAGCTAATGAAATTCTCAATCCGTTTACTTTCCCTGCTTGCCGTATTTTTCTCAGCCGTTCCAACCCACAGCGCCCCCGGGGACGAAATCTACCAAAAGGGCTTTCTCTCGATTGAAGATGCCCGCAAATCGATTGAACTGCCCGAAGGCTATTCCCTTCAGCTCGTCCTGAGTGAACCGCAAATCGAGGAACCGGTCGCCATGGCCTGGGATGGCAACGGCGTACTGTACGTCGTGGAAATGAGAACTTATATGCAAACCGCGGATGCCACCGGTGAACAGGAACCGAAAAGCAGGATCTCGCGCCATGAGGACACTAATGGTGACGGAACTTATGACAAGAGCACCGTGTTCATCGACAATTTGCTCCTTCCCCGCATGGTCCTGCCTCTGGACGACCGGGTCATGGTCGGCATCACCAACACGCTTGACCTCTGGAATTATCGCGATACGGACGGGGACGGCGTCGCGGACGAAAAAGTCAAAATCTTCGAGGGAGGGGCACGCGGAGGGAACATGGAACACCAACCAAGTGGTCTCATTTGGAACTTGGACAACTGGATTTACGTCACTTACCAAAATACGCGCTACCGTTTCACAAACGGGGAATTCAAAACCGGAAAGCTCCCTCGGGGCGGCGGGCAATGGGGACTTACGGCGGATGACGACGGACGAATCTATTATTCCACGGGCGGCGGAGAGAACCCGGCGTTCTTCTTTCAACAGCCTCCGGTCTACGGCATGTTCGACGTTTCAGGCCAAACGGAAGCCAATTTTCGCTCGGTTTTTCCCATCGCCCCGGTTCCGGACGTTCAGGGTGGTCGACGGCGGGTCGGACCCAACGGAGGCCTCAATGCCTTTACCGGATGCGCAGGCCAAGGAATTTTCCGTGGCGACCGCCTCCCCAAGGAACTCTATGGCGACCTCTTCATTCCGGAACCGGTCGGGCGTCTCGTCCGTCGTGCCAAGGTTGACCGCAAGGATGGCATGACGGTCTTGACCAACGCCACCCCGGGGAGTGAATTCATGCGTTCCAAAGACATCAACTTCAGACCTCTCGGAGCCGAGACAGCCCCGGACGGAACGATGTTCTTCATTGATATGCACCGGGGAATCATTCAGCAGGGAAACTGGACCCGCAAGGGAAGTTATCTTCGGGGAATCATCGACAAGTGGGAAATCGACAAGAACATCGGCAAAGGAAGAATCTACCGGCTCGTCCACAAGGACCACAAACCCGGGCCGCAACCAAGCATGCTCGGGCAAACGACCAAGGAACTCGTGGGGCATCTTTCTCATCCGAACGGTTGGTGGCGCGACACGGCCCAAAAATTGATCATCCTTCGCAAGGATGCAAAATCCGTCCTTTCCGAGCTTGAAAAATTGGCTCGTTCCGGAAAATCGGCCCTCGGACGGGTCCACGCCCTCTGGACGTTGGAGGGAATGGATGCCGTGGACCCCAAATTAATCGTCGAGAAGTTATCGGACCGCGACCACCGCGTGCGAATGGCTGCGGTGCGGTTGAGCGAACCCTTTCTCTCGGATGGTAACAACGCTATCGAGTCCGCATTCCAGGCTCTTGTGAAGGAACCCCATGCCGACGTCGCTATTCAGGCCATCAACTCGATCGCCTACAGCGGAGCCACGGAATCCGTGACCCTTGCAGGCATACAAGACAACCTGATTGAAAAACACAGGGACAAACCGATTCTCAAAAGCATAGCCGGGAATCGGGCCAAGCTCGCTCAGGAGCGGGAACGACTAGCCAAGCAGCGCAAGATGGACGCCCATTTCGCAAAACAAATGGAAGGCGGGGCCGTAATTTACAAACAGCTTTGCTTCGCCTGTCATGGCAACGATGGCAAGGGCACGCCTATGGTCGGACAACCGGGCGTCACCCTGGCCCCCCCGCTGCCCAAATCCCCACGCGTGCTGGGTTCCGGGGGCAGCCTCGTTCGAACGGTGCTTCATGGCTTGCAAGGCCCACTCGACGGCAAGACTTATCCCGGACAGATGCTTCCCCTCGGAGCCAATGACGACGAATGGGTCGCCGCCATCTCCACCTACGTAAGAAACAGTTTTGGGAACAAAGGCGGTCCCATCACCAAGGAATTCGTAGCCGGCATCCGCAAGGAATCGAGCGACCGCCTGCTTCCATGGACGGAGGCCGAGTTGGAAGAACTCGAACCACCACTCATGGTGGACCGTAAAAAATGGAAACTCACGGCAAGCCACGGCAGCGAAAAATTGGGGGGCTGCGTGGATGGAGACGGCAAAAGCCGTTACGATACCGGAACCTCTCAGGTTCCCGGCATGTGGATACAGGTCGAACTTCCCTCGGTTTCGAAGGTCAACCGCGTACAGCTCGATTCCAAATCCTCAGCTCGCGATTACCCGCGCGGCTACCAAGTGGAGTCATCCGTGGATGGGAAAAAATGGTCCGAGCCCTTGGCCATAGGCGTGGGCAAGCACCCCATGACCGATATTTCCTTCCCTGCGACCGAAGCCAAGTTTCTGAAAATCACCCAAACCGGAAGAGTAAACGGTCTGTATTGGTCCATTCATGAGATGCAAATCTTCGGAAAGCCCGTGCCACGCTGACCGAAGTCTTGTCGAGATCTTCGCCCCAACCATTCAAACCCTTGTCTTATGAAAACCCAAATTGCACTCAGTCTCGTTCTTTCGATCACCCCGGTCTTCACTAGCGCCAAAAAAATGGAAGATCTCTTGTCTCCCTACGGCGCCGCAACTTGGAAAAGTCCGACTGAGGGCAGTTTTCTCTACAGGCACGCTTCACCCGCCAAAATGGAAAAGGGCAAGAAGTACCCACTTCTCGTCTTCTTCCACGGAGCCGGGGGACGCGGCAATGATAACAAAGGGCAACTTGCTGACGCGGGGGGAATCGAAGCGTTTGACAAGGTAGGGTTGCAAACAAAGAGAAGTTCTCACGTCTTTGCCGGCCAAGTCCCCAAGGGCGAGCGTTGGGTCGACGTTCACTGGGGATTGCTCGGGCATGATATGCCGAAGATTTCAAATTCCATGCGCATGGCCTTCGAGGCTGTCGATTCGTACGTCGCCGACAAGAAGAACCAAGTCGATCCCAACCGAATATACGTCATGGGTTTGTCCATGGGCGGTTACGGCACTTGGGACGCAATCCAGAGAAGACCCAATTTCTTTGCCGCCGCGGTTCCCATCTGTGGTGGTGGGGATAAAAATTTCGGGACGACTCTAAAGAGCCTTCCCATCTGGGCTTGGCACGGGGACGAGGATCGCGTGATCAAGCCCAGCCGGTCACGGGATATGATTGAGGCAATCAGGAAGGCGGGAGGAAACCCAAAGTATTCCGAGATTAAAGGACGCGGACACAATTCCTGGACCGACGCATGGAATTCCAAGGAAATGTGGGACTGGCTCTATTCTCAAAAAAGAAAATAAACCTCAGACCATCGTCAAAGACTCAAAGCTTTCCTCGGGTTTCGATCCACGAGTGTGGCTATATCCCCATCATCCAACCCAAGTTCTTGAGAAAGGTTACGAAGAATGCCCGACATCGTAACGGTGGAACCGGCCAAGTTGGCCGAGCCGGGACGACGGGCAACTCCGGCCTCGTCCACCTCTACCCAAAAGCCTGAAACCTCATGCATTCCCGATCCGAGGGTAGTAGCGGAAATGGCATCGGTCGTCATGATCGAACGATCGAGCCCCACCCATTTCAAATAATTCTCCAGCACGTAAAAGTCGACGTGCACCCCGTCAGGGATAAAGCAAAACCAAAGGTGTTCACGCAGGGCAAGGAAGCGCTGCAAGACATTGTCGTGCCGGGGAAGCTCCACTGGACAACCATTGCCGAAGTGAGTAACCATGCTCAATCCAGCGTCAATCGCCGCTTTTAATTGATCAAGGGATGGATTGCAATGCCCTGCGGAAACGACCACCCCCTTCTCCACGAGAAATTTCGTGACGACGGCACCCGAATCCTGCTCGGGGGCGAGCGTAAGCAATTTCACGAGTCCCGCGCCGGCATCGACAAGAGCTTCAGTATCTTCCTGACAAGCGGGGCGGACGTGCTCGGGTTGATGCGCCCCGACGTAGCCAGGGGCTGGGTTAAGAAACGGTCCCTCGACGTGAAAGCCGACAATCATCCGTCTCGCCAAATCGTCCTCCTCGCGCAAGCGAACCAGGTTCGAAAGCTTGGCAACGAGGCTTGGTAAATCGTCCGTAATCAAGGTTGCGAGGATGCCATCCACCCCATCGTCCGCCAAAGCGCGACATGCGTGATGGAGCTGTTCGGCATTGAGGGATGAAGAACAAAAATCGGTACCTGCGTACCCGTTTACCTGCAGGTCAAAAGGTTTCACGTCAGGGAGGCGGCTGCCACGTCAAGAAAGAGATGGCAATCTGGATGCTCTTGCAGAATGGAGGCTGGCACCTCCGGCGTAACGGGTCCTTGGGTTGCGTTTTGGACGGCCTCGGCCTTGCGCTCATCGGGAACGGTGCAAACAATTGCGTCGCTCTTCATGATTTGACGGACGGACATGGAAATGGCTCTTTTCGGAACGGAGTCAAAATCGGGAAACCAGCCCTCGCCAAATTGTTGTTGCCGGCAAGCGTCGTCCAAATCGACCAGCAAATAAGGGCGTTCGGTCTCGAAATCGGCCGGCGGATCATTGAAGGCAAGATGACCGTTTTCACCTATCCCCACAAACGCGACGTCGATCGAAGTTTCCTCAATTAGAGCACTCGCCCGTTGGCACTCGCCTTCGGGATCGCCTTCCCCGTCAAGAAAATGAAAAGCCGCGAGCGGAAGCGGAAGCTTGCTCACGAAACGTTCCCAAAGGTATTTTCGGAAGGATGCATCGTGATGGATCGGAAGCCCGACGTACTCGTCGAGATGAAACCCCGTCATTTTGTTCCAGGGCAAATCCGCCTTGGCCAATTCCGCCAAAGTCTCGAACTGGGACGCCCCCGTGGCCACGATGAAGGAAGCGGAACCTTTGGCCCTCAGGGCTGCCTGCAACTTGGATATTCCGTAAGCAGCCGCGGCTTTTCCCATCTCTTGCTTGGTTGAAAATATTTCCGTGTTCATGATTGTGCCATTCGACCCGATTGACGGAGGCTTGTCCAAATTAATCAAGCCAAGGATTCAAAGAATATTAAGCCCTTTCCGCTTTTCTTTTGCGGTTGATCCGATAACCACGGATTCGTCCGGCGGGTGAAATCGATCCCATACCTTCCCTGCCGTGAGGCATGCCAGAATGCAGGAGACAAGAAAACCCAGAATCGCCAACCCGAGGATTGGCCTCGGAATCTTTCGATCGCCCTTCAGGTCTTTGCGCGTTCCCAAGTACACAAGAGCAAGGGCGAGAGCCGGTATTCCGACAACGGTAAAGGCCTGGGCCAAAGTAATAAGCCAGACCGTACTATCCTTCTGGGCCAAGCCAGCCATTCCCACCAACATTCCCACCAGCATCGCAACCGAGGTAAGGTGAAGCGGCCAGCGGTCCTCGAGCCGGTATCCCTTTCCCAGCCCGTCCGACATTACGGTCCCCCCGATCATGGCGTTGACGAGGAAGGAACTCAGGGCGCCGGCTAGGATACCGATGCAAAAGACGAGTTTCGCCGCCGAACCGAAAAGTGGTTCCAGCTGAAGAGCGACGTCACCGACCGAAGCAAGGGTCACCGTTTCCGGATGGGAATGAAAACATCGCCAAGCGGTCAAAAGAATTATGCAGGTCGTCAACCCGAGGATGGAAATGCCGACCATTGAATCGAGGATCCCCTTGCGGGCTTCTCCCAAGCCCCACCCTTTCTCTTTAACCAGATAGGCTTGATAAAAAGCCCCCGCAACCGAGAAGGTCGTTCCAATCATGCCGAGGAGAGGAATCCAATCACGGGCCTCTCCGTCTACCACCGGCTCGTAACCACGAGGCTGGCTAAAGATTACGAGAAAGTTAATGAGAAAAGCCAGAGCCATCAGGCCTACAAGGAGCTTCATGAATCGTTCCACTGAACCATAAAGGTTCCTCAGTTTGTACAGGCTCGTGATCAGAAGTCCGTTGACGGCAAGCAAAAGGGCGCATTTTGACCCGAGACCAAGGGGTTCTTCTCCGAACATAGGCTCGAGCCCGCCAATCAAGGCCATATTGTTCGAAGATTGAAAAAATGCGATCAAGGTAAAGAGAATGGCTCCAATGGCAATGGCCACAGGCCGGCCTACGCGAGCGGCGAGCTCATCGCATGGACTGCCCTCGTAAACCACCCCGATCCGGGCCGCCAGAGCTACCATCGCAATCATCAGGATTGTCGCGCATAAGATCACGGGGACACCAAGCAAGCCAAAGCTGGCCCCTACCTTCGAACTGGTAAGGATTGAACCGGGCCCGAGAACCACCGCAGCGACCACGATGGCCGGACCAACGGACCTGATCAGTTTCTTCATGATTTGCCTTGGACTCGAAAAGGAATCACGGGATCGGAACGGGTACCTTCATTTTTTGATTTAATCTTTCGCTCTTCAGACAAGTCAACGCATTTTCGGCAAAGCAGAACCCATCCTCCAAACGCATCTTTGCCAAAAAGAAGGGAAGCAAACCCTTTTTCGTTGCCAAACAACTCCTTTCTGAAACGAAATCCTTCCATACATTTATGGAAACGATAGATTACGTCGTCCTCTTCGCTTACTTCGCCGGTATGGCGGCTATCGGGCTTTGGGCCATGAAACGGGTCAAAGGCCAAGAAGATTACTTCATGGGCGGCCGACGATTCGGAAAACTTTTTCAGACCTTCGCCGCCTTCGGCGCAGGCACGGGTTCCGCCGATCCGGTCAACACCGCGCGAGGGACGTTCGCCAATGGCATGAGTGGAATGTGGGGAGTCATGTATTGGCTGTTCGTTACCCCCGTGTACTGGATAAGTGCGGTCTGGTATCGACGCATGCGATGCCTCACGCTTGGAGACTGGTTCGTGGAACGTTACCAATCCAAGAAGATGGGCGTAGCCTATGCCATGTTCGGGTGTTTCTATTACATGGTCTACGGCGCGATGCTCTTCACGGCGATCGGAAAGGTATCCGTACCGCTGGTCGGCCCCGAGCTTTTCGGAATGCAAACCGAACACGTCTTGGTCCCGATCGTGGCCATCGTCGTGACTTTGTACGGCGTGTTGGGTGGGATCGCAGCCGCGTACTGGACGGATCTCATCCAGGGGTTCTGCATCATTCTTCTGTCCGTTCTGCTGATCCCTTTCGGCTTACACGCGGTCGTGGAAAAATTTGGTTCTCCGGGAGATTCATGGACCGATGGATTCCGCGTGATGCACGAACAATTGCCAGCCGAAAATTTCACGATTTTGGGTGGAGATACAGCCAGCGAATTTCCCCTTTACGCAATCGTGGTTATCGTGATCATGAACATAATCGGCATCGTACTTACCCCCCACTTCATCGTTACGGGAGGCGGAACCGCCAAAAGTGAACAAGACGCCCGTATCGGCTTGGTGACGGGAAACTTCATCAAACGCTTTTGCACCATCGGTTGGGTCATCACCGCCTTGATCGTTCTTACTTTGTTCGGGGATGATATGGCCCTGATAAAGGACGCGGACATGGCGTGGGGAGCCGCGACCAAGGAATTGCTCGGTCCTCTGGGCATTGGCTTGGTCGGCCTCATGCTGGCCTGCCTGTTGGCGGCTCTTATGAGCAGCGTGGACTGTTACATGCTCGTCTGTTCGGCCTTGGTGGTTAGAAATATCTACGTCCCTTTCGTCAACCCCAAGGCCGGAGAAAAGGAATGTCTCCTCCTAGGCCGGGCAACCGGGGGAGTCGTGGTGGTGGGCGCCGTGATTATTTCGGTCACAATGTTGGACATGTTCAAACAACTTGAACTGACTTGGGTCGTACCCATGACCTTCGCGGCTCTTTTCTGGGTGGGAATGTATTGGCGAAGAGCCACGACCAAGGCGGGATGGATAACCGTGGCCTTCTGCGTCCTGACCTTTTTCGTTTTGCCGAGACTGATCCCCGCGGTCGCTCCAAGTTTGCGAACCGAACCTTCCCTTGTTCAGACAAACTTGAAAACCAAAACCGGAGGAGGCAAATCCATCTACTGGAGTGGTGGAGTCGAGGAGAAGCAAGGCATAACCACCGGACTTGGTTCCTTCCGATTCGACATGCTGATTTACGATAAGATTCCCGGCGTGAACTTGACCAAAGTAAGCAACGCCGCCTTGAAGACATTGGAGTTCCCTTTCAAGATCATCGCTCCCTTCCTCGTCATGATCATCGCCAGTCTGCTGACCAAACCAAACGACAAAAAGGCTCTTGATCGCCTTTACGTAAAAATGAAAACACCGGTCGATCCGGTTCCGGAAAAGGACCAAGCCGAAATCAAGAAAAGCTACGCCAACCCCGACCGGTTCGACAAAAACAAACTCTTCCCCAATTCCAACCTCGAATTCCAACGACCGACCAAGTACGACGTGATCGGTTTCATCACTTGCTTCGGGATTTGTTTCGTCATTATCGGACTTGTTTTGCTCGTTGCCCAAATCGGAACCTGACCGGGTTCCCGGCCGCTTTTCAATCTTCTTCTCGATGATGACTCCAAGCAGGACGATCTTAACCAAGTTTCCTCTTCTTTTTCTCAAAGGAGTTTTTTGCTCTATGCTATGGCTCGGCACGGTCACGGCACAACCCAAGAAGCCGAACATCCTAATCTTCATGGCCGACGATATGGGCATCGGTGACACCAGCGCCTACTTGGGCATCCACTTGATGCCAAGCACCAAGGCAATCGCCAAAACCCTGAAGACTCCGAACCTCGAGAATTTCGCGAAGCAGGGTATGATCTTTACGGATGCTCATGCCCCGGC
>JAYOMW010000011.1:0-37745 GCA_038121045.1 Opitutia bacterium
AGGAAACTGACGGGGTGATTAATTTTATCGGGCGCGAAAACCCAACTCCTTTGGGAGATGAGGAAATCGGAAGAATCCTCAAGCAGGTTGATGATGCCAGGGGCAAGGAAGTTCCCAAAGTCAAATTTGGCAAGGGTGAGGTTGTAAAGATACTTGATGGGCCATTCCTCAATCTTACCGGTGAAATTGAAGACATCGATGCCGAGAGAGGAACTCTCAAGGTTTCGGTTTCGATTTTCGGCAGATTCACCCCTGTTGAATTAGAGTTCTGGCAAGTTGAGAAAGCTGACGAAGAATAGGATTTTATACCATGGCAAAAAAAGCAGTAGGACAAATCAAACTTCAATTGCCGGCAGGTGCCGCCAACCCAGCGCCACCCGTGGGTCCGGCTTTGGGTGCTCAGGGCGTAAATATCATGGGCTTTTGCAAGGAGTTCAATGCCAAGACCAAAGATCAGTCGGGATTGATCTTGCCTGTAGTCATCACCGTTTATTCGGATCGCTCATTCAGCTTCATTTTGAAATCACCTCCCGCGGCAGTATTACTCAAAAAGGCTGCGGGTTTGGCCAAGGGTTCGGGTGTTCCTAATCGGGAGAAGGTTGGAGTTGTAACAAAGGATCAGGTTAAAGATATCGTGAAGACCAAACAAAATGATTTGAATGCGAATGACGAAGAGGCGGCCTGTAGAATTATTGAAGGAACTGCTCGAAGCATGGGCATAGAGGTTCAATGACGCAAACTTAGAAACACAATGATCGCCCGTAGTAAAAGATATAAAAATTCAGTGAAGGATTTGTCCGTAGACGATGAATTGAGCCTGACAGACGCCTTGGATAGGCTTGCAGCTTTTGGGAAAGCTAATTTCGATGAAACCGTGGAACTGTCGTTTTCATTAGGTGTTGACCCTAAACAGAGCTCTTTGGCAGTCCGGGGTACGGTTAATTTGCCTAACGGAAGCGGGAAAGAAATTCGTGTTCTTGTCTTTACGGAAAAACCAGATGAAGCTCTGTCCGCAGGTGCAGACATGGCTGGTTTAGATGATTTGATTTCGAAAATTAAGGATGGATGGCTCGATTTCGATGTGGCGTTGTCCACGACGGAGGCCATGAAGTCAGTACGCTCTATTGCCCGAGTGCTTGGCCCTCGCGGCCTGATGCCAACCCCAAAGGCTGGCACGGTAACCGACGACATAGGCACGGCGGTTAAAGCCGTCAAAGCTGGTCGGGTTGAGTTCAAGATGGACAAGACGGGGGCGTTAGCTGTTGTCATTGGCAAACGCTCATTCTCTCAAGAGCAGTTGGAAGAGAATGCCAAATCGGCGCTTGAAGCCGTGATGACGTCTCGACCCGAAAGTTTCAAAGGTAGATTCATCAAGACCATCTACGTTAGCAGTACCATGAGTCCTAGTGTACGCATTGCTGGATCCACTATAGCTCAATCTTAACTTATATCATGAGACCCGAAAAAGTATATTTGGTAAAGGAAGCCGCGGACTACCTTGCGCGCTCGGAATATGTTTTCTTGACCGACTATCAAGGTATCAATGTCGAGGAAACTAGAGATCTAAGGTCTAAATTAGCCGAAAGAGGGGCGGAGTTTCATGTCGTAAAGAATTCGTCTCTCAAGCTTGCGGCTAAAGAAAACAATCTGCCGGATTTGTCTGAGCACCTTACCGGTCATACGGCGATTGTGGTCGGTGGGAGCGATGCCTCTTCCGTTGCCAAGGCACTCGGGGTTTACTTCAAAGACACGAAAAAAGTACCGGTCAAGGCGGGTGCTCTCGGCGATCGAATCCTTAGTGCTGACGAGGTCCAAAAATTGGCGAATCTCCCCGGACTTGAAAGCTTGAGGTCGCAACTTCTCAGTTTGTTCAATACATCCGCTACTCAATTTGTCGGCGTTCTCAGTGCCCCTTCACGTGGCATGGTTACCGTACTCAAGGCAAAAGCAGACAACAATTAATTCCAAGTGAACTTTTAAGGACAAACCTGTCCGAAAATAACAAACAACAACCACCAACCTAGAAGAAATTAGGGGTATCGCCCTTAAACTCCGATAGGAACTAATCATATTCAGGCAAGGAGGTATAGTAAAATGTCAGACATAACAAAAGACCAAGTAGTTGAGTGGCTAAGCGGGCAATCCGTAATCGAGATTGCGGAACTCGTTAAGGAACTCGAAGAAAAATGGGGAGTCAGTGCCGCTGCGCCTGCAGCCGTAGCCGTAGCCGCTCCAACCGGCGGTGGAGGCGATGGCGGAGACGCTCCAGCTGAGGACAAAACTGAATTCGACGTAATTCTTACCGAATTCGGGGGCAACAAAATTGCCGTCATCAAGGAAGTCAGGGGTATTACCGGACTGGGCCTCAAGGAAGCAAAAGAACTGGTAGAAGGGGCGCCCAAACCCGTCAAGGAAGCTGTATCCAAGGAAGAGGCTGAAGAAGTATCAAAGAAACTCGAAGCTGCCGGAGCCAAAGCTGAAATCAAGTAATGTTTCTTTTCCTATTCTTTTAAATTTGTATTAAGCCGTACGGTTGCTTGTCAGCCTGCGGCTTTTTCAGTTTCTTTTCCAACTCTCCTCAAACCAGATTAATTCGTTATGGATTCAAAACAGAGACTAAATTTTGGAAAACTTTCCGAAGTCATTGATCCCCCGAACTTGATTCAAAATCAAGTTGATTCCTTTCATGATTTCTTACAGCGGGATGTTCCACCGACCCATCGTAAGCAAGCTGGTTTAGAGGCCGTTTTCAAAGAAGTTTTTCCAATCCTTAGCTACGATGAAAAATCTCGACTTGAGTACGTCAGTTATTCCATAGGCGAATCCAAGCTATCGGAGATGGATTGCATTGACCAGAACTGTACCTTTGCGGCCCCACTCCAAGTAAAACTGAGGTTGCGTCTTGAGGTAGAAGGACAGAGCAAACCTTTTTACAGCGAGGAAGAGATCTTCATGGGGGAACTTCCGACCGTTACGGAACGAGGCTCCTTTATTATTAATGGTGCGGAGCGTGTCGTGGTCAGCCAACTACACCGTTCGCCCGGAGTAAGTTTTGAGGAGTCCACCCACACAAGTGGAAAAATATTGCACGGGTTCAGAATTATTCCCGACCGTGGTACTTGGATAGAAGCTCAATTCGATCAACACGATTTGTTATACGTCTACTTGGACCGTCGCCGCCGTCGCCGCAAGTTCTTGATCACGACTTTCCTTCGAGCTCTTTTAGATTGGGATCCCGACAAGGACAAGGATTCGGACCAAAAAATCATTGAATTGTTTTATGACATAGACACTCTTCCCATCGAGGATTTGCTTAAAAAGGATAATGTGTCGAATTACGTTCTTGTCGAACCAATGTTCGATCGCGCCAAAGGGGCCGTATTGGCGAAGGCGTTCGAGCCGTTGACCAAAACTTACCTAAGGGCTTTCCAGAAGGCCGGGGAAACAAAACTGCGGGCTATCGATACCTCGGTGGATGAAGGTGCTATCATTCGTTGCCTCAAGAAAGACACTACGAAAAACAAAGACGAGGCACTCAAGGAAATTTACAAGAAACTCCGACCAGGCGAACCGCCTGACAGAGCCAATGCCGAAGCTCTGATCAAAAGGCTCTTTCTCGATTCCAAGAGGTATGATTTGGCTAAAGTGGGTCGGCATATGCTCAACTTAAAGCTCAATTTGGATACTCCGTTGGACGTAAGAATTACCACGGTCGAGGACTTGGTTGCCGCTACTCGTAAACTGACCGATCTGAAGAGGGGCAAAAGCAACGAGCAGAAAGCGCGTGAGGATGCAGGTTCGATATTTGACATGGGCATTGACGACATCGATCACCTGGGAAACCGGAGAGTCCGCACGGTGGGTGAGCTTTTGGCAAACGTTTGTAGGAGTGGATTGGCAAGAACCGAGCGCGTGGTTCGCGAGCGAATGACCCTTTACGACCAAGGCGTTGAGTCTCTTACGCCGGGCAAGTTAATCAACCCGAAAGCGTTGACCACCGTGGTGAGAGACTTTTTCGCCCGAAGTCAATTAAGCCAATTCAAGGACCAAATTAATCCATTGGCCGAACTTACTCACAAACGGCGCTTGTCGGCTTTGGGCCCCGGTGGTCTGAACAGAGAGAGAGCGGGATTCGAGGTGCGGGACGTCCACCCAACTCATTATGGTCGCATTTGTCCGATTGAGACTCCCGAGGGACCGAACATAGGGCTGATAAACACACTTGCAACCTTTGCCAGGATTGATGAGTTTGGTTTCCTTCAGTCTCCCTACCATCCTGTAAAGAATGGCGTCGTAGACAAAAATCCGAAAAACGTACAATACCTCAACGCTTTTGAGGAAGAAAGATTTCTGATTGCCCAAGCCAATTGCGAAATTGACCCTAGCTCAGGGAAACTAGTTGGTCGGGTAACTTGCCGATATCGAGACCAGGTGGGAGAATATGACCCAAAGGAAGTGGAGTATATGGATGTTTCCCCAAAACAAGTCGTATCGGTAGCCGCTGGACTCATTCCTTTTCTCGAGCATGACGATGCAAACCGTGCCCTTATGGGAGCGAACATGCAACGGCAAGCGGTTCCTTTGTTGCAATCTGAATCCCCTTTGGTGGGAACGGGCATTGAAAAGAAGGTTGCCGAAGACTCCCGAACAGTTACCATTTCTGATTCGGAGGGTATTGTTGCTTTGGCAGACGGTATGCGAATCGTCGTTTCCGATGACGGTACGCTCCCCTCCCGCTTCCTGAAGGAACCGAGAAGCGATCACAAGCGCGGGATATACTGTTATAATCTTCGAAAGTTTCTTCGCTCTAATGCTGGAACTTGCTTCAATCAAAAACCCATTGTACGCAAAGGAGACAAGGTTAAGGTCGGCCAGGCCCTTGCCGATGGGGCTTGTACTGATTCCGGTGAACTTGCCCTAGGACGCAACATACTCGTGGCGTTTATGCCATGGAAGGGTTATAATTTTGAAGATGCCATCTTAATCTCGGAAAAGATGATCAAAGATGACATTTATACGTCGATTCACATAGAGGAATTCGAGGTCACCGCGCGTGACACGAAGCTAGGACCAGAAGAAATAACCCGGGACATTCCGAATGCAGGAGAGGAGGCGCTCCGAAACCTCGATCATCTGGGAGTAGTACGCATAGGCGCGGAAGTAAGGCCGGGAGACATACTGGTTGGTAAGATTACCCCTAAGAGCGAAACGGATCTTGCCCCCGAAGAAAAATTGTTACGTGCAATATTTGGTGAAAAAGCCGCCGATGTCAAAGACAGTTCTCTTAAAGTCCCATCCGGAACACAAGGAATTGTCATGGACGTAAAGGTCTCGAGTCGCACTGATGCCGAGCAGGAAAAACTTTCGCCTTCAGACTTCCGCAGGCAGTCGAAGCAGATCAAGGAAGACTTCCGTAACCAAACCGAGGAATTGCGTGCTCAACTGACTGAATCTTTGTCCAACATTTTGTTGGGAGAGAAAATACCTCTGAACGTTACGAATCAGGAGACCGGTGACATAATCATTCCCTCCAACCGCAAAATCACCAAGACGCTCTTGCGCCGACTTGCTTCGGTTCACAGGTACATTGAAATACCACCTTCCCCAGTACGCATCAAAGTTTTCGAAATTATCGAAAGCTACGAATCAAAGTTTAAGGATCTCGAGGACGATCGTGACCGCAAGATAGAAGCCATTGAACAAGGAGACTCTATTGACCAGGGGGCAATAAAGAATGTTCGGGTATTCGTCGCCAAAAAACAAAAGATGCGCGTTGGTGACAAGATGGCTGGTCGTCATGGAAACAAGGGCGTTGTCGCCAAGATTGTCGCGGAAGAAGACATGCCTTTTCTTCCAGACGGAACCCCCATCGAAATTTGCCTGAACCCGTTGGGCGTTCCGAGTCGAATGAACGTTGGACAGGTTTTGGAAACTCATATGGGTTGGGCTTGCAAGAAATTGGGACTGAAGGTCGCAACACCTATCTTTGACGGAATCTCCGAAAACCGGATCCAAGAATACCTCAAGGAAGCTGAACTCCCTGATACGGGAAAGACTTTGCTTTATGATGGTTGTACGGGGGAACCCTTTTATCAAAAAATCGTGGTGGGCTACATGTACATGCTTAAACTTAATCATTTGGTTTCAAGCAAGATACATGCTCGTGCCGTCGGTCCTTACAGCCTGATCACTCAGCAACCTCTCGGAGGCAAGGCCCAATATGGCGGCCAACGATTTGGGGAAATGGAAGTTTGGGCTCTTGAGGCTTACGGGGCAGCTTATACGCTGCAGGAAATCCTAACCGTCAAATCGGATGATGTATCAGGGAGAACGAAAATATACGAATCGTTGGTCAAAGGTGATAATTCGTTGCAGGCCGGTACTCCTCAGTCATTCAACGTACTTATGAAAGAAATGCAGAGTCTATGCCTGGACATCAGGGTCTTGGGTGCTGATTCACTCTGAATTGTACTTAAAAACATTTAACAAACTTACCATAAGGCAAAATATGAGCGTAGAAGCAGTAAGCGAAGCATTAGGAGTGGAAGTTGGGCCCATGGACCGCGTGTCAATCACGGTGGCCTCTCCGGACGTAATTCGTTCATGGTCCAAAGGGGAAGTCAAGAACCCGGAAACAATCAATTATCGTACTTTCAAGCCCGAACCAGGAGGTTTGTTTTGCCAAAAGATATTCGGGCCGGTCAGGGATTACGAATGTGCGTGTGGCAAATATAAGCGCATCAAATACAAAGACGTCGTTTGCGACAGATGTGGAGTAGAGGTCACCGTGTCCCGGGTTCGAAGAGACCGCATGGGTCACATTGAGCTTGCCGTTCCCGTTTCACATATTTGGTTTTTGAAGAGCATGCCGAGCCGTTTGGGTTTGTTGCTCAATATGACGGCAAAGAGTCTGGAGAGAGTGCTTTATTACGAGCAATACATGGTTACTGATCCAGGAAGCACACCGCTTGAGGAAAAACAATTGCTTTCGGACAAAGAGTTTCGTGAAGCCCAAGATGAATTTGGCGATGATTTTGAAGCCAAAATGGGAGCTGAGGCAGTCCGTGATGTCCTCGCTCGCATTAATTTGGAGGACGAACTTGAAGAACTTTATGATCAAGTCCATGACACAAAGTCTAAGCAGATCAAAAAGAAACTTTCAAGCAGGTTAAAAGTAATTCAAGGATTTATCAATTCCGGGGCTTCACCTGAGTGGATGGTCCTTGACTCCATACCCGTCATTCCTCCCGATCTGCGCCCCTTGGTTCCACTTGAAGGTGGTCGTTTCGCAACGAGTGACCTCAACGATCTCTACAGGCGCGTAATCAATCGCAACAACCGCTTGAAGAATCTTTTGCAACTCAAGACTCCCGACGTGATCATCCACAATGAGAAACGCATGCTTCAAGAGGCGGTGGACGCACTTTTTGACAATGGCAGGCATGGTCGCGCCATAACCGGATCCGGCAATCGGGCACTCAAGTCACTCAGTGATATGCTCAAGGGAAAACAAGGCCGTTTCAGGCAAAATCTCTTGGGCAAACGCGTTGATTATTCAGGTAGATCCGTTATCGTCATTGGCCCCGAACTCAAATTGCACCAATGCGGCCTTCCTAAGAAAATGGCGCTGATTCTATTTGAGCCATTCATCATCCGTCGCCTTAAGGAACTTGGCTTTGTTCATACTGTTCGGGGGGCGCGCAAAATGATTGAAAGCCGATCGCCCGAAGTTTGGGATATTCTCGAAGAGGTGACCAAAGGGCACCCCGTTCTTCTTAATCGGGCCCCGACCCTGCACCGTCTTTCCATTCAGGCATTCGAACCGGTGCTGATCGAAGGTAACGCAATTCGCGTGCATCCGTTGGTTTGTACTGCTTATAACGCAGATTTCGATGGAGACCAAATGGCTGTTCATGTTCCGCTTTCCGTAGAAGCGATCATGGAAGCCAAACTATTGATGATGGCGACCCACAATATCTTCTCGCCTTCCAGCGGAAAGCCTATCCTTACTCCTTCACAGGACATCGTGCTTGGTTCTTATTTTCTTACAATGAATCCCAAGACCGGTGAGTCCAGGCCCGAGGACAAGTGCCCATTGATTGGATCTTTGGAGGAAGCTTTGGGTGCTCTTCAGGAAGGCGTTCTAGAGCTTCATGATTGGATCGATCTTAAAAATCCGGACAAAGGACGGGAGACTCAATTTGGAATCTCCAAGAGAACGGTCATAAGAACGACTGTCGGTCGTGTCCTTTTCAACACCATCTGGCCAGACGAACTGGGCTTTTTCAACCTTCCCGCACTCAAGGGCGACTTGGGTGACCTTATACTTGAAACCTTTAAGCTCAAGGGTAATGAAGAAACAATCGAGTCACTCGATCGCCTAAAGGAGCTTGGTTTCGACATGGCAACCAAAGCTGGAATATCGATTGGAATTTTCGACATGATCATTCCGCCCGAAAAGCAAAAGAGAATTACAGTCGCCCGCAAGGAAATCGACAAAATCGAAGATCAGTTTAAGAAAGGGATCATAACCCGCGGGGAGCGTCACAACAAGATCATTGACGTTTGGACAACGGCTACCGACGACATTGCCAAAGAAGTCTTCAAGTCACTGCAGGATAATTTGGGCAAAGATACGATCAATCCCGTTTACCTGATGATGGACTCCGGTGCCCGGGGCAACCGACAGCAGGTAAGACAGCTGTGTGGAATGCGCGGGCTAATGGCCAAACCTTCGGGGGAGATCATCGAGCAGCCCATTCTTGCATCCTTTCGGGAAGGCCTGTCGGTTTTGGAATACTTCATGTCGACTCACGGGGCAAGAAAGGGGTTGGCCGATACGGCGCTGAAAACAGCTGACGCCGGATATTTAACCAGAAAACTTTGTGACGTTGCAATGGATTGCATCATTGTTTGCAGAGATGACGGAAGAAGAGACGGCGTCGTGAAAAAAGCAATCATGGAAGGCGACAACGAGATCGTTCCATTGCGCGACCGAATCATCGGGAGATATTCGACCGACGACGTCTACGATCCCTCCAACCCCACGGAAAAGATTGTTGCATCCGGAACTTTGATCACCGAAGAAGTGGCCGACCACATTGATGGCTTGGGCGTAACCCGTGTTCGTGTCATGTCGCCCCTTTCAAGTCGGATCAAAAACGGTCTTACTTCTCTGGAGTACGGTATTGACCCCTCAACCAACAGTTTGGTCAAAGAGGGTTCCTCGGTTGGAATTATTGCTGCTCAATCGATTGGAGAACCGGGCACGCAGTTGACCATGCGTACCTTCCATATCGGCGGCATTGCCAGCGCCGGACGCGAAGATCCCGTTATCAACATTCGCAAAGCCGGAAAACTCAAGTTCAAGGGACTTCGTTTGGTTACCCTGGCAAACCAACAGCAGGTCACGTTGAATAAGACGGGATCGATTCAAGTTTTGGACTCCGATGACCGAATCGTAGATGATTATCCGATTCCCGCCGGCGCCCTTCTTCACTACAAGGACGAAGAGATGGTTGAAGAAGAAGCTTTGCTTGCTCAATGGGACCCTTACAATATACCGATTCTTTCCGAAAAGAAAGGTACGATCGCATTCGAGGACATGCTTCCTGGCGTTACGACCAAAGTCGAAAGGGATGCTTCGGGAGGAAGATCCATGGTGGTAATCGAGCACAAGGAGGACTTGAATCCACAAGTCATAGTCAAGGATTCCAGTGGAAACGATCTGGCTACTTACTCTGTACCGACCGGGGCTCAGGTTGCCGTTGACGAGGGAACCAAAATTGATGCCGGTTCAATAATTGCCAAAACCCCGAGACAGGCCTCAAAGACCCAAGACATCACGGGTGGCCTGCCAAGAGTCGCAGAGCTTTTTGAGGCCCGCAGGCCCAAGGAAGACAATGTCGGACAGATGGCCAAAATCGACGGGATCGTATCGGAAGCCGGAACACTTCGCTCCAAGAAGAGATTCCTTGTCACCAACGAAGAGTCCGGTCAAGTGGAAGAACACCTGATTCCTCACGGTAAGCATGTTCTCGTTCAGCCTGGAGACTTCGTTCAGAAAGGCCAGTTGATAACCGAAGGTGCCAAGGATCCTCATGAAATTCTTGAAATTCTAGGACCTTCTGCCGTCCAAGAGTATCTTATTGAAGAAATCCAAAAAGTCTATCGCTTGCAGGGCGTTACCATTAGCGACAAGCATCTTGAGGTGATCATATCGCGAATGCTTTTCAAGGTACGTATAACCGATACTGGTGACACGGATTTCTTTTGGGGCGATCAAATCGACCGCTTCGCTTTTATGGATGCGAACGATCTCATTACCGAAAAAGGGGGAAAGCCAGCCGAAGGGGAACCGATCCTTTTGGGAATCACCAAGGCTTCTCTCGAGACGGACAGTTTCATATCGGCTGCTTCCTTTCAGGAAACAACGCGTGTCCTCACGAATGCCGCTACGCTGGGCAAGGTCGATGAGCTCAAAGGTTTCAAGGAAAACGTCATCATGGGACACCTGATTCCCGCTGGCACTGGACTGCCCAAGTGGCGAAGGCTCAAAATCGATAGCCTTGGAGCAGGAAAAACCCAAGTTTCTGCTGAAGAGGCATCCGGTGGTCAGGCAGTGTGATTACCAATTTCGCTAAAAAAGTCTTGAGCTAAATTAAATTCACGTTAGTATCTTATCTTTTTCCTTAAATTTCTACTCCATGCCAACGATTAACCAACTGGTACGCAAAGGTCGCCGCTTGCAAAAAGCCAAGACTAAATCGCCTGCGCTCAAAGCCTGTCCTTTTCGCAGAGGTGTTTGCGTGCAAGTCACCACTAGAACACCCAAGAAACCAAATTCGGCAATTCGCAAAGTTGCCAAGGTGCGTCTTACGACGGGACACGAGGTCATTGCCTACATTCCCGATGAGGGGCATACCCTTCAAGAGCACAGTATTGTTTTACTTCGCGGCGGCAGAGTCAAAGACTTGAACGGTGTTCGATATCACATAGTTCGCGGTACCTTAGATTGTCAAGGTGTGGAAAAGCGACGCAGAAGCCGCTCCAAATACGGAGTAAAAAGACCCAAGAAATAACAATGTCCCGACGACGCAAAGCAACCAGACGCCCGGTGATACCGGACCCTCTACACGGAAGTCCACTGATAAGCACTTTGGTAAATTCCGTTATGAAGAGCGGCAAGAAATCAATTGCTCAACGTATCGTTTACGGGGCAATTGAGAAAATGGCGGAAAAGCTTGAAAAAGGTAACCCGGTCGAACTTGTCCTTGGGGCCTTGGAAAACATCCGCCCGAAAATCGAGGTCAAGAGCCGTCGAGTCGGCGGAGCAACCTACCAAGTGCCGATCGAAGTTCCTTTCGAGCGCCAACAGAGTTTAGCATTTCGTTGGGTAGTCAAGGCTGCTTCTTCACGTAAAGGTTCGACCATGTCGGAGGCCTTGGCCATGGAATTGATTGACGCATACAACAATACCGGCTCGGTTGTTAAAAAACGCGAGGAAACTCACAAAATGGCTCAGGCCAACCGAGCCTTCGCTCACCTCCGCTGGTAGTTAGCCTGAGGGACTTTTCAAATGACTCAAGACGGACAACTTTCTTCCGCTAATTCCAGTGAGCGCCCAACGGTTCTCGAACATACCAGGAATATTGGTATAGCTGCTCACATTGACGCCGGCAAAACCACTTGCACCGAACGCGTGCTTTTTTACTCCGGGGTGATCCACAAGATTGGAGAGGTTCATGAAGGAGCGGCTGTCACGGATTGGATGGAACAAGAGCGAGAGCGTGGCATCACGATCACTTCTGCTGCCATTTCCTGCGGATGGACGACGAGCGACGGTCCGTTTTCCGGCATCGACCATCGCATCAATATCATAGACACACCCGGTCACGTTGATTTTACGGCCGAAGTGGAACGTTCTTTAAGGGTTCTTGACGGAGCCGTTGGTGTCTTTACTTCCGTTGAAGGAGTGCAACCTCAATCCGAAACCGTATGGAGGCAGATGGACAAGTACAACGTCCCCCGCTTGGCTTTCATTAACAAAATGGATCGGATGGGCTCGGATTTTCTAAATGCTGTCCAAACTATGCGGGACAAGCTCGGAGCCAACGCACACCCACTTTATTTGGCTATTGGAGCGGAAGACCAATTCAACGGACTTATCGACCTGGTCAAGATGAAAGCCTGCGTTTACGATCAAAGCGATGAATCTGGTGTCAAGTTCGATTTCGTCGACATTCCTTCGGAGTTGCAGGCTCAGGCTGAAGAATATCGCGAGGCTCTGATTGAAGCCGTTTCCGATTTTGACGATGACATTGCCGAAAAGTACCTCGGAGGAGAGGATATTTCTCAAGATGAGTTGAAGCTTGCTATTCGAAAAGCAACTCTTTCCTTGAAGTTCGTTGGTGTGATTCCAGGAAGTGCTTTCAAGAACAAAGGGGTTCAAATGCTAATGGATGCAGTAGTCGACTACCTGCCTAGCCCCTTGGACCTTCCTCCGATGAAAGGTGAAAATTCTGAGGGAGTCGAGACAGCCGTTAAGCCAGATGATTCAGCCAAGGTTGCGGGATTGGCATTCAAATTGATGACTGATCCTTATGTTGGAAAGCTTGTCTTCTTCCGCCTTTACCAAGGTACCTTGAAGAAAGGAACCGCACTTTACAACCCTCGCACTAGGAAAACGGAAAGGGTATCAAGGCTCATGATCATGAAGGCAGATGCGCGAGAGGACATAGAAGTTGCGTATTCCGGAGACATTTGTGCACTCATCGGCGTCAAGGACGTTGTGACGGGAGATACCCTGGCCGATAAAGATTTGGACATTCAATTAGAGCCCCCTTCCTTTCCGGAACCCGTTATATCCATGTCCATTGAGCCGGCGACCAAAGCCGACCAAGAAAAGATGGGAATTGGCTTGCAGCGTTTGGCTGAGGAAGACCCGACTTTTGCATTGACGACCAATGAAGAGACCGGCCAAACCATCATTGCGGGTATGGGTGAACTGCATTTGGATATAATTCGTGATCGCCTTTTTCGGGAATTCAAAGTTGAAGCCACCGCAGGCAAGCCTCAAATTGCCTATCGCGAGACGATGCTCAATTCATCTGAAGGCGTAGGAAAGTTTGTCCGCCAATCTGGTGGACGCGGTCAATATGGTCATGCAGTGATCCAGCTTGAGCCTCAAGAAAAAGGAAAAGGCATCGAGATTGAAAACAAAATAGTGGGAGGAGCCATTCCCAAGGAATTTATCAAACCCACGTTTGATGGCATCCAGGAAGCTGCTTTGACCGGTGTTGTCGCTGGTTATCCGGTGATCGATTTCAAGGTAACTCTAGTTGACGGATCTTTTCATGACGTCGATTCGTCCGAAATGGCTTTCAAAATGGCCGGTATATTTGCCTTTAAGGATGCGATGCAAAAAGCTTCTCCGATCTTGTTGGAGCCAATTATGAAAGTTGAGGTCTCAACACCGGATGAATACCAAGGAGAATTAATGGGAGACCTCAATAGACGACGTGGACAAATACAAGGAATGGAAACAAGGGGCACGGTTTGCGTAATCGAAGCATTCGTTCCTCTTGAAAATATGTTTGGCTATTCTACTGATATGCGTTCCCTCTCTTCAGGAAGAGCCGATTATTCCATGACTCCTTCGCATTTCGAACAAGTACCCCAAAGTCTTGTTCAGGGAATAGTCGAAACATCATCAAGGGAACCTGCTCGCACATAATTTATTACTAGATGAACGGACAACGCATACGAATTAAACTTAGAGGCTTCGATTATCGGGTCATTGATCAGTCCGCATCTGATATCGTCGATACGGCCAAACGAACGGGTGCTCGTGTAGCCGGTCCAATTCCAATGCCGACTCGGATTGAACGCTACACCGTGAATCGTTCCCCGCATGTCGACAAGAAATCGATGGATCAGTTTGAATTGCGCACACACAAAAGGCTTATCGATATTATCGAGCCAACCGTACAAACCGTTGACGAACTCAAGAAACTCAATTTGCCGGCAGGTGTAGAAATCAATATTAACGTCTAACAAATCAAAACCTTTAAAGCAGGTCAACAAAAGGCAAAAGCCGCCTGCCGCTTAAAGTATGAAACTCCAATTAATAGGTAAAAAACTTGGGATGACCCAAGTATACGATAGTGACAATAATCTTGTTCCAGTCACTATAATAGAGGCGGGCCCTTGTCCCGTCCTTCAGGTCAAGACTCTCGATAAAGACGGTTACTCTGCCATCCAAATAGGATATAATCCCCAGGGAAAATCTCCCAACAAGGCAAACAAGTGCGCAAAGGGACATGCAGCCAAGGCAGGAGTTGACGCTCAGCAAGTCGCGCAGGAAATACGTTTTTCCAATGATCATGACTTTGAGCGCGGGAATACCCTTACCGTTGACCATTTTAAAGATGTCAAAATGATCGACGTCGTTTCCAAGACCAAAGGGCGTGGGTTTCAGGGTGTCGTCAAGCGTTGGAACTTTGCAGGTGGTCCGGCTTCTCACGGCTCCATGTTTCATCGTCGAGGAGGTTCCTATGGTCTCTGTCAGTGGCCTGGACGTGTTTTCAAGAATAAAAAAATGCCTGGTCACATGGGGGATGTTAGTCGTACGACCCAAAATCTCACCGTTGTAAAAATTCTTGCCGACAAGAACCTGATTTTAGTCAAAGGCAGCGTTCCCGGTCACAAAGGCTCCATCATTACCCTCCGGGTAGCGAAGAAATCCAAGAACCCCTCATAAACCCAGCATTATGAAATTCAAGTTGTTCAAGGCGGATGGCACCTCTTCGGAAGAGCGGGACATACCCCATTTTCCTGCCATGGAGGACGGCAAAGGTAAGGATGCTCTACGCCAAGTTATAATTGCTACCCACGCAAACCAAAGACAAGGCAATGCCTCGACTAAAACAAGGTCTGAAGTCGCGGGATCTGGAAAGAAGATGCACCGGCAAAAAGGCTTGGGCGTTGGACGGGTCGGAGACAAACGTGCCATTCAACGCCGTGGAGGCGGTGTGTCCTTCGGTCCGCGACCCCGATCATACAACCAAAAGGTTAACAAAAAGATCAAGCGCTTGGCAATGGAAAGAGCTCTTTGTGATCAGGCAGCTGCGGAAAACATTTCTCTGATCGAAGATTGGGAGATCGCCGAGCCTAAAACCAAACTTTTCAAATCACTCCTTGTTTCCATTGCTCCAGATTCCAAAAATATTTTGGTAATCTCGGACGCTTTCAATGATCATGTTGGTCTTGCTGGTAGAAATTTGTCTAATGCAAGGCTGGGTAGAGCTCAGGATTTGAATGCATTGGATATCGTGCAAGCAGACCAAATCATATTTAGTCTCAAAGGGCTTGATGTCATTTTGGCCAAATTTGGTAATGGGAAGGCTCAATCATGAAGGAAACCGTATCTGTTCTCAACCAAGCCTTGCTTACCGAGAAAGCAACAATGCTTTCGGCCAATCTGAACAAGTATTCCTTTACTGTGGCCCCTAGTGCTTCGCGCACCAACATAAAAACCGCGGTAGAGAATGCTTTTGGCGTGAAGGTTCTGAAAGTCAACATAATGAACGTAAAGCCCAAGTCGAAAAGAGACCGTACGCGGCGAAACAAGCAGGGTTTTACAAGTGGCTCCAAAAAGGCCATAGTTACCTTGCAGGCTGGCGACGGCATTGATTTAGCCTAACAGGAGAAATTACATCATGCCAGTAGTACAACAGAAACCCGTTACTCCCTCAGGCCGTTTTTATTTCAAAAACAAGGTCGAGCTTTCCGACAAGCGTCCAGAAAAGTCTTTGACAAAAGGAGTCCACCGGAAGAAAGGACGCAATGCATATGGTAGAATAACCTCCCGTCGCCGAGGCGGTGGCCACAAACGGTTGTATCGAAAAATAGATTTCCGGAGGCAGCGATTAAACGATCCTGCAACCGTACTTGCCCTTGAATACGATCCGAACAGAACCGCCCATTTGGCCTTGCTCCAATATCCCGATGGCGAAAAGTCCTACATCTTGGCTCCGGCGGAGCTAAAAGTGGGGGATTCCGTGATTAGTTCGGATGTAAAAATCGATTTTAAAGTTGGAAATTGCATGCCCTTGAACTTACTTCCCATGGGGACCAAAGTGCATTCTGTGGAAATGCTGCCTGGAGCCGGTGCGGTAATAGCGCGATCGGCTGGTTCCGAGGTTCGCTTGGTGTCCATCGACGGAGGTCAGGCGTCGCTAAAGATGCCGAGTGGCGAAATACGTCTTGTTAAGGAAACTTGCCGGGCGACCATAGGTTCCGTGGGAAACGCCAGTCACCAAAAGTCCACCATAGGCAAAGCTGGAAGAAATCGTTGGAAAGGTCGTCGCCCTCGGGTCCGGGGGGTAGCCATGAACCCAGTGGATCATCCGATGGGTGGAGGTGAAGGCAGAACCTCGGGAGGCGGTCACCCATCATCTCCATGGGGTCAATTGTCAAAGGGTTTTCCAACTAGAAAAAAATCAAAGCCATCTAATTCACAAATACTCGTCCGCCGAAATGGCAGAAGGCTCAAATAAGGTTTACCCATGACACGATCCATAAAAAAAGGTTTTTTCGTCGAACCCAGTCTCATGAAGAAGGTTTCACAGGCACAGGCAAGTGGCGATCGCAAACCCATAAAGACTTGGTCCAGGCGTTCAACGATCACCCCTGATTTCGTAGGGCTCAATTTTACCGTACACAACGGAAAGAACTTTCTCCCTGTTTACGTAACCGAAAACATGGTGGGGCACAAACTGGGTGAATTTTCGGCAACACGCTCATTCAAATCTCATAATCCCCATACCCAAAAGTAGACTATGGAAATCAAGTCATACTCCAAATACATGAGAATTTCGCCAAAAAAAGCGAGAGAAGTAGCCCGCATTCTACCAGGTAAAAAGGCGACTGAAGGCGTGTCCATTTTGAAGTTCATTCCTCGAAAAGCCGCCCGGATGTTCGGAAAAACTTTGCGCTCGGCCATGGCGAACGCTGAGAACAATTCGAATTTGAATGCTGACGATTTGATCATTAGCGAAGCCATTGTTGAATCGGGTCCGGCACTGAAACGCTTTCGCCCCTGTGCTCGGGGGTCCGCTCATCCTTACAAGAGAAGAATGAGCCATCTACGCATTACCTTAACAGACGAAGCTTGATTTATTATGGGACAGAAAGTTAATCCAATAGGTTTTAGGCTCGGGGTGCGCAGAAACTGGAGCGCGCGATGGTATGCCAACAAACACGATTATTCCAAGTTTATGGCCGAGGATAATCTCATCCGTGGTTTTTTGGAAAAGAAATTACGATTTGCATCCGTACCGCGAGTCGTTATCGAGAGAGCCTCTACTAGAACCAGAGTCACGATATGGACGGCACGTCCCGGAATTGTGATCGGCCGAAAAGGCCAAGAATTGGACTCGCTCCGAGACTCACTGAATCAAGTTATCGGCAAAGACATACGCTTAGAAATTCAGGAAATAAAAAAACCAGACTTGGTGGCCTCTCTTGTAGCTGAAAACGTAGCTCTGCAGCTCGAGCGCAGAATTGCTTTTCGGCGGGCAATGAAAAAAGCCGTTCAGACAACTATGTCCATGGGCGCCGAGGGCATTAGAATTCAATGTGCCGGTCGTTTGGCTGGTGCGGACATAGCCCGGACCGAACAGCAGAGGGAGGGACGCGTGCCCTTGCATACTCTTCGTGAAAATATCGATTATGGATTGGTCGAGGCTAACACCGTCTATGGAATTATTGGCATCAAGTGCTGGATTTGCCTCAAAGACGAAGACAAAATTTTCTGACGCCCAAACACTCGACTTATCATGCCAAAGTTACTTCCATCACGCACAAAATTTAGAAAGGTTCACAAAGGACGAGTTCGGGGTACTGCATCTCGTGGCAACACCGTTGCTTTCGGTGAATTCGGAATTCAGTCTTTAACTCGGGGCAGGATGACCTCCAACCAAATTGAGGCGGCTCGAGTTGCCATAAACCGTCACTTGAAGAGGAAAGGAAAGGTATGGATTCGAGTTTTTCCTCACAAGCCCGTAACCAAAAAACCAGCTGAAACCAGACAAGGTAAGGGTAAAGGCCCCGTAGACCATTGGGTGGCCGTCATCAAGCCGGGTCATGTCCTGTTTGAAATAGCCGGCTGTTCCTTGACGCTCGCCAGGGAAGCTCTCGGGTTGGCCGACGCCAAGCTCCCTTTCCGTTGCCGTTTGGTAGAGCGGACTCAAACCTTTTAATCAAATGAAATTCTCTGAAATCAAGGAGCTTTCCGAAGTCGAATTACAGAAGAAACACCGTGAACTTGGTGAAGAACTTTTGCATTTGCAGGTTCGAAAGCAAACCGGACAAGTCGAAAAACCTCATCTCCTCAAGAGCATAAGACGTGACCGTGCTCGCATTCGCACCGCGCTTCATCAAGCTAAGCAAAATTAGATCTTTTTTTAAATGAGTGCAGAACCCACAAGAAACAACCGTAAGGAACTCATTGGATTCGTAAGGTCCAAAACCGGCGACAAGTCCTTGAAAGTCGTCTATGAATACAAGATTCCTCATCCTCTTTACAAAAAGGAGATTCGTCGAAAGACGACCGTGCATGTTCATGACGAGAGCAATGAGTCCAAAGTCGGTGACAAGGTTCGCATTGTAGCCACGCGACCTTTGAGCAAGATGAAAAGGTGGCGTGTTTTGGAAATCATAGAGAAGGCACCCGTCGTTTAGGAAACAAGCCATGATACAACTATTAAGCAGACTCGAAGTTGCGGATAATACGGGAGCGAAAAAAGTCCGTATGATACGACGGATCGGTCAGAACAAAAAGACTGCATCCATTGGAGATATTATCGTATGTCACGTGAAGGAAAGTTCAACCGAGGCTTCCGTAAAAAAGGGCACTGTGGTAAGAGCGGTCGTCGTTAGAACCCGGGCGCCGATGAGAAGAAGGGATGGCAGCTACTTGCGTTTCGATGAAAATGCCGTGGTGATCGTCAATGACGACGGAACTCCGAAGGGCACTCGGATTTTCGGGCCTGTTGCTCGCGAACTCAGGCAAAAATACATGAAGATCATATCGTTAGCCCCGGAGGTTTTGTAATCATGGCCAATCGCATAAAAAAAGGAGATGAGGTCATTGTCATTGCTGGTGATCACAAAAGTAGCAAAGGAAAAGTCCTCCAAGTTATACGGGATAAGAACCGAGTCATTGTCGAGGGGGTCAACATGATTAAAAAGCACGAACGAAAAACACAGGACAACCCTCAAGGATCGATCATCGAAAGAGAGGCGTCTATTCACTACTCAAACGTCAAGTTAGCCGAGCAGGCAAAGTAGTGCTTTTGGGTTTTCCAGAAAAGTTGAAGTTATGAACATCCCAGAACTTAAAAAAATTTACGCAGAAGAAGCCGTACCTGCCTTAATGAAAAGCCAAGGATACGGCAATGTGCATCAAGTTCCAAAAATTGAGAAAGTCGTACTCAACAGTTCCTTCGGCGTTGAGTTGGACAAGAACGGAATAGAGGAGCTCAGGAAAGACATGGCTTCCCTTTCCGGCCAAGCGCCGGTTGTCATCAAAGCTAGAGTCAGTGTTTCGAATTTTAAACTTCGCGAAGGTATGCCGGTTGGAATTAAGGTAACTTTAAGAGGCAATCAAATGTGGGAGTTTCTTTTGAGGCTCATCGCAATTGCCCTTCCGAACATTCGTGATTTCCGGGGCGTGCCTTCCAAGCTCGATGGTCGGGGCAACTATACCCTAGGCATTACTGATCACAGTATCTTTCCCGAAATCAACGTCGAGCGCCAACGGGTAAACACCGGGCTTGACATATCAATCGTTACTTCTGCTCAAACGGACGAAGAGTCTTACGAAATGCTCAAGTTGCTCGGCATGCCTTTTCGCAAGCATTCCAGTGATACAGCTTCTTCACAAGAAGCTGCATAAAATCATAACCCTTTATACCATGGCCAAAAAGTCAGTCATTCAACGCAACAAGAAAAGAGAAAGAATGGTAGCCCGTTTTGCATCGAAGCGTGCCGCTCTCAAAAAAATCATTGCCGACCCAACGGTCAGCGAGGAAGAATTTTATTCAGCTCAGGCGAAACTAGCCAAACTCCCCCGCAACTCATCCGCGGTTCGTTTGGTCAATCGCTGCACGTTAACGGGAAGACCAAGAGCCACCATTAGGAAATTCGGTTTGTCCCGCATTAGTTTCCGCGAACTAGCCCTTCAGGGCAAAGTACCTGGAGTCATCAAAGCATCTTGGTAGGTAACAACCGCCAAACCCCTCATTGATATGTCAGTCCACGATACAATAGGAGATTTTATTACTGTCATTCGAAATGCCGGAGAGGCTGGCAAGCCGACCTGCACTTATCCGCATTCGAATTTGCGAGCTGGCTTGGTCACTATCCTCAAGGAGAGGGGCTTTGTCTTAGATTGCACCGAATCCAAATCCGAAAAGGGTCATAAATGTCTTGAGGTTCAGCTCAAGTACGTGGATGGAGAGCATGCCATCAGGGGAATCAATCGGATCAGCACCCCAGGTCGTCGGTCTTACTGTGGTTATCGTGACATACCTCATGTTCTCGGTGGGTTGGGCGTCTCCATTCTCAGTACTCCCCAGGGGATTGTCGACGACAAGACGGCACGAAAGAACAAATTGGGGGGGGAGCTCCTCTGTAGCGTTTGGTAAAACAGGCAAAAGGAATTTCATTCATGAGCAGAATAGGAAAAGTACCCGTAGACATTCCGTCAGGAGTGCAAGTCTCTCTTGAGCAAAACACCATTAGCGTCAAAGGACCCAAGGGCAATTTGTCGAAGACTTTTTCGCCTCTTGCTTCGATTGCCGTTGAAGGGGAGCAGATTCAAGTCAAACCGGTGGACGAAAGCCGGGAGGCTCGGGCGCAGTATGGAACCACCCGATCAATCATAGCCAACATGGTTCAAGGAGTGACGGAACCATTCAGCAAGGATTTGCTCATTGAGGGCGTTGGCTTTCGGGCAACTGTCAAGGGTTCGATCATCGATCTTGAATTAGGTTACTCTCACCCCATTGAGCATCCTATCCCCGAAGGCGTGACAATTACGGTTGCCGACAACGTCAAAATTCACGTCGAAGGGCCCGACAAACAAAAAGTCGGTCAAGTTGCGGCCGAAATCAAGAGCTACTACCCCGTCGAGCCTTATAAAGGAAAAGGTGTAAGAATTCTTGGCCAGTACGTCCGCCGCAAGGAAGGAAAGAAATCAGCCTAAGCAAATTCAAAATGAAACTTTCAAAGAAAAAAGAACTATCCCAAAAAAGGCGCTGGAGAATTCGCAAGAAAATCAACGGAACGGCCGAGCGTCCCCGCGTATGCGTTCGGTTTTCAAACAAAAATATTCACGCGCAGTGCATTGATGACGAGAAAGCTCATACTGTCGTGGGAATTGCCACCACCCATTCCGATTTCAAGGAAATCCTTCCGAATGTTGCCGGAGCCGAGAAATTGGGTTCAGTATTCGGATCCAAGATTAAAGAAACAGGGGTTTCTTCAATCGTGTTCGACCGATCGGGGAGAAAGTATCATGGATGCGTTAAGGCGTTTGCGGATGCTCTACGAAAGGAAGGCCTTACATTTTAAGCTATGAGTCAACCAAACCGCAAAAAAAAGAATTCCAAAGAAGTTGTGGAATTAGAAGAAGAGCCCGAACTTTTTGAAAAAGTCGTTCATATTAATCGTTGTGCCAAAGTCGTCAAAGGTGGACGCAGATTTAGTTTTGCCGCCCTTGTCGTCGTTGGGGACCAACAAGGCAATGTGGGTTTTGGTTATGGGAAGGCTCAAATGGTCCCGGACGCAATTCGCAAAGGCACCGACAAGGCCAAAAAAGCAATGGGCCCCGTTTCAATTTCCGGCGATACCATCCCCCACCCCGTCTTGGGAAGCTATGACGGAGGAAAAGTTCTTCTTCGACCGGCTCGTCCGGGGACTGGCATCATAGCCGGTGGTGGAGTACGGGCTGTCCTCGAAGCCGCCGGGGTCAAAAACGTTTTGTCCAAGTCACTTGGATCCAACAACCAACTCTCGGTCGTTACTGCTACCCTAAACGGACTTTCCCGTCTTCGTACGGCAGATCAAATTTCAAATGTCCGGGGAGAGGAGGTTCAGGGGCCTTCCTTTACTCGACTATCATCGCCTTCCCAACCAGTTGCTTCCGAGAGCATCGAGCCTTCCACTTAAATATCCATCTAGTTATGAAAGAAAGCGAAATTCCAGCTGGCTCCAACAAAAGCAAAAGGCGTTTGGGCAGAGGCGAAGGCAATGGGCACGGTAAAACTTGCTGTCGCGGTCACAAGGGTGCCGGTGCCCGGGCCGGTTACTCTTTGAGAGCCGGGTTTGAGGGAGGGCAAATGCCTCTGTTCCGCAAACTTCCCCAGCGGGGATTCAACAGAAGCAGGTTCCAAACCCCTTGCTCGATAGTGAACCTTGCCGATCTATCCAAAGTCGAAGGAGACAAGATTAACCTCGAGACCCTCAAGCAGGCAGGTTTGGTTCGCCCCAATTCCAAGAATGTAAAACTTTTGGGCACGGGAGAAGTGGACAAAGCCTATTCTGTCTTCGTTACTTTGGCATCCAAATCGGCCAAGCAAAAAATAGAGGCCGCAGGCGGATCTTTCGTTTCGGAATAAGTTAGGGGCGAAATCTTTTCCATCATGCTTTCTGCATTTACCAACTCACTCAAGATACCTGAGCTCAGGCAAAAGATTTTCTTTACTTTGGCTTTGTTGTTTATTGCTCGTGTTGGTGCGAACATTCCTTTGCCTGGTGTCGACCCTACGCCAATCAAAGATTACTTTGAATGGCAAGAAAACAACAGGACGGATTCCGGGGGCAATGACATACTTGGCTTTTACAATATGTTTACCGGAGGGGCGCTTCTGAACGGAGCTCTATTCGCGTTGGGTATCATGCCCTACATCAGTGCTTCGATCATCATGCAACTTATGGGTGCGGTTTTTCCTCAGCTTGCCAGACTACAACAGGAAGGAGAGCCCGGGAGACAAAAAATTTCTCAGTATACGAGATACCTAACCATCGTAATATGTATGGTTCAAGGCGGACTACTCGCGGTAGCTTTGAGAGACAGTCCGGGTAGCTTAATCAGTGGATTCGACGTCAACAAATTCGGAAGCATCGTCGTTTTTGACCCCAACTCTCCTATCCTGTTTCTTTTCTTGACCGTGGTCTTTCTTACCACCGGCTCCCTCATCCTGATGTGGTTGGGAGAGCAGATTACTCAACGCGGAATAGGAAATGGCATCTCTTTGCTTATTACGGTGGGAATTTTAGCCGACTTGCCCAAGGCTTTGCACGATGCCTACGCTTTGGTTTTTGAAGCTGATGGTAGCGATAATTTAGTTCTTCTCAAGGCTGTGCTCATGGTTGGCTTGTTCCTGCTTGTGGTTGGTGGAATCATCGCCGTAACCCAGGCGCAAAGAAAAATTCCGGTTCAATATGCCAAGCGGATGGTTGGGCGGAAAGTCTTCGGAGGCCAAAGTTCGTTTCTTCCTCTCAAGGTAAATTATGCCGGAGTCATGCCCGTAATTTTTGCAAGTGCCATTCTGATGTTTCCGGCTCAACTTCTCCGCACCCTCGGGGCAGCCTTGGCTGATTCACCGGGCGAGATGAATTGGGCAATCGAACTGGGGAATGTCTTCGCCAATCGAGGTTGGCTTTATTATTTGGTGTACGGCGGTCTGATTCTAGTTTTCAGTTATTTCTGGGTTTCGATCATGTTCAAGCCTGTGCAGATAGCTGATGATCTGAAGAAAAACGGGGGCTATGTTCCTGGCATCAGGCCTGGAGAACCAACTTCCCGATTCTTGGATTTCGTAATGACTCGGCTTACCTTGGCGGGTGCGATTTTCCTAACCATAATCGCGGTTTTTCCCGACTTCATTTTCACCACCGCCGGAGTATCTTACAACGTAGCCACCTTCTTCGGTGGCACGGGCATGTTGATTATCGTCGGCGTGGTTCTTGACACGATGCGTCAGATAGAAACCTTTCTTTTGCAAAGGCACTACGATGGTTTTTTGCGAAAAGGACGGATAAGGGGAAGATCGGCTGGTGCAAACCAAGGAATCGAGTCACTCGAACTCAAGGACTTCGAGGCTCAGTGGAGGCCCCTCATTTATATTTCGGTAATTCTCTTGCTGCTTGGATTGGCCGCTGCCGCCTTGAAGGGTTGATGAATAATCAAATTAAATAACTTTAACTACAACGGAAGAAAACATTATGGCTAGATTGCTAGGAGTTGATATACCAAATCGCAAAAAAATCGAATATTCTTTGCGTTATGTTTACGGCATTGGACCTACTCGCGCCAAAAAGATACTCGTAGAAACGGGTATCGACCCAAATAGGCGTACTCAAGATTTGGACGAACAGGAACTCAGTCTTATAACCAATTACATCATCGACCAAAAGATCATGGTGGAAGGTGATCTCAGGAGAGCTGTCACCAACAACCTGAAGCGCTTGCAGAGCATTCGCTGCTACAGAGGCCTCCGCCATCAGCGTGGTTTGCCGGTGCGCGGGCAACGAACCATAACCAATGCGCGAACCCGCAAAGGTGGACGCAAGACAGTCGGCGTCGTCCGCAAATCGTAGGATTTTTTATGAGCGAAGAAGAAAACAAGGAAGAAGAAAAGCAGGACTTGCCTTCGGAAACGGAACCCGAAGCCGTAATCGAAGAGAAGGAGCCCGCTTCACCTGAATCAAGTGACTCGAAGGATTCGGACTCGGAAGAGGGCCAACCTCAAAAGGCAGCCAAGGAATCAAAGGTCGATTCGGACTCGGATGAAAAAAAGAATTCGGATGATGAATCTGGAGCTCAAGAAGCAGGGAAAAAGAAAGAGGAAACTGCTGAGGACCTGCTTGGTGCGAATATCGAACAGGTAAAAGTCCGGAAGGCCAAGGGCAGCAAAAACATCTCCTCCGGGATTTGCTTCATCGTGGCGACCTTCAACAACACCAAGGTTTCCTTTTCGGACATGAAGGGCAATATCATCTCATGGTCGAGTTCCGGAAAATGCAATTTTCGGGGATCCAGAAAATCGACCGCTTACGCCGCACAAGTCGTGACTCAAGACGCAGGTCGTGCGGCAATGTCCCATGGAATGAAAGAAGTTTTGGTCAAAGTCAAGGGTCCTGGCATGGGGCGTGATTCCGCAATCAGAGCCCTGCAGAGTCTCGGTTTTGTCGTCAGTTCAATAATCGACGTGACACCGGTCCCTCACAATGGCTGTCGTCCTCCCAAAAGAAGGCGCGTTTAATCAATACATAATCACACTATCTGGGAAACCTTCATCATGTCTCGATACACCGGACCCACAACACGAATTAATAGGCGCTTTGGTATGGCGATCTTTCCAGCCAACAAAGCCTTTGAAAGAAGAACTTATCCTCCTGGGCAACACGGACCAAACTTTCGCAGAAAAATCAGCGATTATGGCGAGGGTTTGGTAGAGAAGCAAAAGCTCAGAATCATGTACGGTTTGACCGAGAAGCAATTTCGCAATCTGTTCGAGCGGGCCAAAAGGAAAAAAGGAGTAACCGGTGAGGTATTTCTCACTTTGTTGGAGACTCGCTTGGACAATGTGGTCTATCGACTCGGTTTTGCCAAAACCAGACAAGCGGCTCGCCAATTCGTAAACCACGGGCACATTTTGGTAAATGGCACCAAGGTGGACATTCCCAGCTATCAGGTCTCGGTCGGAGATGAAATCGGGGTTCGGGAGAAGACATCATCCAGACAGCTTGCCACTAGAAATCTGGAGGGATCTCAGTATCATCCGTCTCCTCCATGGGTTGAGGTCAACGCCGATTCTTTGCAGGGCACGGTTTCCCGGTTTCCCCAATCCGACGAACTCGAGAAAAGCGTAAACGTTCAATTGGTTGTGGAGTTCTACAGCCGATAATCATCTTTCATATTTAAAGTTCATCCAATAAATAAACATTATGGCCACAAGACTCGGAAAGTTCGAACTACCTAATCGCCTCATTAAAGAGGAGGAAACAGCAAACGAAAGGTATGCCAAGTTTATAGCCGATCCCTTTGAGTCAGGCTATGGGCATACCATAGGGAATGCATTCCGCAGAGTACTCCTCAGTTCCATCGAGGGCGCTGCGATATCTTCCCTGAAAATCGATGGCGTTCAGCATGAATTTCAAAGCGTTGACGGAATTGTCGAAGACGTAACCGACATTGTGTTGAACTTAAAAAAGATTCTTATTGTCAGCCACAAAGCGGAACCTGTGGTTCTCACGCTTGATGTCGAAAAAGAAGGAGAGGTCACTGCGGCTGACATTTCACCGGCTGAAGGGGTTGAAATCATTAACCCGGAGCAACTCATCCTGACGACCGACAGAAAACAGAAGATCGTTGCGGAAATGACCGTTTCCGTTGGGCGAGGATTTTGCCTGGGTGAGGATAGCAAAACGGATGATCAGCCGATTGGAGTCATTAATGTGGATGCTCTTTACAGTCCGGTCAAACTCGTCAAATACGACGTTCAGAATACTCGAGTCGGGCAAATGACCGACTACGACAAGCTTATCCTCGAAGTGAACACGGACGGACGCATTACCCCAGACGACGCGCTCAAGCAATCGGCGGCAATTCTTCGCCACCATTTGGATGTTTTTGACCAAATAACCGAAGAGCAAATTGAATTCGAAAGCCATTCCAAGGAAGTGAGCGAAGAGCAGAATCGACTACGCAATCTGTTAGGGATGAGCGTCAATGAAATCGAATTGTCCGTTCGAGCCGCCAACTGTTTGAACAATGCGAACATTACGACCGTTGGAGAACTTGCTACCAAGTCGGAGCCGGAAATGCTCAAATACCGTAATTTCGGCAAGAAATCGCTCAATGAAATCAAGGCTAAGCTTGAGCAACTAGGTTTGTCCTTGGGCATGAAATTTGAAAACCGTTTGTTGGATTCTGCCTCCAGCTAAAACCATCCAATTCATCACCTTTTATCTTCCTGCAGGATGAGACATAGAAAACATAACCATCTTCTAGGTGTAAAGACGGCTCACCGTATATCCTTGCTTGCCAATTTGTCTTGTTCCCTGATCGAGAATGGCAGAATCAAGACCACCTTGGCGAAAGCTCGGGCTCTGCGCCCTACCATTGAGAAGGTCATTACCTTGGCCAAGAAAGCGCACGTTGCCTCGGATGACGCTCAAAAAGTCCATTACCGACGCCTTGCAATTGCCCGTCTTCGCAACAAGAAAGCAGTCAAAAAACTCTTCGACGAATTGGTCGAGCAATTTGCAAATCGCAACGGTGGCTACACGAGAATTTACAAATTGGCCATGCCCCGTCTCGGCGACGCCGCCGATATGGCGATTATCGAATTTGTCGAGGATGCCCCTAAGAAAAAGGCAAACAAAAAGAAATCCTCAACCAAGAAGGCTAGCAAGGAACCCAAGAAAACTCAGGATCCGGAGTCGGATCAACTCGTAGCTCAAGAAGCTCAATCGGATGTAGAAGGATCTGAGGACGCCGCTAAAGAACCTGCTGCCGAGCCTGAATCCAAGGAGGATTCGGAACCTGAGTCCAAAACGGACGCTTCCGATGAGGATGCCGAGACTAGTGCCGAAGAATCTGCCGAGGACGCCGCCGAAGAACCTGCTGTCGAACCTGAATCCAAGGAGGATTTGGAACCTGAGTCCAAAACGGACGCTTCCGATGCGGATGCCGAGACTAGTGCCGAAGAATCTGCCGAGGACGCCGCTGAAGAACCTGTTGCCGAGCCTGAATCCAAGGAAGACTCCGCTTCCAAAGACGAAGAACAAGCTTCAAAGGATTGAGGAAGTTTTTCGGATTCCGGCAGATACCGTGGAGGTAGCCCAAGCCAAGCTGGAAACCTCAAAATTCCACCTTAGTGTTGCAATGAGAGTGCGTTGTGCTTTTTGTCGTAACCTTTTAAGACTTTCATGAGCAAAATCATGAAAAACATAATACGCTTATGGCACAGACGATCGTAGTATTGGATTTCGGGTCACAGTATACGCAGGTGATTGCCCGTCGTATTAGGGAAGCAAACGTATACTCAAAGGTTTTGCCATTTGATACTCCGGTGGGTGAGATAAAGGCCCTCAACCCAGTTGGTCTCGTTTTGTCGGGTGGACCCGCCAGTGTCCTGACGAAAGGAAGCCCCAAACCCCACCGAAACCTGTTTAATCTTGGAATTCCCGTTTTGGGCATTTGTTACGGTCTTCAACTCATGGGCAAGATGCTTGGAGGAGAGGTGAAAGCAAGCCGGCAGAGGGAATATGGTCGTGGCAAGCTTACCATCAACAAAACCGGAACTCTCTTCAAAGGACTGCCCAAGGATTTGACCGTTTGGAATTCTCATGGAGATTGTCTGACCAAGCTGCCGAAAGGCTTTCGGGAACTTGCCAGAACCGAGAATTCCCGTTTTTCCGCCATAGAAGATCCCGCAAGAAAATTTTATGGTTTGCAATTCCACCCGGAAGTCGAGCACTCCGAAAAAGGAACCCAAATCATTCAAAATTTTCTTAGTCATGTTTGCAGGTGCAAAGGAGACTGGGGAATGAAAGATTTTACCGAGACAGCCATCCGTTCCATTCAGGAGCAAGTGCGAGACAAAAAGGTAATTTTGGGTCTTAGCGGAGGGGTCGATTCATCGGTTGCCGCCGCCCTTATTGATCGTGCAATCGGAAAACAACTGACCTGCATTTTTGTCGACAACGGTCTTTTGCGATTAAACGAGAGGGACCAAGTGATACAGCTTTTTAACAATCATATTCCAGGCAAATTGAAGGTTGCCCGGGCCGGACCACTTTTCTTGAGTCGGCTCAAGGGCGTGACCGACCCCGAGAAAAAGAGAAAAATAATTGGAAAAACCTTTATCGAGGTTTTTGACCGTGAGGTTAAACAGCTTGGTCAGGTCGATTTTTTGGCTCAAGGAACCCTTTACCCCGACGTAATCGAAAGCGTCCCCATAGGAGGTAACCCCGCTGCTTTGATCAAGAGCCACCATAATGTCGGCGGCTTGCCCAAAAGAATGAAACTCTCACTTCTCGAGCCGCTGCGGGAACTCTTCAAGGATGAAGTGCGCGCCTTGGGCAAAACGCTCGGGTTGCCCAAGGAGGTACTCATGCGACATCCCTTTCCCGGGCCTGGCCTTGGCGTGCGCGTGGTCGGAGAAATCAAACCGAAATTCCTGCGCGTACTCCGGGAAGCGGACGCCATCTTCATTGAAGAATTGGTCGAGTCCGGGTGGTACCATAAACTTTGGCAAGCCTTTTGCGTATTTCTTCCCGTACGAAGTGTTGGCGTGATGGGTGATGAGAGAACCTATGAAAACGTGATCTCTCTTCGAGCCGTCACAAGCAGTGATGCAATGACGGCGGATTGGGCGCAATTGCCCGACAAACTTTTGAGGAAAGTTTCGAATCGAATCATTAACGAAGTCAAGGGAGCCAACCGAGTGGTTTATGATATCAGTTCCAAGCCTCCCAGTACGATCGAGTGGGAGTAGCCAAGCACCAATCGAATGAAGTATTCCTACCTTTCGGATTCTCCTGATCTGCTTTCGGACTTGCGGGGGTTTGCTTCCGTTTCCGTTCCGGATCGCGAAGTCACCGAAACGGTTTCAGGAATACTTGAGGAAATTCGATTGCGTGGTGACGCTGCTCTTCTTGAGAAGACTCTTTTGTACGACGGGGCTTCGCTTGAGGCAGATGAAATCTCCGTCACGCCTGCCGAACTTGACCAAGCCCAATCGAAGCTCGATGAATCCGAGCGCGCAGCCATTCTGGAAGCGATTGCAAACGTCCGACTGTTTCATGAGAAAAGCATTCCAAACGATTGGAGTACTTTAAACGAACATGGAGCGGAAGTCGGAGAAAAGCATTATCCGATCAAAAGGGTGGGAATATACGTTCCCGGGGGCAACGTTCCTCTCGTATCCACGGTGATCATGACCGTTACTTTGGCAAAAGTTGCTCAAGTCGACGAAATAGCCGTGGTCACACCGCCAGATTCCAATGGAAAAGTTGCCTTTCAGTTGTTGGCCGCACTCGGAATCTTGGGGGTTACGGAAGTTTACCGAGTGGGAGGGGCCCAAGCGATTGCCGCTTTGGCCTTTGGGACCGAGACCATTCCAGCCGTCGACAAGATATTCGGCCCGGGCAACGCCTACGTAAACGAAGCCAAAAGACAATCTTTTGGCACCGTTGGAATAGACCTGCTTCCGGGCCCAAGCGAGGTCATGGTCATTGCGGACTCCACGGCCAAGCCATCCTTTGTGGCCGCGGCCCTCCTTGCCCAAGCGGAACATGGTTCGGGCAAAGAAAAAATTTATTTTCTTTTCTCCGAAGAAACGCTTTTTTCGCAGGTCATTGAAGAAATAAAGGTCCAACTCGAAACCCTTTCGCATGGAAAACCAATTCAGCGAGTTCTTGAAAATGGCTTTCGGTCGATTTTTCTTCCCAATCTCGAAAGGCTTTCGGAAGTGGCTTCCTTTGTTGCCCCCGAACATCTCGAGCTTCAGGTTTCGGAGGAAAACCTCACTTACTTGACCGAAAGGATTACCACCGCAGGGGCTTTTCTCATGGGACACAAGACAGCGACCTCGCTGGGTGACTTCGCGGCGGGTCCAAGTCACGTTCTTCCAACGGGCAGGTCATCGCGTTTCTCTTCGGGCCTTAAGCTGAACGATTTTTTCAGGCGCACCAGCTTTATCAAGTACGATGAGAATTCGTTGAGAAAGGGCCAGTCGGTCGTCGAAGAGTTTGCCAGAATGGAACAGCTTGATGCCCATGGCCGTTCCCTGACCATGCGCATCGAGGGCAAAAGTTGACCGGGATGGAGCCAGAACCCCGACACCTTTCCCGCTACATCGCCAACCACCAACCCTATGTTCCGGGGAAGCAACCTGAGATTGGAGAGGAAACGGTAAAGCTCAATACGAACGAAAACCCCTACCCTCCCAGTCCGGGTATTAAAAACGCCATACTTGGAGAATTGGAATCCCTCAGGCTCTATCCCAACTCACGCTCGAACAAGTTAAGGGAATGCATTTCCGGGTTGCACGGCTTGAGCGCGGACCAAGTCATTGTGGGAAATGGCTCCGATGACCTTCTTAATTTGTGTACCCGTTGTTTTTCGGATGAGAATTTGAAAGTCGGCATGCTCGAGCCCAGTTATTCTTTGTACGAGGTCCTCGCCTCCCTTCAAGGCTCGACCTTGATGCGAATTCCTTTTGCCGACGATACTTTTTCCCTCGACCCGGAGGCGGTCATTGATTCCGGGGCGAACCTTTTTTTCATAACGAGCCCGCATGCTCCCAGCGGCCGGGAATATCCGGTTGATTGCTTAAGGCAAATCCTCAAGGAATTCGAAGGTATCTTGGTCATTGACGAAGCCTATGCGGATTTTGCCGAACATAACGCGTTGCCTCTTCTTGGGGAATTTTCAAACCTCATCCTTACTCGGACGATGTCCAAGTCGTATTCTCTTGCCGGGTTGCGCGTAGGCTATGCCCTCGCCTCACCCGTATTAATTTCAATTCTTGATCAGGCCAGAGAAGTGTACAACGTCGACCGCTTGGCTCAGGCTGCCGCACTGGCCGGCCTGCAAGACCGAACTTATTTCGAGCAAACACGAGACTCCATAGTAAAGGAAAGGGAGAAATTCTCCTTGCTCTTGGACGAATGGGGATGGAAAACCTGTCCAAGCGGAGCAAACTTTTTATTTACCATGCCCATTGATTCCAAAGGGCGGACGGGCCCGGAGGTGGCAACGGATCTTTATGAATACCTGACCTCGAAAAACGTGTTGATACGTTATTTTCCCCAGCATGAGCTTACCTCTTCTTATCTTAGAATCAGTATTGGCAATGCGCTGGATATGAATATCCTCGTGGAAAGAATAATCGAATGGAAAACCCAAGAACAGCTTTAGTCAGACGAGACACGAAGGAAACCCAAATCCAGATAGAACTTTCTCTTGATGGTGACGGCAAAGGAGACATTTCCACGGGAATTCCCTTCCTCGATCATATGTTGATTCTTTTTTCCAAACACGGATTCTTTGACCTTTCCATCAAAGCCGAAGGAGACATTCAAATAGACTATCACCATTTGGTCGAAGACATGGGCATTAGCTTGGGTCAAGCCTTCAGGGAAGCACTGGGCGACAAGTCCGGAATCAAGAGGTACGGTTTTTTCCTTCTTCCCATGGACGAGACTCTCGTCAGCGTGGCCCTTGATTTGAGCAATCGTGGATTTTTGGTTTATCAGGCGGACCCTCCGGTCACTCTTGTACGCGATTTCAACATCCAACTGTTCAAGGAATTCTTTCAGGCATTTGCCAACGAAGTGGCCTGCAATCTACATATCCGCCTTGAGCACGGAACCGAGCCCCACCATGTTGCGGAGGCGATGTTCAAAGGCTTTGCCAAAGCCTTGGACCTAGCGACGCAAATCGAACCCAGGCTGGACGGGACGATTCCTTCGACCAAGGGAACCTTGTCCTCTTAATGCTCGGCATCGAGTGAAATCCCTCCCTAAAGTCGGAGTCGTTGATTACGGCACGGGAAACCTTAGGAGCGTAGTCAAGGCGTTTGAATTTCTTGGCGCAGCTACCCGGATCGTTACCAAGCCCTCCTGTCTTGAAAAGCTGGATGCTCTGGTCTTTCCCGGGCAAGGAACCTTTGATCAATGCATCCGTGCCCTTGGGAAAACTGGTCTGGACGCTGCGATCAGCCAATGGATTCGGGAAGACAGACCTTACTTCGGGATTTGTCTCGGTTTACAGGTTTTGTTCGAAGGTTCCGAAGAGGGAAGCCAATCAGGACTGCATCTTTTTTCCGGTCGGGTGAAGCGGTTTTCACTTCCCGAAGGAATCAAAATTCCTCATATGGGTTGGAACGGCGTGGACTGGAAGCTTTCCGCTCGTGACCCCATGCTTCGTGGCTTGACGGACGGAGACCAATTTTATTTTGTCCACAGTTACCATCTTTGCGATGAGGACAAAAGGCTGGAGGTCATGAAGACTCATTACGGATACCCTTTTACAAGCGGCATATCCCGCAACAATTGTTTCGCCACTCAATTTCATCCCGAAAAAAGTCAGTCGAAAGGTTTGCAATTATACAGGAACTTTCTTGAAAAAATCTCCCAGTGATGGCAAAAGATATATTTACTCCTTTTTACCCCATCCGTTATGGCAGATACTGCAAACCTAGAAATAGGTGATCAAAAATATTCTCTAAACCTCATCAAGGGAACCGAAGATGAACTTGCCGTTGACATCAGCAATCTTCGTAAAGAAAGCCGCGTTATCACCTTTGACGATGGCTATGGCAATACTGGATCCTGCGAAAGCGACATTACTTTTATAGACGGTGACAAGGGAATTTTAAGGTATCGTGGGTATGACATTGCGGAACTTGCCGAGAAATCAAATTTTTTGGAATCCGCTTACCTACTGCTCAACGGAAACCTCCCGAACGGGAACGAATTGGATGGCTTCAAGCAACGAGTCGCAGGCTATTGTGATCTGCCCGATGAAGTTTTGGCTTCGATCCGCTCGCTGCCGGCAGGCGCCCATCCGATGGCCGTTTTGTCCTCAAGCCTTCAGGCACTTGGCGGATCTTATCCGCAATACGGAACCAATGACCGCAACAAGGACTTGGAGAGCTTTGACGAATCTGCTGCGTTGATTATTTCCTCCGTTCGTTCCATCGCTGCGGCAATTTACAAAAAATCATTGGGTGAAGATCTTCCTTCTTCGGACCCGAGCCGGACCTACTGCGAGAATTTTCTTTCCATGATGTTCGACAAACCGGGAGCGCCCAACCCCGTGCCTTCAGCCGTCGAAAGCGCCTTGGACTTGATTTTTTTGTTGCATGCGGACCATGAACAAAACTGCTCGACCTCGACTTGCAGAATGATTGCCTCCGGTGGAGCCAACCCCTTTGCATCCCTCGCTGGAGGAGTCTCGGCCTTGTGGGGCCCCTTGCATGGTGGCGCCAACATGGCGGTGATCAAAATGCTCGACGAAATCCACGAATCTGGCGATGACGGAAGCAGGTTTGTTGAATCCGCCAAGCAAGGAAAATCGAGGCTGATGGGATTTGGGCACCGCGTGTACCGAAATTATGATCCACGGGCCAAGATCCTGAAAAATGCCTGCGATCAAGCTCTTGAGGCCTTGGGCGTATCAAGCCCGATTTTACAGATAGCCAGAAGGCTGGAGGAAGTCGCCTTGGAGGACCCCTATTTCATTCAAAGAAAACTCTACCCCAACGTAGATTTTTACAGTGGCATTATTTTGCAAGCCTTGGGTTTTCCCACTAACATGTTCACGGTTCTTTTTGCGATAGGCAGAACCCCTGGTTGGCTTTCCCACTGGAAGGAAATTGCCGAGAATGGAAAGAAAATCCACAGGCCCAGGCAGATCTATCAAGGGGAAACTCTCCGGCCTTACCTTCCGGTGGAAGATCGCTAGAAAAGAGCAAGCGACTATTTTTTTGGCACCGGCGGGGCATTGGCCAAAATTTCCTCCAAAGGCATGCCGGCGTATTCCTTGATTCCCCTGATCAGGATCCAAAAAGCGTAGCCACTTACGAGGATACAGGGGATGCTTATGACAGGGAAGCTCCATCCCATCATCCTACCGACCTCGTCATTGAAGGAGGTTCCGCCCTCGAATTGAGAAAGTTCGACTTCTTGCGCGCCAGATTTTCTCAGAATCGCCTCGTCAAAGACACCACCTGAAAACTGAGTGATCGTAACCTGGTTTCCCTGATGGGAGGCAAGCAGGCCACCGACCTCATCTTCGTCGCTTGCCTTTGCGTTGATGCAATCGGCAAGAAGGGATGCCGTTTGCCCGGGTGTTTCGTCAATCCGGAAGGCACCTAGGATTTGATTTGAGTCTGTCTGATTCGAGATTGCCGTAAGAACGAGCTCACGCTCCACCTCGCCTTTGATCGGGATGTAAAGCCGGTCGTTGGCGGCCAAGCTTTCGTCCTTGATTTCGATGACGGCAGTGGCCGGCACGGGGTTTTCGGGTTCCGTCACTACGATCCAATTCGAAAGAAGATAATTAAGCGTTGCGCTCAGAGCAAAGGAAGAAGCAATCAGCCAAGTGCACTTGACCATCATGCCGTCAAACTCCCTTTGAGTTCCGCGCTGGGCAAGCGCTTGGTCAACCAAATCCACCCGAATTACTTCCGGGTTGTAGAGAAAGAGCCTGATGAGAGGTTTTTTCGTCTTCAGAGTCAAAACGGTAAGAATGCCCAAAATCCCGGGCAGAGCGGCTTCTTTAATGGCGAAGTGGGTGACAGTCAATTCGGGAATCAGACCGACGCCGCCCGTTAGGAGGGCGCTCAAGGCGCCTAGAATGGAAAGGAAGTTCCATTTGCGTCTGCGCCAAAAGTCATAGGCGCCGTAACTTATGGGAAAAAGAATGGCAAGAAGCAGCAGGCAAGAGGCAACCTCCATGGAATCAGAGGGGACCCCTCCAAGTAACTTTCCCAACCCGGGGCCAAACCAATCGTCTCCCATGCGAAGGATCAAAATTGGCAGGAGCAGATTGAAACCCAGGTTCACCAACATATTTTCCCTCTTGGGTGCGGACGATTGAGGAGACGTTTCTTTCATTGGCAGATCAACCAAACATCAACATAAGATAATGTCGCTCTTATTCGTCGAATGACAAAGAAAATACGATGCTTGATTTCAGCCGGACCGACACGGGAATGGATCGACCCCGTGCGTTTTGTCTCCAACCCTTCTACGGGGAAAATGGGATATGCTTTGGCCGAGGAAGCGGTAGCACGGGGTTTCGAGGTCGATTTGGTCAGCGGTCCGGTGTCCTTGTCCGCTCCCCCGGGAGCTCGAGTCCATCACGTGGTCACAGCCGCGGAAATGGAAAAGAAGATGAAGGAACTTTTCGAGAAAGTGCATCTTGTGATCATGGCGGCCGCAGTTTGTGATCATCGACCGAAAAGGCAGTGGCGCGAAAAGCTGAAAAAGGATGATTTTCCCAAGGATTTCGAATGGGTGAAGAACAACGACATCGTCCAAGGACTTTCAGCCGCCCGAAAAAACGGCCAAAAAATCATCGGCTTTGCTGCGGAAACGACGAACTCGATGGCTCATGCGGTTGAGAAGCTCGTATCGAAAGGATTGGACTGGATTGCCTTAAACGACGTGTCTCGCAAAGGAATTGGCTTTGCGTCTGATTTCAACGACGTTACTTTGCTTTCAAGGGCAGGAGAAACGATTGCCTTGGGAAGGGACACAAAGAAAAAAACAGCACGGAAAATCTTGGAGCGAGTATGGCCATAAAAGCAAGCAAGAGCCCACTGGACAAAGTGCTAGGCAGACTTGACGACCTGGATCAGGTGAACTTGGGCATTTTGGTTCAGAGGCTTGCCCGCGAAAGAAAACTGCTTGAGACCGTGTTCGACGTAATCAGAGACGGAATTCTGGTTTTGGATGAAGAGGGAATCCTTAGCTACTCGAATCGTCAGGGAAGGCTGTTGATTGGCCTGAAAGAAGAGCAGACCGGAAAAGTTTCTCTTCTGCGGGCGGCTCCGGAGATTGCCCGGGCCCTCGGTTTGGATCGCAAATCAAAACAATCATGGGACGAAGTCGTGGTGAGGGAAATGAAAATCTCTTATCCCGAGCATCGGCACGTCCGAATTTATGCAGTTCCTATTGAGGACAGTTCCGTCAAGGCGAAGGAAGGTACGGTCGGACTCACGATTGTCATCACCGACGTGACCGAAGAAAAAGTCAACTTGGAAGCCAGACTCGAAAGCGAACGCATTTCCAGTATCATGGATTTGGCAGCTGGAGTCGCGCATGAATTGGGCAACCCGCTCAACTCCATTCATATTCACCTTCAAGTATTGCAACGCAGCTTGAAAGATTGTTCCGAAATCACTGATAAATCAAAGAAATCTTTGTCTACTTGCCTCAAGGAAGTAGAGAGATTAGACGGTATCATTTCACATTTTTTGAAGGCTATCAGGCCCACGACACCAGATTTCAAAAAAATCAAGCTCCTTGATGTAATTGAGGAAACTGTGCGTTTAAAAGAGCGAGAAGTAAACGCTAAAAATATTAACATTAGAATGGAAGCAGGCGTCAGAGAACCCTTTGTAAATGGGGATGCAGAACAACTTAAGCAGGCTTTTTTCAACATAATCGGCAATGCAATTGACGCGGTACCTAAAAATTCGGAAATTCGAATTATTACAGGTATAGATTCCGATCACGTGTTCGCCCAAGTCGTTGATCAAGGCCCCGGCATCCGCAAAGAAGATCTTCCTCACGTATTTGAACCCTATTTTACAACCAAAAAGGAAGGTCATGGAATCGGCATGATGATCGTGCACAGGATTGTCCGTGACCATGGCGGAGACGTGGGGATTGACAGCAAACAGGATGCGGGAACTATCGTAACTCTTCGCTTTCCCCGGAAATCACCACGGCACAGATTGCTCGAATCAAACGAACTCCAAGGAAAAAACCAAAGCAAATGAAACCCAATTTACTTATCGTCGACGATGAGCAGCATACCCGCGAAGGCCTGGAATTGGCCCTTGAGGATAAATTCGAGGTTTTTTTGGCATCCAGCCCTGAAGAAGCATTCAACGCCATCGAGGCTGAGAAATTTGAAGTCGTCTTAA
>JAYOMW010000012.1:0-16647 GCA_038121045.1 Opitutia bacterium
GACAATATGCTCTTCCGCAACTCCACGTTACATCCCGCGTCCCTTTTCCCGAGTAGTCCGAACTTCTACCTCGAACTCAAACTCGAACCCGGCAAGCGCTACTATTACCGGGCCTTGGCCACTAACAAGGTCGGCACGACGGCCGGATCAACCAAGAAGCTCACCACCTCGGGCGACGGAATCCATTGGTGGTCCGACTCTGTCCTGACGCAAGGTGGTTGGCGTACCTCGCCGTGGTTCGGAACCTTCCGCAGGTACGAGGGCACCGAGTGGATTTACCACGCCCAACTCGGTTGGGCCTACGCTCACCCCGATGGTTCGGGTGGCTTGTGGCTTTGGTTCAGGGATCACCACTGGCTATGGACCCAACCGGGCGTATATCCCTACCTCTGGAATCACGATCTCGGCGGATGGCTCTACCTGCTCGGAAGCCAAAACGGCACCCCCTCCTTTTACCACTACGAATCGGGTTCGATCCGCTAGGCGAGTAATTCGGGCTCCCCCGCCCCGCCTCCGCCGGGTGTGCGCAAGATGAGGCGGTCCCCGGGATAAGCAGTTCGCGAATCGGCCGATTTCAGAATTTCCTCCGTCCCGTCGGCCCGAATGAGAATTTGTTCGCCGGGTAGGCCGGCTTCTCCGCCACACAACCCATCGGGTCCGGAAGTTCTTCGCTGGGTAAGCAGGGAGATCTCGACTTCTTCCTCAAAGAGATAGTGGCGCTCGATCCCGTCGCCCCCGTCCCAAGAGCCCTTGCCCCCGGAATCATTACGCTTACGAAAAGCAACCAAGCGGACGGGGAAGCGCGATTCGAGAATCTCGGGATCGGTGATCGCGGTGTTGGTCATATGGACTTGTACGGCGGAGGTTCCTTCCTGACCGATGGCCGCTCCGGCTCCGCCCCCGATGGTTTCGTAATGGCTGAAGGAGGCGTTGCCAAAGGTCAGGTTGTTCATCGTCCCTTGCGAACAAGCCACCCGCCCGAAGGCGGAGAGGATGAGGTCGACGATGCGCTGACTGACTTCGACGTTCCCACCCGCCACTGCGGGGCATTGATCGGGATCGTCGGGAAAGGAGGGATGAAGAAGGGAGCCTTCGGGAATAATGATTTCCACAGGTTCGAGCAAGCCCTCGTTGAGCGGAAGATCCTTTTCGATAAGAAGGCGCAAACAATAGCAAACCGCGCTGGTGACGATGGCCTCGGTGGCGTTGAGGTTGTCCGGCCTTGCGGAAGCGGTCCCTGAAAAGTCGAACGTTGCCCGTCCTTTCTCGACGGTCACCCGAAGGGCCAGGCGGTCCCCGTCATCGAGAGTTTGGATAGTCGAAAATTCGCATTCGCCCATTCCCTTGATGAACTTGGCGCAACTTGCGGATGATTCCTCCCGCAGGGCGTCCATTTGTTCGGCCAACTCGTTTTCCCCGTGCTCGCGGACGAGTGCCTCCATTGCTTCCGTTCCTTGGCGCAGGGAAGCGACTTGAGCGGAGAGGTCGGCCAGGTTCTGATCGGGCTGACGGGAGGGATAAGAGGAGGAGCGAAGGAGTTCGCCGAGCTGATCCATCCTCGATTCTCCAGCCTCAAAAAGCAAGCGAGGGGAAAGAACTACCCCTTCTTCCGAAAGGGAACTGGTTCCTGCGGGCATGGAACCGGGTGATACACCTCCAATCTCGGCATGATGGGCCCGGTTGGCCAGGAAGCAAAAGGGTTGGTCGCCAGTCCCGAAAACGGGGGCAAGGACCGTTACGTCGGGCAGGTGGGAACCCCCGAATGCGGGGTGATTGGAAACAAGGACGTCCCCGGGACGAAGGTTGGGGAAGAGCTCGAGGAGACGGCGGGCGCATACCCCCATGGCGCCAAGGTGGACAGGGATGTGGGGAGCGTTCGCCACGAGGTAACCGGCTCGGTCAAGCAAGGCGCAGGAAAAATCGAGTCGTTCACGCACGTTGACGGACAGGGCGGTGCGTTCGAGCTGGGCTCCCATTTCCTCGACCAGACAGAGGAAGCGGCTGGCAAAAAGCTCGCGTCGGGCGGCGGCGGGAAAGGAAAGGCTCGAGCCCGTGCATTCGTTCATTTCGAGCAGGAGGCTCCCGCGAGTGCCCATGCATGCGGTCCAGCCCTTTTCGATCCAGAGGGTTCCAAAATCATCCGCCACCAGGCAGGGTCCGGCAATGCGTTCACCCGGTTCGATGGCATCCCGGGCAAGGACTCCCTCGGCAGGCGTTCGCAAGGGACCTTCGGGAAAAGTTTCTTTTTCCGGGGAAGGGGAAGCTCCAGCAACTAGTATGCGCAGGGAATGTACTTCCAGTTCCCGTCCTTCGGGAAAGTATCCGAACACATGTTCGAATTTCTTACGGTACAGGCTTTCGAGTTCCACCGGGTCAGCATATTCGATCTCTAGAGGCACGTCCTGTCCGAGAAGACGAACGAAGGCGCTCTTGCCGGCCACCCTGCCCCGTTGCCCGAGTTTTGCGATGGCGGCCAGGCCCTCGGCGATCATTCCCTCTTCCAACTGGGCAAGGGCTTGAGAATCGATGGGCGAAAGAACGGATCGCTCGACGAGGCGCTCGACCCGGGCACGGGAAAGCCCGTAGGCGCTGAGCAAACCGGAGTCGGCGGGAGAGAAAATCTTTTTCATGCCGAGTCGGCGGGCGACCCCGCAGGCATGTTGTCCCCCCGCTCCGCCAAAAGTCTGCAGGGTATGTTCGGAAGGGTCGTAGCCTTCGGCAGTGGAGACTTTACGGATGGCATTGGCCATGGCGTCGTCAGCGACGGCGAGGAAGCCTTCCAAAAGTTCTTCGCATGGACGCCCGCTTTGCTCGACCATCTCAGCAAGCCTGGCTTGCGCATCTTCGAGGGACACGGGAGTCGAAAAGCGTGAAGGATCGAGCCGACCGAGGAGCAAGTTGACGTCAGTCAGGCAGAGCGGGCCTCCGAAACCGTAACAGGCGGGGCCGGGATGGGCCCCCGCGCTTTGCGGACCGACACGAAGGAGCCCGTCTTCGACCCGGCAGATCGAACCGCCCCCGGCGGCTACCGTTTCAATCTTCATGGCGATGCTCGAGATCCGGGCTTCCCCGACTTGGTGAGCGGATTGGTAGGCGAAGGAACCGGAGTAGCGGGAAACGTCCGAGCTGGTGCCTCCCATGTCCAGGTTGATGAATTGATCGATGCCGGCGGCTTGGGCGGTTGCCCCGGCCCCCACTACCCCACCTGCGGGACCGCTGAGCAAGCTGTCGATCGCCCGGTAGCCGTGCCGGTCGATCAGCCCGCCGGCGCTCGACATGACGAGAAGCTCGCCTCCGGTGCCCATGCCCTTCCCGACCGAGTCAAGGTATTGGCGTAGGATAGGGTTCAGGTAAGCCTCGGTCACGGCGGATTCGCAACGGGGGAGCCATTTGGGAAAGGGATGAGTGGCTCCCGAGCCGACCACGAATTCGAAACCCGCTTCCCGGAGGAGGGAGACCACGGTCCGTTCGTTCGCATCGTTCAGGTAAGAATTCTTAAAGGAGACGGCAGCCGAGCGGTATCCTTGGGCAAGGGCTTCATTGGCGACGGAAAGAACGGAGAAATAATCAGGTAAGCGGATGATTTCACCCTCGCGGTCGGTCCGCTCATCGACTTCCACCACTAATCCCTCGAGGGACGCCCTTTTGCGCGGCACGGGATCGAACAAACCGGTCCGGCGTTGGTCCCCGATTTCCAACAGGTCGGGAAAGCCTGCGGTGACGAAAAGGACAGGCGGGGAACCGGCCTGCTCGAGCAGAGCATTGGTGCAACGGGTGGTGGCCAAACGCATCCGGCATGGGACGCTTCCGGACTCGACCCCATTGCGGGCAAGAATGAGACGCATTCCAAGCACGGGCGCTTCCTCCCCCGAAAGAAGCTCGATAGGACCGCGGGCATCAACCCCGTCCGGTACGGATTGGTCGAGGACCAGTTTGCCGGTTGTTGGTTTCCAAGCGGTTACCCGACCGGTGAATTCGGGGGAACGGGGCAGGATGACCTGAAAACCTTCGGGAAAACAGGCCGGCCAATCGGGCGAGCCATCGAGGATCAGTTCGGTCGAAGAATCAGTTTGGCGGACGCTGGCCGAAAGCGTCCCCCGGGAAAGCACTTTGGCCCGGTGGATCGTTCCTTCCGGATCTTTTCCGAAGCAATCGGTGAAGGTCCCGCCCGTATCGACGGAAAATTCCCATCCCTCGAACGAAGACGAGCTTTGGTTTTTCAAATCAGGCATCCCGTGGGCATCCGTTCGCCCAGGACTCAAGCATGCTCAGGTAATCGACAGGCAGTCCGATTTCTCGAGCGCCCGAAACCACCGCGCCGTGATAACGGGGAGAGGGAATTCCGTATTCCCGGTTGACCGAGAGGTAAATGAGGGCGAATACTTTCGATCCGTCCTCCAGTTTCTCTACTTCGAGGGTTTCCTTTGAATAAAAGTTTCCCTTCACCCCTTCGTAGCGGTCGAGGGAGGCGACGTGTTCGTCTTCGAGCGACCAAAGACAACCAAGGGCATAAGCGGAGGGGAATTCCTCAACTCCGGCATAGCCCTGACCGTTGATGAAGTAGCGCCAACCGGTGAGGCGGGCGAGTGAACCGAGCTCGGAACCCGGACATCGCGTGGACATTTGTTCTTGGTTCATATTCGAACCGTAGGCGAAGTAAAGAGTCTTCATATCGAGTTGAATGGTGCGACTGTTCGGACGGGTGGCAAGAGGGAAGCTTTCGGGCTTGTAAAGATACCCGAAAAAGCCATGATGGATTATTAGCGTTAGAGGCCATTCCCTGGAATCGCCTCCTTGACTCACCCAAACCTTGCCTTGCTTGGCGTTGGACGGAACGGCATTTCGGCCCACCCTGAAATGCGGACTCGCATCCGCGAGTCCCACGTGTCGAGAAACTCATGAAAACTCATGTCAGAACAAGTAAACAAACAAAACATAATCGAAGAAAACCGTTCCCACGACAAGGATACCGGATCGAGTGAAGTGCAAATCGCTCTGCTCTCCGCCCGTATCGCTCATCTTACGGAACACTTGAAAACGCACCGCAAGGATTTCCATTCCCGACGCGGACTGTTGATGATGGCAGCCCGTCGGAGAAAACTCCTTGATTACCTCAAGAAGACGGATTTGAACCGTTACCAAGCGATCATTGAGAAGCTTGGCTTGCGCCGCTAGGGGCAAGATTCCCGTCCTCTCTTTCATACTCGAGGTCAACCTTGACCAAGAGTTTCTTTCCTCCGTTACGCGAAAACCCGCACCCACAAGGTGATGCTTGTTTTTCGATCGAGGACTTCGGTCAGGCAATCCGGTCGAGCCGAAGGGATGAAGCATAAAGAACAAAAATACACACGTAAGCACGAAAAATGAATCAAAAACACAACGTAACTGCCGAGAAGCTCGGTATTCAAATATCCTCCGGCACATTGGCCGGTTTGGCAGGTGGCGCCGTAACCATATCCCAGGGGGAGACCAGCCTGTTTGTCTCCGCAACCGCCGCCGCCACCCTTCGCCCGGGTCAGGACTTTTTTCCTCTGACTGTCGACTACCGCGAAAAATTCACCGCAGCCGGCCGTTTTCCCGGCGGATATTTTAAGCGCGAAGGACGTCCGAGCGAAAAAGAAATTCTCACTTCCCGCCTTTGCGATCGTCCTCTTCGCCCTCTCTTCCCCAAGGGCTTCCTGAACGAAGTCCAAGTCATCGGCTATCTTCTTTCAACCGATCAGATCAACGAGGCCGACGTCCTCATGGTCAACGGCGCTTCGGCCGCCCTGATGATCTCCGACATCCCATGGGACGGCCCGGTCGGGTGCGTACGCTTGGGCGAGATCGACGGTGAATTCGTGGTCAACCCGACCAACGAACAAATGTATGATTCCACCCTCGACTTGATCTACGTCGGGAGCGAGAAGGAAATGATGATGATCGAAGGCTCAGCCGATCAGATCCCCGAAGATCGTTTCGTCGCCGCTCTCGAGTATGCCCACGAGGCCATTCAGGATATTATCGGAGCGCAGCGCCAATTGGCCGAGCTTTGCGCCAAGCAAAAGAAGGAATTCGAACTTTGCAAGGTTCCCGACGAAGTCCTTGCCCTTTGCCGCGAAATCACCGGAAACCGCATGGACGAGGCGATTTTCGCCCCGTCCAAGCAGGAACGCCAGGAAGCCGTTGACGTAATCAAGCAGGAGGCCTCCGCAGCCTGCGAAGAAAAATTCGGAGAGGAATTCGATCCCGACCACGTCAAAATGGCATTCGAGATCATCCAGGAAGAAGTTTACCGTGACAATATTCTGCAAAAAGGAAAACGCGCCGATGGACGCGGGCCTTCCGACTTGCGCGAAATCAGCTGTGAAACGGGCGTGATTCCACGCGTTCACGGATCCGCAATCTTTACTCGCGGCGAAACGCAATCCCTTGTCATGACCACTTTGGGAACCAGTCGGGACGTTCAGGAATTGGACGGTTTGACCGGCGGGGCGACCGCAAAATCCTTCATCCTGCATTACAACTTCCCTCCTTTCTCGGTTGGCGAAGCAGGCAGGTTCGGATTCACTAGCCGTCGGGAAATCGGTCACGGCGCCCTCGCCGAACGTTCCGTGCTCCCCGTACTTCCACCGGAAGACGACTTCCCTTATGCCATTCGATTGGTCTCCGAGATCATGTCGTCGAACGGATCGACCTCGATGGCCAGCGTTTGCGGCGGTTCGCTCGCCCTCATGGATGCCGGCGTTCCCTTGTCCCAACACGTAGCGGGAATCTCGACCGGACTGGTTACTGAGATGGATGATGATGGAAACATTTCCAAGCACGTCGTACTGACGGATATCATCGGAGCGGAAGATCATTTCGGAGACATGGACTTCAAAGTCTGCGGAACGCGTGACGGTGTAACCGGCTTCCAACTCGACCTGAAAATCCAAGGCTTGCCTTTCGACATTGCCAAGGAAGCAGTCAAGCAAGTGACCGAGGCCCGCATGAAAATTCTCGATGCCATGGACGCAGGAATTTCAACGCCCCGCAAGCAACTGCGCGAACACGCGCCCCGAATCGAAATGGTACAAATTGATCCGGAAAAGATCGGAGCTCTCATCGGTCCGGGTGGAAAGAATATCCGCCGGATTACCGAAGTAACGGGTGCCAACATTGACATCGACGAAGACAACAGCGGAAAAGTTCGTGTCTACGCTAACAATTCGGAGGCCATGGAACGGGCTCTTTCCGAAATTGATTTGGTTACGGGCGAAATCGAAGCCGGAAAGACCTATCGCGGTATTGTTCGCGGAGTCAAGGAATTCGGCGCCTTCGTCGAGTGTCTGCCTGGCAAAGAAGGACTTTGTCACATTTCCGAATTGGCTGATTTCCGGGTCAACAAGACCGAGGACATCTGCAAGCTTGGCGACGAGATCATCGTCAAGTGTATCGGAATAGACGACAAGGGCCGCGTGAAGTTAAGCCGTCGCGCCGCCATGGAAGAAGCAGCCGCTTCCGACAAGGATGAGTCTGCAGACGAGCAATCGAGCTCGGAACCTGCAAGCGAAGATTCCGCAGGTGACGAAGGCCAAGCGCAAGCCGACGCCGAAGAAACGAGAAAAGAATCTTCCGCCGAAGAATCGAATGATTCGGAATCTGAAGACAGGGAAAATTCCTGAATATCGATTGCCTCGGACGCAACGAATTACTAACAAAAGGGGAGGAAGCCATTGGCCTCCTCCCCTTTTTCTTATCTGATGACCTTCGAAAAACCACTGGTCTTGGCGACCAACGACGACGGAATCGATTCCGAATTCCTTCATGTCCTCGTGAGCGAATTGGTCAAGAGCTTCGAAGTGGTCACCTGCGCCCCGGACGTGGAAAGAAGCTGGATCGGACATGCCATTTCACGCCATGCCAAACTCGTCCCCAAAAAGATCGAAGGCTTTCCTTCATTGGCTTATTCGCTAAACGGCACTCCGGCGGACTGCGTGAACTTGGCATGCGGACACTTGCTCGAACGCGCGCCTGACTTGGTCGTCAGCGGCATCAACTTGGGGTACAACATCACGCTTCCGATGATCTTGTCTTCCGGTACGGTGGGAGCCGCTTTGGAAGGAGCTCTGTTGGGTTTCCGTGCAATGGCGGCAAGCATGGCTTTGCCCGTTGATCAATTCGAGGAAATCAGGGAAAACAAGGGGAAGGTTACGGGGAAAATCGCCAAAGCCTTGAAAAGCAGCGCAAAGGCATGCGCAAAATATGCCCTCCAAATGATCGAAACTCCCGTTCCGCCCGGTTTGGGCGTGCATAACCTCAATTTTCCGGAGAATTATGATGGAAAAAAAGATCCTCTTCTTACTTTTGCCAATTCCCTGAGGCTCGGTTGTTTGTTCGAAAAGACGCAGGGAAAGAAGCATCACCAGTTGGTTTATCGACCCGAATGGCTGGACGAGGCGAAGATTGAGATCGGGTCAGACTTGTGGGCCTTGGAAGAGGGTTTGGCCAGCGTATCCCGGCTCGACTTCTCCGAGCTTTCGGGAAAGAAGTATCTTGAACCTTGATAGGTACTGTTCCTTGAGCTAAGCATTCGATCACGCGATGTTGCACAAACTTTTCCAGTGGTGGTACTTGAAAACTCGTTCGTCCTATGGACAAACTTCCAAAAAAATCGACAATCGCTCCAGGGAGAGGGATTTGATCCATTATTTCCTCGATTTCGGTGATGACGGACGAAATACCAGACGGTCCTATTGGTTTTACCGCAGGGTCTTCAAACTTCTGGTCTGGGTCATCATTTTGGCGGGTGCGAGCTGGTTTGCCTACGAAAGTTATCACGGATTGATAATTTACGACAGTTAAGCTTCATTAGGCTTGATCGAACGGATGGAAAAAGTTATAAACAACCCTTTTTCCCAAAATATCATGAAGAAGACGCACAAAGGTATCGCCAAGCGATTCAAGGTTACTGGCACAGGCAAGGTCAAGTTTCGCAAGCCCGGCCAAAGACACTTGCGACGCAAGCGTACGACCAAGCAAGTTCGAGCAGGCAAACAGGATCAAGTCCTCGCCGAGGGAATGGCTCGTCGCGTAATCAGGGCAATCGCCTAACTCACAACTTTTTACAGACCACAAGGAGAACCCGTCATGCCAAGAGCACGCAACGTACCAGCAACCCGTAAACGTCGTAAGAAAGTCCTCAAGAAAGCAAGAGGATATTTCGGGAATAAGTCTCGCCTCTTCCGTTACGCCAAGGATGCGGTCGATCGTGCTGAAGCCTACGCCTATTCCCACCGCCGCAAGCGGAAATCGGAGTTCCGCCAGCTTTGGATCGTCCGGATCAATGCCGCATGTCGTGCCGAAGGAATCCGCTACGGCGAGTTCATGCATGGACTAAACAAGGCCGGCATCGAGTTGAACCGTAAGGTCATCTCCGAGCTTGCCATCCACGAGCCTGATTCCTTCAAGGAACTGGTAGGCAAGGCAAAAGCCGCAATCGAGGCCTGAGGGCCCGATTTTTTTACCGGCGTGGAGAACGATCTCCAAGCCATTGTCACCCAAGCGGAGGCAAGCCTTCAATCCGTTCGTTCACGCGCCGACTGGGAACAAGCCAAAGCATCCGTACTGGGCCCAAACGGAAGCCTGACTCAAGCGGCCAAAGGAATAGGAAAACTGCCCAAAGAGGAAAAACCTGCCTTTGGCCAAGCTCTTAACCAAGCCAAGAAAAAAGCCGAGCAGCTTTTTGCCGATGCCCTGTGCATCTTGGAGGAACAGGCGGATCTCGAATCCCTCGGTGAAAAGGTCGACCCCACCCTACCCGCGAATTCGGGATTGAACGGCGGAACCCATCCGCTCACCAATACCCGGCGCAAGATCGTTTCCATTTTTCGCAAGATCGGTTTTACGGTGGCCGAAGCCACTGAGGTAGAGACCGAATGGTTCTGTTTCGACGCCCTGAACACACCCGAGGATCATCCCGCCCGCGACGCGCAGGACACCCTTTTCTTTCCCTCCGACTCCCAGTGGTCCAACGTCTCCCGAAAGGGTCGGGAATCCCATGTCCTGCGTACCCACACCTCGTCCGTCCAAATCAGGAGCCTGCTGAGGGAATCGCCTCCCCTGCGGATCATCGCCCCGGGCAGGTGCTTCCGCCGGGATACGGTAGACGCAACCCATTCGGCCAACTTCCATCAGACCGAGGGTCTTTACGTCGACCGTAAGGTCACGGTGAAGGATCTTAAGGGAGTCCTCGACTACTTTCTCAAGGAATTGTTCGGTGACAAACTGGAGACCCGTCTGAGGCCAAGCTTCTTCCCCTTTACCGAGCCTAGTTTCGAGGTTGACCTCAAAGGGCCCAACTTAGGCAAGCTTAGCGACAAATGGATCGAGATCATGGGGTGCGGAATGGTTGACCCGCGCGTCTTCAACTTGGTTGATTTGAATCCAGAGGAATGGACCGGGTTTGCCTTTGGCTTGGGAATCGAGCGAGTCGCCATGATCCTACATGGGATCGATGACATCAGACACTTTTACCAAAATGACCAGAGATTTCTGCGTCAGTTTGCAAACGGGACATGAAGGTAAGCGTAGAATGGTTGAGGGAATACGTCAATTTGCCCGACTGCGCGGACGAGTTGGTCGACGTTTTGCCGATGCTCGGAATCGAGGTCGAGGAAGGCGAGGGAGACTCAGGACCAACACTTGAAAACGTCGTCGTTGGAGAGGTTTTGAGCAAAGCTCCTCATCCCGAGGCCGACCGTTTGAGCGTTTGTACGGTCGAAGTCGGCGCGAACGAACCTGCTACCATCGTATGCGGAGCGACCAATTTTTCACCCGGGGACCGTGTACCGGTCGCTCTGCCCGGAGCCAAACTTCCCGGCGGTTTCAAAATCAAGAAATCAAAGCTTCGGGGCGTTGCGTCCGAAGGGATGATGTGCAGCGCCAAGGAGCTCGAATTGGGCGAAGACGAATCAGGACTTTTCCTACTCCCGGACTCACCTGAGATTGGAACGCCCGTCGATCAACTCTTCTCCCAAGACAAGACACTTGAGCTCGAGGTAACCGCCAATCGCGGGGATTGCCTGAGCCATATTGGAGTAGCCCGGGAACTGGCTGCCTACTACGAAAAGGAATTGAAAACACCCGAGGTTTCACTCGTTGCGGAAGAAGTCGACAAGCCCAGTGCGGGTGGACTGGTAGAGCAAGTGACCTTGGAGACCGAAAACTGCCCTTACTACAAGCTCTATTCGATCAAGGGGGTCAAGATCGGCCCGAGCCCGGATTGGCTCAAAAGAAGATTGGAGTCCGTGGGGTTGCGGGCGATCAACAACGTGGTGGACGTTACGAATTTCGTGTTGCTTGAGACCGGGCAACCCTTGCATGCCTTCGACGCGTCCAAAATAAAGGGGCGCGCCATCCGCGTACGCCAGGCCGAGGAAAACGAAGAGATCACTACGCTGGACGAGGTAAAGCGAAGGCTCGACCCCGAAATGATGGTGATCGCGGACGCCGAGCGAGCACTCGTGGTGGCCGGAGTCATGGGAAGCGTGGATGCGGAAGTCGACGACACGACGGTGGACATAGTGTTGGAATCGGCTTGGTTCCAACCGGGCAACATCCGGACAACGTCTCGGAAATTGGGCCTGCACTCGGACAGTTCCCAAAGGTTTTCCCGAAACGTCGATCCGGAAGGCCTGAGCTATGCGGGCGAGCGGGCGGCTTCCCTCATTTTGGAACTTGCCGGAGGCGAACTCATACCTGAATGCGTCACGGTGGGTTCCTCCCCTCGCGGAAAACGTTCGATTGAGATTCAAAAAAGTTTCGTTGAAAAGACCTGCGGATTTGAAGTGGATGAACAGGAATTGAGCAAATCTTGGGAACGGCTTGGTTTCTCCGTTTCGGGCCATGACCCATGGACCGTCACGATTCCTTCCTTCCGTTGGGAAGTTGACCGGCCGATCGATTTGGTCGAGGAATTCCTGCGTATCCACGGAACGGGGGAGCTTTCGAACTTAGGACTGTCGAGCCCGGCCCTTTTGCGGGAGAACGACCCCGGTTACGACTTTTGCAACAAAGCCATTGACAACCTAGTTGGACAAGGCTTTCAGGAAACCTGTAATTACAGCCTTCGTTCCTCGGAGGAAACCTCATCTTGGCTTCCACAGTTAGAGAACGAAAAGATCGCACTCGCCAACCCTTTGACCTCGGACCACACGCATGTCCGACCGTCCCTCCTTCCCGGATTGGCGGATGTTCTTGCCCACAATCAGAAAAACCTCAACGACTTGCAGGGAGTCTTTGAAACCGGACGGGTCTTTCGTCCGGGACCGAGGGGAAACCTTGAATGCTTGAGCGTGGCCTTTGCCACCCTCGCTCAACCGGACTCCAGGCAATGGAAAAAAGGCGAACCAATCGATTTCTTCGAGACCAAGCGCATACTCGCCAGGCTGATGTCGGCAACGGGGCTGTCCTTGCCCAGGGGAAATTGGGTCGTATTGGAGAACGAATCTCCGTGGCAGGACGGTTACTCTGCTTCCGTCGGTGATTGCCACCGCAACAAGTTACAAGTGACGACCGGAATCATCCGCCTCTCTTTGAGCAAGCAGAAGGAAGTGCGGGGTCCCATCTTCGCCGGCGAACTCCTCATCGACCCGGTATTTCTAGCCAAGAGAAAAAAAACGGTTTCCTTCCAAGGCTTCAGTTCCTTCCCCCCTGCAATCAAGGACTTGGCCTTGGTAGTAGAGGTAACGGAACCGGCGGAATCCGTGCGCCAGGCGGTTGAAAAGGTTGCCATGGAGGTTGGTTCCGGCGTCTTCGAAGTCGACCCCGTGACCATCTTCGACCTTTTTCAGGGGCAAGGCCTGCCCGAGGGCAAAAAGAGCGTAGCCTGCTCCATGCGTCTGCGCGCTCCCGACCGTACGCTCTCTGAAAAGGAAGTGAACCAGGCCTTCGATTCGATCGTCGAAAAAATCCAAACGGATACACCCTACGAACTCAGGAAGTAAAAATGAGCGAAGAACAGCCCATGGATATCGATTACGTTTCCAACCTCGCGAGGATTGAGCTCACCCCCGGGGAAAAGGAAAAATTTCAAGGGCAACTGGGCGACGTGCTCAAGTATTTTGAAAAACTCCAGGAAGTCGACGTGGAAGGGGTCGAGCCAACCGCTCATGCTTTCCCTCGTTTTAACGTTTGGGACGAGGACGTGCCCAAGGAAGGCTTGCCATCCGCAAAGGCCCTCATGAATGCGCCGAAATCAAGAAACGAGCAAGTCGTCGTCCCCAAAGTGGTTGAATAGCAGGCATCCCCATGGATTCAAACTCTCTCATTTCCAAAACCGCAACCGAGCTTTCAGGCGAACTCGAGGCGGGTTCCTGCAAGGCCGAGGAAATCGCCCAGGCTTACCTTGAACAAATTGACCGGGTCGATGGAAAGGTTCATGCCTTCCTGCATCGAGATGATGAAGATTTTCTCGCGCAAGCCAAGGCTTCGGACCAACGACGAGCAAAAGGCGAAACCTTGGGACCCTTGGATGGAATTCCAGTCGGACTCAAAGACGTCATTTCCGTAGAAGGCCAACCGCTTACCGCCGCCAGTAAAATTTTACAGGACTACGTATCTCCCTACGATGCGACCGTCACCCGGAAACTCAAGGAAGCCGGCGCCGTGATCGGCGGACGCCTCAACTTGGACGAGTTTGCAATGGGTTCGTCTACCGAGAACTCGGCTTATGGCCCGACTAGGAATCCTTGGAATTTGGAATGCGTACCCGGTGGAAGCAGTGGGGGAAGCTCCGCGGCGGTGGCCGCTCGGGAAGTTCCGCTGACCCTCGGCTCGGATACCGGAGGATCGATTCGACAACCGGCTTCTCTCTGCGGGGTCGTTGGAATGAAGCCCACCTACGGGATGGTATCGAGGTACGGCTTGGCTGCGTTTGCTTCTTCCCTCGACCAGATTGGCCCGTTCTCCCAAACTGTGGAAGACGCCGCTCTTCTGCTTGAAACTATTTCCGGGCACGATCCTTTAGACTCCACGAGTTACCCGGCCGAGGTTCCGTCCTATTCGCAAATTCTCAAAGAGAATCCACAGCCTTGCGCTCTGGGTCTGCCCAAGGAATTCTTTGGGGAAGGAATGGACGACGAAGTTCGAACCGCAATCGACAAAGCGATCGAATTCTACAAAGGCAAAGGATACGAGATCGTTGACGTTTCGCTCCCCACGACGGATCTTTCGATCCCCGTCTATTACGTCATCGCCACCGCAGAAGCGTCCTCTAACCTCGCCCGATACGATGGCATTCGCTACACCACGCGCAGCGATCGTGCGGAAAATGCAGTCGACGTCTATGCCAAGAGTCGCGGCGAAGGGTTCGGCGAAGAAGTCAAGAGACGTTGTATCCTGGGCGCCTATGGCCTCAGCAGCGGTTACTACGACGCCTATTATTTGCGAGCTCAAAAAACGAGAACCTTGATCAGGCGGGATTTCGAACGGGTCTTTGAAAAAGTCGACGTTATTCTTACCCCCACCTCCCCTACCCCGGCATTCAAGTTCGGCGAAAAGAGCGAGGATCCGATTTCCATGTACCTGAGCGACGTCTACACCATTTCGACAAACTTGGCGGGGTTGCCCGGCTTGTCGGTTCCTTGCGGGTTTTCACAATCCGGATTGCCTGTGGGATTGCAACTAATCGGAAAGGCGTTCGACGAAGGAAAATTGCTCAGCGTGGCTCATGACTACGACCGGGAGCATCAATTCGGGCGAGAAGCCCCCACCCTTGAAGACTGAGCGGAAATGAGCGTAAAATACGAGACGGTCATTGGATTGGAGGTTCACGTCCAATTGGATACCGATTCAAAAATGTTCACCCGAGTGGAAACGGGGTTTGGAAAGCCGCCCAACACTCTGACTGACCCCGTCGTGCTGGGCCTGCCCGGTGCTCTTCCCGTCATGAACCGGGTAGCGATCGAGAAATCGATCAAGGTAGGCTTGCTCTTAGGTTGCAAGATAGCGGAAGTATGCAAATGGGACAGAAAGAACTATTTTTACCCGGACATGCCCAAGAACTACCAAATCTCGCAATTCGACCAACCGATTTGCGAAGGTGGAGAAGTGGAGATCGAATTGCCCGGAGAAACCCCCGCGGTGATGGGTGAGCACAGAAAGGTCAAGCTTACCAGAATTCATCTCGAAGAGGATGTTGGAAAATTGACTCATTACGAAAGGGACAGCCTGGTGGATTACAACCGAGCTGGTTCCCCCTTGTTGGAAATCGTCAGCGAGCCCGATTTGTTCTCGCCCGAAGAAGTGTTCGCCTATCTGACCTCGTTGAGAAATTCTCTTGTCTCCGCCGGAATTTCGCCCTGCGACATGGAAAAAGGACAACTTCGATGCGACGCCAACGTAAGCATTAGACCAGTTGGGACGACCGAACTGGGAACGAAGGTCGAACTGAAGAACCTCAACACGATTTCCGGGGTCAAGCAAGGAGTCGAGTACGAAATCAGGAGACAAACCAAGGCACTTGAAAACGGTGAGGAAATTTTTCAGGAAACCCGAAGGTGGAACCCTGAGGAAAAGCGAACCACCTCGATGCGGTCGAAGGAAATGGCGCACGACTACCGCTACTTCCCCGATCCCGACCTCATGCCGGTAAAGATCGATGCAGAATGGGTGGAACGGGTAGGCAAGGAACTCCCCGAGAAACCATTCGACAAGCAAAGGCGCTACATGGCCGATATGAACCTCCCTTACACGGCGACCTCCGCCCTGTGCGCAGACCGACCCTTGTGCGAGTATTTCGAGAAAACGGCCAGCTTGACCAAGGATCCGGTCAAGGCTGCCAACTGGGTGGTGAACGACCTCCTGCGCGAACTCTCCCAAGCCAGGAAAGACTCGGAGGAAGAAAACGGTTTTTCGGTTGAGGATTGCCCGGTATCCCCCGAGGGATTGGCCGAACTGATCAACCTGATCGAGGAAGGCGTGGTCTCCAACAACGTGGCCAAGGAACTTTTTCCCGAAATGATTTCCACCGGAAAATCGGCCGGTCAATTGGTCAAGGAGAAGGGCTTGGAAATGAAGTCCGATGGAGACGAAATCGAATCCCTTTGCGCCAAAGCCATCGAGGAGGACCCGGACGCCGCCGAAAAATTCAAGGGAGGCAAGGAGGGAGCGATCAACGCCCTCAAGGGATCGGTCATGAAAGCAACCCGCGGGCAAGCGAATCCCAAAGTCGTGGACGAAACCTTGCGTCGCCTTCTCGCTGAGTAAACGGAAGTCTCTCAAACGAATCGTTTCGGGCCTTTATGGAATAATTGAGAATCAGTCTCAAAAACGACTTCCAATTTTTCTCCATTCGGTTAGAGTTCTTCGATTGTATGTTGATCATGCCCCATAAACCTTTCTTTTTTCCCATCTCTCTTTCTCTGCTTTGGATGGCATCCACCCTTGGCTCGGTGGCCAACGTAAAGCAAACCCACAAATTGATCGAGGAGTGGGTACAAACCGAGCTCTTGATTTCCAAGGAAACTTCCCTCTGGAAATCCGAAAAAGCCTCCCTGCTCGACCTTGAGGATGCCCTCAGCCGAGAGATACTCGAACTGGACGAAAGCTTGGCGGCGTTCGAAACCGAAGAATCGAATCTTCAAGACGAAAGGGAAAAGCTAGCCGAGAGGAAAAATGCGGCCG
>JAYOMW010000012.1:16747-28952 GCA_038121045.1 Opitutia bacterium
GAATCGAATCTTCAAGACGAAAGGGAAAAGCTAGCCGAGAGGAAAAATGCGGCCGAGGAATCAACCAAGACTTTGCGCGAAGGCTTGCAGCGGCTCGAGGCCGAGATCGAAACGATTTTCAAAATGCTCCCCGCTCCCCTTCGGGAGAGGTTGTCTCCCTTCAGAGAAAAACTAAGAGACAGGGGCCAAGAGAACAAAATCCCCCTAAGAAAGAGACTGGAGCTTACCGTTTCGCTCCTTCAGGCCATTCATATCTTCAATCGGACGGTTACCCTAGAAAGACTCGAGTTCACCCTGGACGACGACAAGTCGAGAGAATTCAGCGTATTGTATTTCGGTTTGGGCGTAGCTTACTTCGTCAACGAATCCGCAACGGTGGCCGGGTACGGACAACCGACTCAAGACGGATGGAAATGGATCCGCATGGATGAGCTCGGGTCCGAAATCTCGACCGGGATTGACATGATGAACAACCGCTCGCTGCCCCGTTTCCTCGAGTTACCCGTTCCGATGCCCGAAAGGATTTCCCAATGAGATTGCTCTGCATCCGCACTCTCGCTCTTTTCATCTCATTGGCTTCGGCTGTCTACGGGCAATCCTTGCAAGAAGCTCGAGCCTCGGCCAAAACCGACCTTGATCTCGCAATCCAAAAACTTGCCAGGCTCCGCTCAAGCATTGAGGACGAGAAAATTCCCTTGGCTCGAAAAGTAGCCGAACTGGAGAGACAGGCATCTCGTAAAAGGGCGGAACTCGACCGGAAACTCAGGCTTCGGGATAACCGTGACGCCAGCTTGCTTCAGCTCAAGGACGAAGTCAGGGAGAACGAAAACCAGCTTGATCTCAGTCTTAGGTTGCTCGAAGACTATGCCCGCAGTTGGAGACAGTCGAACCGTCCTGCAGAAAGAATGCTTTGGGCCGGCTCATTGGGCGAGATCATAAAAAGGAAAGATGCCGGCAACGCTAGCGACCTCTCTGCATACCTTGAAATCGCATCACTTTCGACCCAGTCGATTATCCGGAACTCGGGAGGTATGCTTTTTCAAGGAGATGCAATCATTCCGCCCGAAGGCTCCAGGGAAGACGGAACTTTTCTTTCGCTTGGACCGGTTCTTTTCTTTTCAGGTAATCTCGGTGCTTCCGGCTTTCTAGAAAAAACCTTTGATAACGAACAGGATTCCATCTCCCTACTGACAAGCGACACACTCTCCCAAAACGAGCCCTCCCGTCTTTTGAGGAGTTCACCGGAAACTTCGCAGCTCATTGCAAAAGCCATGAATTCCGAACCCGGCGAACTCGTCGTGCTCCCGTTGGATCCGAGCATGGGCAAGGCCCTCATTATGGAAGGCGGAGAACTGAGCCTTTTCGAAGAATTGCAAAAAGGCGGAATTTGGATTTATCCGATCGTTTTCTTTGCCGCCCTCTCACTCTTGATTGCGATATTCAAGTCCATTCAAATTCTCGGAATCTCGCCCCCCGGAAAGGCTCCATCCTTGGATGGTTCCTTCAAGGGACCTTTCGAAATGCTTCGTAAGACCGCCAAAGGTTACCAAGGTCAAAAGTACGACGTCCTCGAGGAGATTCTCTATGAAACCATCATCGACGTTCAGGTTAAGCTCGAAAAGGCCCTTCCGCTTATCGCAGTCACCGCCGCCACCGCACCCCTTCTAGGCCTTCTCGGCACGGTAACGGGCATGATCGACGTCTTCCGCCAAATCACTAATTTCGCCAACCCGGAAAACAACGAGTTGGCTCGAGGGATCTCCGAAGCCCTCGTGACGACCAAGTTCGGCCTCGTCACGGCCATTCCCTCCTTGATCGTCCATGCCCTTCTCTCCCGCAGGGCTCTTGGCTTGATTTCAGCCATGGAAAGCTTCTCGGCTCGGCTCGTGCACCTGAAAAAAGGGCAAACTCCGGAAAGCGTGGAAAAAGAAGAAGATGGAAGCGCTTCTTGATTTTTGGAGGGAAGCAAACTTGGTTTGGGCCAAGGGCGGAACGCTCATGCCCGTGCTTGGCGCGCTCTCACTTTACACCTATTATGTGGCCTTTGACCTTTGGCTCCGACTTAGTACGGTCATTCCGACCGACCTGAAAGCTTTTCCCCGTGAGAGGTGGGGGGCTTTCAAGGGAGGTGGACGGGTCGACCGGATCATGCGTTACTGCATGAGCGATCATCAAAACCCAAAGGAAACCAGAAGGAGATTCGATCAAGTCCGGGCCGGGGATGCATCCTACCTTCAGCGGAGGCTCCGCTTCCTGATGGTTTTGGCTACTTCCGCGCCTCTGATTGGCCTGCTCGGCACGGTGATCGGAATGCTACAGACTTTTGATGGACTGAGCATGCAGGACAGTTACAAGATGGACTTGGTCGCCGGCGGAATTTCCCAAGCTCTCGTAACGACCCAGGCAGGCTTGCTCGTGGCCATACCGGCTCTTGCCTTTATCCATCTTTTGCAGCGGCGCAAAAAGGATTGGCTGACCTGCCTCAACCGATTGGAAAGCCTTTCCCTGAGACAAGTTTCGAGTCCCTTGAAAAACCTATGAGAAAGAGAATCAGGAATTCCGAAGATGACGGAAAGGAATCGATCAACGTCTCGCCTTTGATCGACGTCGTTTTCATCCTGTTGATTTTCTTTATCGTATCCGCCACTTTCGTCAGCCTTCCCGGTGTGGAAATTTCCCGCCCCCGGACTGAAACGGCCGAATCATTGGAGAGGAATTCCATTTTGTTCGCCCTTTCGGGTCAGGACGAAATTTTTCATGCCGGAAAGAAGGTCAAACTACGGGAGGTTCCCGGCTTGATCGAAAAGGCGAGCAAGGACCGGGCGAAACCGGTCGTCATCCAAGTTGATCAATGGGCTGATGCGACCATCATGGCTAAGTTGGTGGCAGAGGCTGGAAAAAACAACACCTCCGTCTCGATCGCCACTCGCAAACCCAAATGAAAAGGAAACCATCAAGCTCGACCGGTGAAGAAGCGGAGATCAACGTCTCCCCTTTGATCGACATGGTCTTTATTCTTCTGATTTTCTTCATCGTCGCGACTTCCTTTGTCAATGAAGTCGGTCTTTCATCCAACCACAAGGACACGGCCAATTCGTCCACGGAGAATTCTCCGCTTTCCTTCGAACTTCCTGGCTCAGGCCAAGTCACAAGCAATGGAACTCCGATCGAACTTCGTCAAATCGCCCCCACCGTCAGGATAGCGGCCGCAAAGTCCAAGCCATCGATTTTGGTCAAGGTTTCGCCCGGAGCCCGGGCCGGCCTGGCGACGCAAGTCATGGACCAAGCTCTTCTCGGTGGAGCAAAAGCCGTCAAGTTCGCCCCACTACCCAGATGAAGAATTCCGCTTCAGCCTGGATTCCCGGAGTCGAGAGAGAAACAGTCCGCGGCTCCGGCTGGAAAAGCCTGCTCTTTGCCGCGGGGGTTTCGCTCGGGCTGTTTTGCCTTCTTCCTCTCTCGGAGTTCATCGATGACTCCGAATGGACCGTAAGAAAGGTCGATGCGACCGAGTTCAGCCCTCCTCCTCCTCCCCCAACCGAAATGGAGAAAAAAATCGAGAAGCAAGCCCATGAAAAACCGATCTCACCCAAGCTTGCGGCTCCGGTTCAGAGATTGGACGTGGATCCTCTCAACGTCACTTTGGAGGTCGGTCCGGGTGATTTCAAAGCCGCCTTTGCCTTGACGAATCACAACCCGGCTCCCGATGGCTACGAACAGGAACTTGTGTTTGCCCTCCATGATCTAGACGGAAACCCCAACGTGATCAAAAGGGGCAGACTAACCTACCCACCGAAACTCATGAGGAGAGGGCTGGAAGGAGAAGTGAAACTCTTGGTCTTGATTGACGAGAAAGGAAAAGTCCGCGTTCTCGACGTCGTGTCCTCCACCCACCCGGACTTCGTCGAACCTTCCCGCAAAGCAGCCGAAGATTCCATTTACGAACCACCGAGACGCAATGGAGAAGCCGTCAAAGTTCAATTTTATCTGCCCATTCGTTTCACCTTGCTCGACTAATGAAAACCTTACTTCTCTTTCTCTCCGGTCTTCCCCTAGTTTCGATTCATGGCTTTGCCCCGGATCACGAGCTCACCAAGGATTTTTGGAATCATCCTCATTTCGTGGAAAGCTTCATGGGAAGCTATGGGTTCCGTAGCGAGATCGAGCCCACGATAAGCAAAGCCGAACAGTATCTTCTTCGGGAAGTCATAGCGAAAGCCGAAGGTCAACTTGAAGAAGCGATCGCTTTCCTTGAAAGCAAGATCGAAGACAAAAGCAGCGCCGCTCTTGATTTCGCCTTGGGCACCATGTACTATCAAATGAACCGGCTTTCTCGTTCCGCCGCAACCTACGAGAAGGCATTGGAAAAATTCCCATCTTTCCTCCGAGCTCGGAAAAACCTCGGCTTTGTCTACTTGAGCTTGGGCAAGATCGATGATGCCTCGGAAAGTTTGTCTCGGGCCATAAGCCTCGGAGAAAACGACGGCGCCACTTACGTTGCCCTTGGTTACTGTCTGTTTTCTCAGGAGCGTTACGTCTCGGCCGAAAATGCGTACCGCATGGGAGTCCTGCTGTTTCCGGAAAGCAAGGATGCCCGGAATGGCCTGGTCAACTGCCTCCTCTCGACGGGAAGGCACTCCGAAGCCCTCGCCTTGCTCGACGAACTCTTGGAAAAGGAACCGGAAAACGTTTTTTGTCACCAAGCCCGTGCTTTTGCCTTGCAATCAATGAATAGGCCGAAGGATGCTGCGGTTGCCATGGAGACGCTCAAGCGGATGGGCAAACTGAGCCCGACCGGGTACCTTGCTCTCGGAGACATTTACCATAACCTCGGTTTGTTCGGAATCTCCCTTGCCACCTACGAAGATGCAATCGCAAGGCAGGACAAGCTTTCGCTTTCGCGCTATATTCGGGTGGCGCGCATCCTCATCGGCAGAGGATCCTATGAAGACGGATTCGCATACCTCGAAAAGATCGACCGGTCCTTCGCAAACAACTACGGTACCGAAGACCGGAAAGAGATTCTTCTCCTCCAGGCCGAAGTACTGAAGTCAACGGGCAAGAAAGAGGAATCGGTCAAACTGCTCCGGGAACTCGTCGAAGCCAATCCGCTTCAGGGCAAAGCCTTGATTATGCTCGGCCAAGCAGCTTGGGAAAAGCAGAATCACGTTGAAGCATCCCTCTATTTCGAGCGGGCGGCCAAGACAAAGGAGTGGGAAGTCCAGGCCTTGACGGAGCATGCCCGCATGCTCGTCTCTACCCGGGATTACGACCAGGCCATCCGGTATCTTCAGGAAGTGCAGGTTCTCGATCCACAACCTAGAATCGACCGTTACCTCAAGTCCATTCAGAACCTGGTCATCAGTTCCCGGATTCAACTTTAGGCAGACGTAAATTCCTTGTACGCATCAACGCATCATGATATGTTGATATGTTTATGAGCAAAGCATCTTCCATCAAGTCGATTTTCGAGGATAAGAAAAAGATCTTTTCGGTAGAATTTTTTCCCCCCAAGGATGAGGCGGGCGGGGAGCGTATGCTCAAAACGGCATCTCTCATCCAACCCCACAAGCCGGATTTCGTTTCCATCACATATGGCGCGGGAGGCGGAACCCGCTCAACAACCATGCGCTATGCCAAGATTCTGCGTGAAGAACATGGATTCGAGGTCATGCCGCACCTCACGTGCGTCGGGCATACCCGAGATGAACTTTTGGAAATCCTGGAGGACTTTGCCAAAGCCGGCTTTGCGAACGTCATGGCCTTGCGAGGAGATCCGCCCAAGGGAGAAAGCGAATTCCGGACTGTTCCCGGTGGGCTTTCCTATGGCTCCGACCTTGTTTCTCTCATTCGCGAAAACTTTCCCGATTTTGGAATCGGAGTGGGCGGTTACCCGGAAAAACACCCCGAGGCTCCAAACTGCCAAACCGACTTGGTCAACCTCAAGACCAAGGTGGATGCGGGCGCCGACTTCATCACCACTCAGCTTTTTTTCGACAATGAAGTGTACTTCGATTTCGTAACGCAGTGCGAGGCGATGGGAATTACCGTGCCGATCCTTCCCGGATTGCTTCCCGTTCTGACCCTTGGGCAAGTTCGACGCTTCTGCGACATGTGCGAATCCCGACTGCCTTCCCGCCTCGAGCAAAACCTCGAAGCCCAACCCAAAGAAGAACAAGCCAAGGTCGGGGCCCAATGGGCACTCGAACAAGTTGAGGGATTGCTCGCCGGAGAAGCCCCCGGATTTCACCTCTATGCTCTCAACCAATCCGCCAGCACCTTGGCCATCCTCGAAGGCATCGGGCGGAAAGAAGCCCTAAATCCCTGAGACCTCGGTAATTTCGGCCTTCTCTTTTAGTCCGTCAAGAAATTCTTCGAACACTTTGTCCTTGCGTCGTTCCTGCAAGTATTCGATCACTTGCTCCCGTACTTCCTCGAAGGGCGTAAGAACGGGTTCGGAGCGCTCATGCAATTGAATGAGATGCCAACCGAACTGTGTCCGGACAGGTTGGCTCAACTCACCGACCTTGAGAGCAAAAGCGGCTTTCTCAAAGGGAGGAACCATCCGGCCACGGCCGAATTCCCCCAAATGCCCGTCATTTTGGGAATCGTCCGACTCCTTTCTCACCAACTCGACAAAATCCTCTCCCTCCTCGATGCGGGCTCTCAGGATCGCAACTTCCTTCTCCGCCTGCTCGAATTCGGCTTCGGAAGAAGCTTTTTTCAAAATATGGGAAGCGGTCACCAAAGGCTCGGTGCTAAACAGATCGGGCCTTGAATCATAATACTTACGGGCTTCCTCTTCGGTCACCGGATCGCAGTTGGATTCCTCCTCAAGCAAGCGGTTGAATTGGATTTGGCTGGTAATTTCCCGACGTAGGTCGTCCTGGCTTTTGATCAATGGGTTCTTGCCCTTCTCCAAGGCCTTTTTCCCCCCGTTTTGCCTAAGCCATTGCTTCATGCCCTTGTTCACTTCAACCGGATCGACCTTGTAATTGCGCCGCTTGCTTTCTTCAGCCATCAAGGTTTGGTCAACCAAACGATCCTTGGCCATGTCGATGGCTGCGAGTTGAATAACCTCCCTTGGTTTGCCTGGCATACTGCGGGCAACGCTTTCAAAGAGGACTTCAGCTTGTCTTTCGATTGCCCAATCGGGAATCAACCGTTCATTTACTTTTAGGGACATCCCCCTTCATACTTTTTATTTTTTTTGATGCCAAGAAGGAAGAGTACCCGCACCATATCTCAACTTTGTCTCAATAAGTTTGACCCGAAGTATGTTCGGTGACAAATTGAGAATTTCAATCAGGCCATGAGAAACCCGAATCAGGAAACGTGGGAGAGTTTTTCCGAATTTCTCTCCAGCAAAGGACTGCGCATGACCGACCAACGCAAAGGAGTCATCGAAGCCCTCTTCCGGCAGTCCGGTCATTTCACTGCAGAACAATTGCTTCGGGATGCCCAGAATTTGGACGAAACCGTCTCCCGAGCCACCCTCTACCGGAGTCTGCCTCTCCTCGTTGAAAGCGGAATCATCCGCAAAGTCGACGTTGGTCAGGACAACAAGTTCTACGTCTTGAACGGTCAATCCGAAACCTTCAAGGCCCAAGTCATTTGTTCGGACTGCAACCGCATCGAAGATATCGACGCCCCTTTCATGGAATGGTACGGCAAAACGGTTTCCGAAAACTTGGGAATGAAAGTCAAGGACCAGCGCCTGCAAGTTCATGCCGAATGTCCGGATTTTCGCAATTCCGGAAAATGCTCGAAATCAAACAAAGTATGATCGCAACCAGCAAGGAAAGCCCTCCCCTCCGAATCTTCCGTCATAACGAAAGCCCGCCCGCCCTATCTGCCGAACAGAAAGAGATCGTGCGACTCAAGGAAGAGTCCAACGCAGTCATTCTTTGCCACAACTACCAGATAGACCCAATCCAGCAAGTTGCAGACTATGTGGGAGATTCCTTGGGTTTGGCCAGACAAGCCGCTCAAACGGATGCCGAAGTCATCGTTTTTTGCGGAGTTCACTTCATGGCCGAGACCGCCAAGATCCTCAATCCGGGCAAGAAAGTTCTCCTTCCCGACCTGGATGCCGGTTGCTCGCTTTCGGACTCCTGCCCCGCCGACAAACTGGCCGAGTACAAGGAAAAGAATCCTGACCTCTATGTCGTGGCTTACGTGAACTGCTCGGCCGCAGTGAAGGCTTTGAGCGACGTGATCTGCACAAGTGGGAACGCCGTACAGATCGTCAACAGCGTCCCCGTGGACAAGGAAATACTCTTCGTGCCGGATCAAAATCTAGGACAGTGGGTAATCGGGCAAACCGGTCGACCCATGCGCCTCTGGCCGGGCAGTTGCTACGCTCACGTGCTTTTCACCAAGGAATCGATCGAACGTTGCAGAATTGAATACCCGGATGCCCCGGTGGTGGCTCATCCCGAATGCGTCGAAACCGTGAGGGATCTGGCGGACGAAGTATGTAGCACGGAAAAAATGGTCGGATACTGCAAAGACCACTCCGCTGATACCTTCATCATTCTGACCGAAGCCGGCATGATGCACCGACTGACCCGGGAATTGCCCGACAAATCCTTCATCGCGGGCCCTACCGGCAACTGTGCTTGCAACGACTGCCGATTCATGAAGATGAACACTTTGCCCAAGCTTCTTTCCTGCCTGAAGACCAGGGAACCGGAAATCATCTTGGACGACGCCATGATCGAGCAGGCCAAGATCCCGATCGAGCGTATGCTCAAATGGAGCTGACGGGATTAATATTTTTCCTCTCCGCGAACAGCTTTTAGTCCTACTGAAAATGACAAAGTCGCCCGTCTCTACCAAGGTCAAGGCGAAGAATATCCGAAAGGCAAGCGCCCCAAGACCTTGACCTTTGGGCAAAGGGTCAACAAAACGGCCAAGCGAAAAGAGAAAATTTCACAAGAGAATTTCCTCAAGGACGCCCGTGCTGTCGGAAAAGCTTTGGGCGGGGACGTCAAGGGACTGCAGAAAGCTCAGGTAAAGGTTGCTGAGTGGCTGCTTGCCCGTCTCGAGAAAATTATGATAACCGCAATGTTTGATCCCCAAATTACTCCCACCGGCAACCAAAAGCGGGTAATTCCGGTTTACGTGGGTCTTGCTGTTGCTTGTGCCGTAATAGACAATGGTGTTGTCCAGCATGGAGCCATTGCCTTCGGGTGTATCGGCCATTTTACCCAGGAAGCGTCCTAATCGGTCGCCCTGAAACTTGTCGTAGGCTCCGAGGTTCTCCATGGCTTTTCGGCCTGAACCGGCTGCCCCATGAGCCAGTCGGTGATGCCCCGTGGGCAAACCGAGGGCATTCTTGGGCATTTCGTTCCAAGGCCCGTCGATCATGCTTTGCAGCATGTAGGTGGCGTAGCGGGTGGAGTCCGTCTTGAAGGCGAGGTAAATAAGATCGTACATCGTGTCGATGAACCGTTCGGGTTCGTTGACGGTGGCCTTCAGGGAAAGGTTGCTAGAATCCACTTCGGGTTTGGGCGTATCGGACCAGGCTTCCATTCGCTCGATGTTCTTTTCCACGGACCGGATGCTTTCCAAGTAGGAGCCGATCTTTTGGTTGTCATCGGCGCTGACGCGCCGCTGCATGCTCTTGGCGGACTCCAGAACCCGGTCAACCAAAGTCCCGTTTCGGGCATAGAGCGCCTTCTCTTTTTGAATGACGGCGGGGTCGGAGTTGAAGAGTCGGTTGTAGAGGGCGGGCAAATCGTTGTTCGAAGGAATGGCACGTCCGGAGCGGTTATAAGAAAGCGTGAGCGAACTGCCGGTGGCCCCCAAGCCTCCCTCGTTCCCGAGGACGAGACTGGGAAAACGCGTCGCCTTGCCGTGAGTCATGGCTGCTAACTGGTCAATGGACGGACTGCCCGCCGTGCCTTCCGGGTTGCTTCCGGTCAGAAAAGAATCGGCCGAGGAATGCCCGTTGATGCTTGCGACTTGTGGGTGGTCCAATCCCCTGAAAACGGATACCTTTCCCTTGTCCGCAAAGGGTTGCATGGCAACCATCGACGGACCGAACTTCAGTTTGCTCTGGATTACTTTCGGATACCAGCTCAAGTCGCTGTTGATATGTTCGTCATTGGGGGTAACTGCGAAGCCGTGCCCGACGTAGAGGGCAAGGAAGCGTTTGGGAGGCGATGCGGGTTTCGCGATCGTCGAAGCGCCAAAGGACTCCAATTTGGGCAAGAGCATCGAGACGCCGGCCCCGTAAAGAAATTGTCTGCGGTTCAATTCATTCATCGGATTGGTTGTTCGGGTGTCTAAATTCGGGAAGACGGACGATTTCTTCGATCAAACTCGCCATCCGGTAATCGCTTTTTTCAAATGCACTGGTCAAATGAGCCAAAGCCTTGTCCTCCTGATAGGAGAGAGGTCGCCCCAAGGCGAAGGATAGCATCGATGCGCCGAACCCACGTGCGAAGTCTTTGGCATGCTTGTCACGAAGGAGCGTTTGCAATTCCTTCATTCCGTGAACCGGTGAACCACGTGCTTCCGACTCGTCGAAAACCCTGAGGATACGGCGCTTGATCTTGTGGTCGGGGGTCAGACGCAAAACTTTGTCCCTGAGCTTTCCGGTCGCATCGTAGGACTCCATGGGGATGCCCCACGAATCGATGTCGGCATGGCAATCGAGGCAAATTCCCTTGCGGTGGATAGCCAGCCTTTCCTTGGTCGACAACCCGAGCGAATCCGGATCCCGCTCGTCCAAGTCGCTCAGGGCAGGCACCTCGGGCGGGGGGTCGCGAGGAGGATCCCCGAGGAGACGGCCTCGAAGCCAAACGCCCCGGTTGACCGCATGAGCATCCTCTCCGTCACTATGACCGAGAAGGAAGGCCGCCTGCGTGAGGATCCCGCCACGCCCCTCGATTGCGGGGACCCGTGAAAAGCGGTGCCCGCTCGAAGGGAGAGGCGCACCGTAATACTTAGCCATCACGTCGTTGATCACCATGAAGTCGGATGACAACAAATTAAGGCAACTGAGATCCTCACGTAGAAGAGTTTTCATAAACGCAACCGGTTCTTGCCTGACGTAATCCTTGTACTTGGGGTTCCACCAGCGGTAGTAGTTCGGGTTGACGGCAATCTGATCAACCTTCGGCAAACCGGCCCACGAATAGACAAAGTCTTCGATGAAGCGTTCGACCCGCTCATCAGCCAGCATACGGTTCACCTCGGCACTGAGTTCAGGGTCCGTGATCGGGCGGTCGCGGGAGGCGAGCTCGAAGAGCCGCTGGTCCGGGACGCTCCGCCAGAGGAAAGCAGCCAGACGTCCGACGAGTTCGTGGTTGCGCATCTCCTGGGCTTGCTCGACGTCCGAGTAAAACAAGAACCGGGTGTCGGCGAAGACCGCCATAAGCACGTCCCGAAGAGCGTCGGCCCTCGAGTCGGTTTTTTTCAAAGTCCCGTTCACAAGGTCATCCAGTTCCATGCCTTCACGTTCCGTCAAGGGACGCCTCCATGCCTTCTCCGCGACTGTCCGGATACCCCGCGTGATGGCTACGTCATCCAGTTTCCCATCCTTCATGTAAGGCTGGACACTGGCCGGTGGCCACTGCCAGGGCAGATCGAACTCGATCCGCTCGATTACGGCATAACTTGTGTCTTTCATCACCTCCTTGTAGACGGCTGGCTTGCCACGCGTGAAGTGGTCGCTTCCGCCATGGGATGGTTTCAACCAATTCGTCTTGGCAAAATCCTGCCCCCAAGCGTCGGTCCAACGATCGTCAGCCCGAATGAAGTGGGCGTCCCCAAAGGTCACCCAGTTCCTATTGGTCACGGGTTTGTCTGCGGGCGAGGTGAGAGGAGAGGAATTCTGGACAGTCAGGAAGCGGTAATGAAAATGGGCCATGATGCCGTAGGGATCTTCCTTGGGAACGGGAGCCGGGTCCACTCCGGGAAAGTCGAAAACATTGCCGAAGATCTCAAAATCCTGGGAGCCGGGCTTCGCCTCTACTGTGAAATTGTCAATCGTGTGCTGGGGCGATTTGAATCCACGGTCAAAGAAAACCGAGAATTCGTGTCGGGTCAGGTCGCCCCCGTTTTGGGGTGGCTCGTTGCGAACGCGTATGCGGACGCGAAATGAGCCTTCCGGCCGGTTGTCATCGACGTAGATACGGAAGAAATGATTCGGCGGCAGAGGAACCTCGAAGTCGTCGCCCAGCCATTTGGGCCCACG
>JAYOMW010000012.1:29052-36569 GCA_038121045.1 Opitutia bacterium
CAAGCTCCAAGCAATTTGAGAATTAGTCAGGCGGGTGAAACGAAAATCCCGCTCATTCGAGTCCGCATATACGCGGTCGAGCTCTTCCTGCACCTGAGAAACAAAACGGGTTCGATTGACGATACTTGGCTGAATCGATTCCGCGGGCGGCATGTCCCCGCGTTGGAGGTTTTCCAGGGCTTCCTGCCAATGCTTGGCATTCTCCAAGCGAAAATCCGTCCACTCCAAAAAATTAATCCCACCCTTTTTCTTGTCCGCATTATGGCACTTCGTGCAGTGGGCCTTCAAAAAAGCCTGGATCGTGAGGGTTTCAGTCTCATGAATCTCTCCCGTCAGACCACCGGCAACTCCCTCGAGAATATGGTTACGGGCGGGCTCTTGCCCATTTGCTCGTGTGACAAAGGAAAACAGCGCAAATAAAACAAGTACAAACCAAGGCATCCGAACCAAGAAAAGACCCCCCCATGCCATCTGCAAGCAAAAGCCTACAATGAACGAAGATAATCAAGGAGAAGCCGTCGAGAATCGAAGCCGGATTGAACGATCTTCAGACAAGTTTTGAAAAAAAACGGTTTTTTTTGAAAAATTTTGAACGTTTTTGGGAAAGCTTTCGTCTTACTAATCGACTAACGTCAGTTTGTTTCAAAAAAAGTTTGTTTTTAAGCCCCAAAAGACACCGCAGAAATGCGGTGTTTTTTTTTGTATGGAACGCTTTTCGGAAATCAAACCGGCGGACAAAGCAATCGTTTCTTATTTCGACTTGAAAGCCTGAACCGAATACTTGGTCTTCCCCCGTCCATTCCCTCCGCTCATCATGTCGGGCATCTCGGGGTAGGACACGAGAAAATTGCGCTCATCCACCAAATTGAACACATAGTGGGTCGCTCCCCGCGGAAGTGTTCCGACAAGCCGGTTGCCTTTCACTTGGGCAGGGCTCAGGTACCATTCCTCCGACTTCTCCCCTCCGTTCAAGGTGTAGACGATCTGTCCCTTGACAACCTTTGACCCGCGTTCCTCAAAACGAGCCCAAACCTTTTGGCCCTCACGGCCATGTTCAAGAGCGTTGCAGACCTTTTCCTTGTGGGGAAGCGGACCTTTGAAATGAGGGTTGAAATAGGGATAGGAGGCCTTCATCGCATTGAGCCGGCGGAACAATTCAAGGCTCATCGCTTCGACCTTTTCAGGCATTTTTTGAGCCAAGTCGTTCGCTTCCTCGATATCGACTCTTTTTTCCATGGCCTCCATCCTGCGGATCAATTCCTTGCGGCCCGACTCTTTGGATGATTTCGACGAATCTCCATGCAATTGATAAAGTTCGTACTCCGGGCGACCGGGCATCCAGTTCTTGATCAATTTCCAACCGTTCACGCGAATGGTGGATTGTTGGGCAACGCCATGAGGAAAGTGCCAAACCATTGCATTTCGAGGCTTTCCATCCTTTTCCTTCACAAGATCGGGGTTTCTCGGGTGCTTATGCAAAAGTTCGGAAAGGTCGGAACCGTCGAGGTTTTGATCCTTCGGCTTTTTCGTTCCCGTCCAGCTGAGAATCGTCGGGTAAAAATCGAGGCCGTTCACCATGACGTGGCTCTCCTGACCGGGACGGATCGTTGGCCCGGTTATGATGAGGGGCACCCGCACCCCACCCTCCTTGGCATTAATCTTTCCTTTGTCCAAGGGGAAGTTATCGGTAATGATCTCACCGGGAACGCGCTCCATTCCTCCGTTGTCCGAGGTAAAGACAACGTAAGTGTTACTGATCAGGAAATGACCGGGACGGCGGGGATCGGGGGTCTTTTCCAAATAGGAAATGATTTGCCCGACGTAATGATCGAGCATCTCGACCATGGCGCAGTAGTACGGATTCTTTTGCCCTTGCAGAGACCAACCCGTCGGATCGCTTGGGTAATCGACTCCCAGCTTCCGGCAATACTTTTCGAGCAAGGCCTTGCTCCGAGTGTGAATGGGCGTATGCACCAACCAAGCTGCGTAATAGAGAAAGAAAGGCTTGTCTTTGTTTGCCTTCATAAAATCGATGGCATCCACCGTCGTCTGATCCCTCGGGAATCCATCTGAATCCAAGCGGTAAGGATCATTCTTGTTCCTGGTGGCAAAGCCCGTCAGGCGATGAGGTCGCATGGCCCGACTCTCCCCCAGGTCATGTCTCGTGAAATCAAACCCCTGGTCCTCGGGTTGCGGGAATGCATTGTGATCAATCGCCATATGCCATTTCCCCGAATGACCGGAAACGTATCCGTTTGCCTTTAGGGCTTCGGCAATCGTAACGTCCGAAAGGGGCATTCGACCACTGTACCACGGATCCATCACGGGATGGGCGGTTTTGTTGTAAGGCGTCGGCGGATTGCCACCGACCACGTGAGTCTTTTGAGCCGCCGCAGGATGCCGCCCACTCATGATGGCGCAACGAGTCGGGGCGCAAGTGGGAGCAGGCGAATACCCCTGACGGAAAAGTACGCCCTTCTTGGCCAAAGCATCGATATTCGGGGTTTCCATGGGGGTCGGAGCATCGACGTCGTAGCACTTGACGTCCTGCCAACCTAGGTCATCGACCAAAAGAAGAACGACGTTGGGACGGGGACCGGGATCCCCGTCCAAGGAAATCATTGCGACGAGCAAGCAAGCTGAAAGGAAAAAGGTGAATTTCATTGATTACGGGCAACAAACGCAAGAAGGCGTTTTCTACTTTGGACGACAATACGGACAAATCGCCTGATTGCCTATGCAAAAGCTTTGGGAGAAGAACGTTCCTTTACGATTTCCTCCATTTCGGCGAAATGTTCTTCCATTGAGGACAAAAGCTTGAATTGAGCTCTGGTACGGTCGAGGTTGTGACCGGGGCGCTTGACCTTGAAATAAAGGTCCCCATCCAAATAATCAGCCAAAAACCGAAGCCCGAGCTCATAAGTGATCACCTGAGGAGCCAAGGCCAAGTGATCGATCTCGCTTGGCTCGAGCATATCGCCTGCGGATTCGAGGTACCCTTCGACAATTGCCCCGAAAACCTCCGGTTGAAAACGCACCTTATCCAAATCGACCTCGTCTTCGAGCGCCGAACAAGCTGCGGTTCGTACAAGATCGCCAAAATCGTGCAACGCGCAACCAGGCATGACGGTATCCAAATCGACTACGCACATTCCTTCACCCGAGTTCTTGTGCAAGAGAACGTTGTTTAGCTTGGTATCGTTGTGAACCACCCGGACGGGAAAATCATCAACCTTTATCTTGTCGGACAAGTCCTCGCGACCGAAAGCAAATTCAATCAGATCAGTGACCTCGGAGACCCGATTGGCACGGTCCTTTTCGACGGAAGAGCGAAAAGACTCGAACCTCATCCGGGTATTGTGAAAATCAGGAATCGTATCGATCAAGGGCTCTCCCGGCAAATCGGTGAGCTTGGATTGAAATTCGCCGAATGCCTTGGCCGCTTCGTAAGCCTGATTGGTATTCTCAGGCACCTCAAAGGATCGGCCTCCGTCCACAAACTTGGTGACCCGCCAATAATTGCCGCGCGAGTCCTTGTGGAACGAACGACCATCATTCGCAGGAATCAAGCAGAGGGATTTCCGACCCGATTTTTCTTCCGCCATCTTGGCATGCAAATGACGGGTTACCCGGGAAAAATTATCCATCAAACCTTCCGGGTTTTTGAAAACCTCGTGGTTGATCCTTTGCAAAGTGTAACGGTTCAAAGCATCCCCGTTTTCACAGAACAAAAGGAAGGTATCATTGACGTTCCCGTTGCCGTGAACCTCGGACGAAGTGATATGACCATCCAATTGGAACTGCACGCCAATCTCGTGTATTAAACTTTTGGTTTGTTGAGCCAAATTGAATTAAATCTAAAAAACATTCACTTTTTCGTCAATCCAAGAAGACAATGGCTCAACCGGAATCAATTGCTCGAAATCAACGTATCGAGCGACTCGTTTTCGTTCCCCACTTTCACCTTCCCTTCGAAGCCACGAGGTGATTTGCTTTGATGCATGAAAATCAAAGCCCTCTGTGCGACCATTCTTTGGTTGACGTATGTTCACTGCCTTTCTTTCGCCAAGAAGCCAAACGTTGTTTTCATTCTTACCGATGACCAAGGATACGGAGACGTCAACGCTCACGGACATCCCTACCTCAAGACGCCCCATACCAACCGACTTCGTTCCGAGAGCGTGAGCTTTGACAATTTTTACGTCAGTCCCTCCTGCTCTCCGACCCGGGCAGCCCTCCTGACCGGCATGCACGAGTTTCGCAACGGGGTCACCCACACCATCGTTCCCCGTCAAGAATTGCACGAGGATGCGGTTCTTCTCCCCCAACTCCTGAAAACCGCAGGGTACAAGACCGGCTTTATCGGAAAATGGCATTTGGGTCACAAACCCGGCCCCGAAAAGCGCGGTTTCGACTGGTGCTCGACCAATGCCCGCGGCCCCCTCGATCACTTTGACGCCCTCTTCATCCGCAACCGCAAACGCATGGAAACCAAAGGCTACCGCGAGGACGTTTTCTTTGACGAAGCCATGGCCTTTATCGAAGAGTGCGAAGATCAACCTTTTTTCTGCTACTTGGCCACCTATTCTCCCCACACGCCCCTCGCCGCCCCGGAAAAATTCATCCAACCCTTTCGCGACGCCGGGCTGAACGAAACCCATTCGACCTACTTGGCAATGATCGAGAACATCGACCACAACCTCGGGCGCCTGATGAACTTCCTCAAGGAAACGGGACGGGACGAAAACACCATCGTGATCATGGTCAATGACAACGGCGTGACCGAAGGGCTCGACGTCTACAACGCCCAAATGCGCGGGCCCAAGTGTTCGGCTTGGGAAGGCGGAACCCGGGCTTTCTCCTTTTGGCGCTGGCCCGGAAAGTGGAAACCCAAGGTCATGGGCAACCTGACCGCCCACCTCGACGTCCTCCCGACCCTCTGTGACCTTGCCGGAGTCCAAGTCCCGGCCAAACTCAAAAACAAACTCGAAGGATACACCCTCCGCCCCTTGTTGGAGAGTGAAAAGCCAATCGAATGGCAACCCGAACGCATTCTCTACCACCACGTGGCCCGTTGGCCCAGCGGTCTTGCAAAATACCACAAGTACGCCATGGCAGGCGTGCGACAGGGCAATCACCTGATGCTCCGCAGTCATGACTGCGGAACCCCCGAATGCCAAAAATACGTGAGTCAATGCCAAGCCCTGCGCATCATTGCCCGCGGAGGCAAAAACATGACCTATGCCTACGGCACGGCCCAGTACCACTGGGGGGTAAGCCCCCGGGATCAATGGGTCCTTTACGACGTGAAAAAAGATCCCGGATGCCGGAACGATCTGTCGCAAGCAAAACCCGAACTCATTTCAAAGCTTGCTCGATCCTACGACCAATGGTGGGACAAAATCTACCCCGAGATGATTGCCGCGGGCGGAGACTTGGGCGATCCCGACCAAGGTAGAAAAGCGGCCAAGCGCGACAAGGAATGGAAGGGTCCGAAATCGGACAAGAAACAATAAGGCCGCTTGATTACTTTGCCACCCAGCGGAGGTTTCGGAACTCGGGAGCCTTGCCTCTCCACTGACCGCCCAACCTACGGGGCTTCGCCTTGGAACCGCGGGAGGGCCGCAGGGTTTCGGCTTCGTCGAACCGCAACTCCTTGACCCCATTCCAATTGGCCAATGGCTTGAGCTCGGCATCCTTGAAATCATTCGCCGAGAGCTTCACTGTCTTCCACTGGTTCTTACCCGGCAAGGCAAGCTCGGTCGCATGCCCATCCATTCCGACGATCAACTGGTTCTCCATTTGGGCCCGGACCTCGAAACAAAGCCTGCCGTTCTCCGGGGGAGACCAAACCAGGGAGTAAGGCTTGTGAGTCTTGATTCCCCACTTGTCCACTTTGTAGGTAAACCACTCCTTTTTCCAATCCCCCTTGAAATCTTCGATCAGCAAGCTTGGCTTGAGGGTGGAAACGACCCCCGCCTTTTTCAATTCGGCGGACGAAACGGTTTTCATCAAAGAGGACAAGTTGAAAGAATTCGCCCTGTATGAGCCATAGTAATAACCTGCTCCGGAAACAGGCTTCTCAAGCTGGTAACGAACGTTCGCGTAGACCCAAAGCGGTTTGTCCACGGAAGGAAGATGAAGGTGGGTCGCCGACTTGCCCTTGCCCAACGGAATCGAAGCGTGATGCCAAAAACGGTTCTTGGTGTTGGTCATGTCATTTTTTTCACCATCCACCTGGCCATGTTGCGTATAAAAGACGTCGACAAATTCCACCGGCTTGGATGGATCCACCCGCACGGTTGCAACGGGAGGTTTTCCTTTCTTCAAAGTGAGGCTGAGCTCAGGAGTCTTGGGCATCTTGAAAACTCCCTTCAGGTGCTGATCGAACCACAATTGGGTCGCCACCTCGTAAGGAGGGGTGTCCTGATGATTTGCGTGCGGCGAACAAGTCACCCGCCAATCCTTGGCTTGGGTTTCCCGAACGGAGGTTTCCAAATCTTCAATCCGGCCGTGAAAGTCATTGGCCGGGCTGAGGAAAAGAATCGGACAAGTTATTTTTTTCAGGCTCGGCGGATCGCTCACCGTTTTCAAGTGGAGGGGGAATTTCGAGTAACGGTCACTGATTCCGCCGCAGGACGGAGCCGCCGCCTTGACGCGCTTGTCCGAGCCGGCCGTAAGAACGGTCAATTTCCCGCCCATGGAATGCCCATACACCCCAAGCTTGGAACCATCGACTTCCGGTTGCCTCTCCAAAAAGGTCAACCCCCGGCGGGCTCCCAAGGCGGCAAGAAACCATGAATTATTCCTCGGAGACTCCACCGGATCGAGCGTCCAGTCGGCAACGGGAATCGAAGGAAAAGCGTCTTTACCGTTTCGGCTCGGCGCATGATAAGCGTCCAAGGCGCCCCAGTCAGTGGTAAGCTTGTACTTCGGATCATCCGTCTTTGCGTCCCAGAAAAGCTTCACCCCATCCGGTCTCACCGTGTAACCGGGAGCGGAAATCCGGCCCGCCCAGGAAATGGAAATCGAGGCGTATCCCCGCTTGGCATTGGTCAAGGGAGCCTTGTAGTCGGCGTACTGCCCTCCCCCGTGGATTTGCACAAGACCGGGCAAACCCTTTGCTCCCTTAGGGTAGCCGTACAAGGCCGCCATCATGGCTTTCTTCCCCTTGAAAACACCGATCCGGTAACGCAAAACCTTGAGGACCACTCCGTCTTCCTCCCATTCCTTGAGCACCTCCACCTCCAAAGGCTCGGCCCGCGGATCGAAGCCCCTCCACATGTCCTCATGAGACTGCGGAGCATTTCCATCCTTGATCGGAGGAAGCGTTTCAGTTGCAAACGATAGGCTTTGCCAACCGACAAGAACAAAAAACACAAACAAACAAGAAAAGGATTTCATTTCAAAAATTCGTAGCGGGAAAAACAAATAAGGGAAAACAAGCTCAAGCAATGATTACTAAAAGAGCTAGAGAAATGAATCATCAACAACAAATCCAAACATCGTTTTCGAGC
>JAYOMW010000013.1:0-4787 GCA_038121045.1 Opitutia bacterium
CCATTCCCTCCATTCTTGTTCGTCAAATTCACAGTCCCGTTCGTTGGTCCGAAACGATCGTCAAGATGAGAGAGTCCGGAGCGCAGGAATTTCGGGAATGCGGGCCCGGCAACGTCCTCACCAAGCTGTTGCGGCAAATTCCCTGAATCGGAAGCTTTTTTGCGCCCTCAAGCAATTCCTTTTGCTTCCACTGCCCGAGCCTATTGCTCGTCCCAAGGGGACTTTCTTTTCATCTCTCTCTTTTTGTTTGCATGTATTATTGATAATTAATGAAAGAAAATAATTATCGTAAAGTTCATACTATCAGTGGTTTGTGGGATTGTTCATAAAAAAATCGTTGTTTTTATGAAACAAATTTAATTCTAATGCTAATACCCTTCGAACCCGTTTCAGCCAAATAGTTAATTCCCTTCATAACCTTGTCGTTTTTTGCCCGACTCACGGGCGGGGGTTTCTTTGTCTTTTTTCTTTCGCGCTCGGTCGCGAGACGACTTCACTTTACGAATCAAATACTTCTCGTCCGAGGAGTTGTAATCAAGCATGAATACTATGAAGAAGCATACGCTGTCCTCAATCCTCATCACTTCCGTTTTCGCTTTTGCCCCGAGCTTGCAAGCGGCCAACAACTGGACCCCTGCGGAAGTGGCGACCGAATTATGGTTTGACGCCTCTGATTCCTCTACCGTCACAGGAAATCCCGTCAGTCAGTGGAACGACAAGTCCGGAAACAACCGACATGCCACTCAGACTAACGCCGGCTTCCGTCCAAGCCTTCAGTCGGGCGCGCTCAACGGCAAAGACATTTTGCGCTTCGATGGTTCGGACGACAAGATTTACTACCCCGGCGGGTTCGTGCCAGGTGATGCCGTCGTCGTTTACAAGCGTTCGAACAAAAACCAACCCGTCGTTCAGTTCGGAAGAGGAAGCAATCGAGGGTTGGCCGGCGAGGGTTACCCCGCTGACAACACTCATAACAAGTATTCGACCGATGGTTATGCTCTCGAGGAAACTAGGCCGGACGGTTCGTTCGGTTCCGACTACTACATCCTCTACGGCGGCGGTACGAGATGGACGGGTTCCTTGTCCACCACGATTACGGAAAACGGAATCGGAGAGGGCAATCCTGGTTATTATCACCTGAACGGAGATATCGCTGAATTCGTCGTTTTCAGTGATGCTCTCTCAACTGCCGACCGTGAGCGCGTGGTTGGTTATTTGGCTCACAAGTGGGGTCTGACGTCTAAACTGCCCAGTACCCACCCTTACAAGTCAAACGCTCCTCTCGCCAGTACCAAACCGACGTTTTTCGGAAGGATTGGAACTTCGAGCGGTTCAATTCCAATGCGCGTCGAGTTTACGAACGGTGGTTCCCTTTTGGACGTTTCCGGATTGAGCGCTTCTTCCTTTAGCGCACCCGGAGCCACGGTTTCGAACATTACCAAAGTTGCGGACGGTAATTACACCTTTACTCTAACCGCCACCACTCCTGGAACTGAAGTCACTCTTTCAATGGCCAGCGGAGTCAAAGACGCCGAAAACAACGATTTGATCAACGCTTCTCACATTGCTCGCTTTGGCGTGGGAGGTCTTTACCGCCCTGACAAACTCATCGGCTATTGGAATTTTGACGAAGGATCGGGTAACCAAGCGCAGAATTCAGGTACCGCAGGTCCTTTGAAGGTGGGTTCCCTTCAATACGGCGCTGTTTTTAACACCTCGGACAAGAAATTCGGGGCTTCCTCCCTGAGACTCAGCGATTCGGACAATCGGTCTCGCGTTATGGTGACCTCCCCTTTGGAATTGGGAGGTTCTAACTTTTCGTCCACTTTTACCGTTTCCACTTGGTTTAAAGAAATTTATCCGGTAGGCGCATGGCGCACATTGACTCGTGGTTCCAGCCTTAATCACCACTTGATCATCGAAAGCAACAGCAACCGGGTCGGCGCCTTTGCAAACAACAACGGGAATTTTCGTCCATCCAGTCCAACGTTTAACCTGACTCCTGCCGACACTTCGAGTGCATGGCATCATCTTGTCTTCGTGAGCACCGGAGGCCAAACTCGCTTTTATTACGACTCGGTTTACATGGGAGCTTCAGACCGGAGTACAGGTGACAATATCTATGCGATCGGCAACCACTCCGGCGGCGGCCAACGTTTCTCGAAATTCCTCGACGACTTTCGGGTGTACTCGATCGCCATGGATCAAGCCGACGTGGAAATTCTTTTCAACGACGGGAACGGGGACATCGGACCAGAAGCCAGCTTGGCCTCCGCGCCCGTGTTGAGCGGAGCCAACAGCGTGAGCCTTACCTTGGACTTCAAAAGAGACGGCGCGAACGTTGCAGTGACGGGATTGACGGCTTCTGATTTTCAAGTCACCAACGGTACGGTTTCCGGGCTTGCCTCCTCAGGTACCGGACAGTTCACTTTGTCCCTGAATGCTTCCAGTCTTCGCGGGGCGACCACCCTCACGCTTCCAACAGGTTCTGCTTTCGATGCTCAACTACGGGGCAATTCGAAGCTTGAGTATACGATTGAATTCGTCGAAACCGTCACCCGGTATGCGGACCTGGAAGGTTGGTGGAAGTTCGATGGCAACCTCAACGACCTCAGCGGCAATGGACGCAACGGTGCTCATGCCAACACCACGGACTTCGAAAACCTTACCACGACCGGTAAGTTCGGTTCCGCCCTTTCGCTCGATGGAGTCAACGAGCACATCAACGTAACCGGGTACAAAGGAATCACGGGTTCGGCCGCCCGCACCATGTCCGCTTGGATCAAAACTTCCAAATCGGATGCCGCCATTATGAACTGGGGACAAAATGCCACCGCAAAGAAATGGACTTTTCGTACCCAAACCGACAATGGTTTGCCCGGAGCAACCCGCGTTGAGATCAACGGCGGAGCTCGGATCGGTGACGTGGGTGCGGATGATGATTCATGGCATCACGTGGCGGCTGTCCTAAGCGGCACGAATTTGAATTCCTTGACCCTCTATTTGGATGGTCAGCCCATGGGCAACTCCTACACAGGCGGCGGTGGCACTACGATCAATACTGCCTCTTCGCAAGATTTGCGCTTCGGCCAAGATCACTCGAACCGATATTTCAAGGGCTTGATCGACGATGCCCGGCTTTACTCCGTCGCTCTTTCCGCCGCCGAAATAGCAAGCATTTACGGGAATGGTCTGGGTGACTTCGGTTACGCGGGTCCCGTCATCACCGGACCTGCGAGTGTTGCGGGAACTTCCGGTAATTATCAAATCGATTTCAAACTAGGCAATTCGGCCGAAAACGTAACCGGTTTCTCCGCATCCGACATTTCCGTGCCCGGAGCGTCGGTATCGGCTTTCACCGCGGTTTCGGCAAGCCAGTACACTTTCACCGTGACGCCTCAGGCAGTTCCTTCGACGGTCATAATCTCCGTGCCCACGGGCGCGGCAATCTCATCCAGTGGTCGGCCCAGCATAGCCAACAACAAACAAGTGGATTTCACCAGCGGTCCCCGCACTCGTGATTTGGTTGCGTGGTGGAAAATGGACGAAGGAAACGGTACCACCACTTCGTCCGGACTTGCTCCTGATGGCGCTTGGTCACCGACCAGTTTGGATGGACTTGCCCTTTGGTTGGATGCAACCGATGCCTCCACGATAACCGGTACCGCAGTCTCTTCATGGGCGGACAAAAGCGGATCCGGGGTGACTTTGACTCAAGGGACCTCCGGAAATCGTCCGGCCAGTGGTTCTCGTAATTTGAATGGCAACAACGTCATTGATTTCACCGGCAACCAATGGCTTAACACCAATTCCGTCGATTTCGGTACGGGTGCTCCTGCCATGCAGGTCGTCACCGTCGTCGTCGCGGACGTCCACAACACGGGGCAACACATATATGGTTACTCTTCGGGAAACCCGGCGGCAAGCCAGCAGTTTTCCATGTCTTTGAAAGGGGCGGACAACGAGTTCACGGGCCGGCACGGGGACGGATGGACCGAATCCAACATCATTTACTCGACGGGCAAAGGCTACGTGCTCAGCCATTCCTTGGAAGCCGGCGCGACCTATGGAGATACGCAAATCGTGTTGAATGGTCAAGTGGGGGAAGTACTCTCCAACTTGCCCACCAACCAACTTTTGCTTGACGCCGAAACCCCGATTTTCACAGTCGGTGCATCTGGCAACGGCGCAGCAAGGGGCAACCTTGCCATTGGGGAAATCTTGGTTTTCAAAGAGGTCCTCAATGACGCGAACCGTCGCCTTTTGGAGGGCTACCTTTCTCACAAGTGGGGCTTGGCCAAGGATTTGGTTCTTGGTCACGAGTACAGGGTTACGGATGGTACGCTCGTTGGAGATGCGGCATGGGCAGATGCCAAGTTCGGCAAAGGGATTTATTTCGACGGCAATGACGATGGACTGAGCTTTGCCGACATGGATGAATTGGATGCTCCGCGGGAATTCGCCATCTCGATTTGGTTCAAGCGCGAAGCGGACGTCACCGGTCAATCCACCAACCACGGGATCGACAACGTCCTTCTTTCCCAGTGTAGCGCAAGCTCCAACGATAACCTTGAAATCGGAACCCAAGGATCCAAGGTCGAAGTCTATTTGGATGCCGGTGGCGGAAGCGAAGACGCCCGTGTGGAAGTCGAAGCGGGAATTCAGAACAACAAATGGCACCATTTGGTCCTTACCTACAGCGGTGGATTGGGGAAACTCGATCTTTACGTCGATGGGGACAAGAAGACGACCTGGACTCAGTTCAGTGGACCGCTTGACAGCTCCAA
>JAYOMW010000013.1:4887-15281 GCA_038121045.1 Opitutia bacterium
GTAAACTTACAGTTTCGCCTCGGTACGGGGCTTTCACCCGTTGCGGTTACTGGTTTTACCCAAGCCGACCTGAACGTGACCAACGGTCAAGTTTTCAACTTCACCCAAGTAAGCGACGGAAATTACACCTTCGACGTGCGTAGCAACCCTTGGCCGGGAGCGGTGACCGTTTCCCTTGCGGCCGATGCGGCGACCGATTCCAATTCGCTCGGGACGACGCCTGGTTCGATGTCCGTTAATTTCATCGTGGAAAAAGTCACGCAATACGACAACCTGATTGCTCATTGGAGTTTTGACGAGGAAAGCGGAAGTCGCATTTTCGACCTCGGCCCCAACGGATTCGATATCCCCAAGATCGGTACGCCTACCCGCACCTCGGCAGGCAAATTCGGAGGAGCGCTCAACTTTTCAAGCAACTGGCGGCGCACTTATTTTCCCATCGAGGCCCACCCCCCTGTTGAAGACATGGAGATGTCCTTTTCCTTTTGGGTCAACGGGGCAAATAACCTTAGGGGAAACAATTCCACCTTTCTTTACTCGAGCGGATTGTCCGGACGCGTGATCAACATCCACCTCCCATGGAGCAACAACCGCGTTTATTTCGATTTTGGCGTCGGCAGCACTTACGATCGAATCGATACCTCTTTCACCGAGGCCGAGTTGGAAGGAACTTGGGCTCATTGGGTGTTTACTCACAATCGTACGACCGGTAAGATGAAAATGTTCCGAAACGGCGTTTTGAGGACCTCCGCCTCAGATAAAACCATGGCCATGGCCGGTTCCACGTCGTGGGGACTCTGGGGGGATAATTGGTACGGCATGGTGGATGACTTCCGGGTTTACTCGGTTGAACTCAATTCGGCTGAGATCAACAAGATTTACAACGACGATTTGCCCGTCGCCTTGCTTCCTTTCGTATCGAGCGACAACCAAAACCGCAAAATCCAGACTCTCACGATCAACTTCAAACGCAGTGGTTCGAACGCAAACGTCACGGGCTTGGCCTTGGATGATTTTACCGTTACGGGCGGAACCCTCAGCGATCTTAACGGCAGTGGTTCGACCTATACGGTCAAACTGACCGCCGATTCGATGCCGAGCACGGTGACTCTTGCTTTGCGGGCTGGCTCGGTTTTCACAACCGACAATATCTACGCCAATCATCCATTCACGATTGATCTTCCCGTCGTGACACCCGGTTTCAGCGAAGAGAGCATTACTTCCATAGATATTGGAGGAAACGGCAGCGACGAATCAGGCAGTAACTTGGTTTTTTGGGTCGATGCCAACGAAATCAAAGATTTTCAAGTTGGGCAGGCAATCGACGTTTGGAAGGATCTTTCCGGAAACGACAATCACCTGGATCAAGTCGAAGGCAATGCTTCCCTTCGAAGTGGCCCAAGCGGAACTCAAGTCGTTTATTTCGATGGGAATGATCGTTTGGTTTCTTCCTTTAATTTTCAGGAGAGTCTGAATGAAAGCGGATATACCGCTTTTGCCGTTTCTCGTTATGCAACCGACAACGCAACTTACAAACAACGTGTCATTACCTCGGATGGGAGAAATTGGATTTTCGGTCATCATGGCAACCGAAATGCCCGTTTTCACTTCGATTCCTGGGTAGACCAAGGAACCGTGCAATCAGACGAGGTCTTTCACCTGTTTACCGCCGTTCAGACACCCAATGCCGCAAACTCGGATGCCAACGGAACCTGGAACGGAACCAATTTCGGGACCGCCGTACGAACCTGGACTTGGATGGACGGAACCGCGAGGGCCGTAAACAACGGTGGTCAAAACGATAACAATCCGGTTCCCGCTAAAATTGCCTTCGGTGGGTCCGCCACTTCCGAGCATTCTATTGCCGAAGTGGGAGAAATGTTAATCTTCGGTGGGCTCCTCTCCAATGAAGATCGTCAGAAAGTGGAGGGATATTTGGGTTGGAAGTGGGGAATTTACATGGATACCAATCATCCTTACAAAAACGGCAACCCGTACCTTGAGGATGGCGCGCCGGTCATCGTAAAGAACAAGTTGGCCGGTTCGGTTGGGGCTCCCACCTTTTATACGGTTGCGACCACGGGTTCGACCCCGACTTGGTTTGGGCTCGCAAATGCCCCCTCTTGGATGAGTATCAATTCGACTACCGGTCAAATTTCGGGTACTCCGCCCGCCGTCGGGACATTCGGCGTAAAGATTCTTGCCGCCGACGCGCAGGGACGGGTCGGGGTTTGGTCCACCAACATGCGCGTTACGAATCCTCCTGCCCTTTCGGCCAACGCCGCTGACGAAATCGGATTATACGGCGCCGACGTTTCCGGAACCATAACCAGCGATGGTGGAGACTCCTCGGGCGTAAAAGTGCTCGCTTTTTACGGAACTGCGGACGGAGGGAACAACCCGTATGCTTGGCAAAATCAGGTTGAATTGGGTAGTTACCAACAAGGAGCCGATTATCGGGGGCGTTTGATCGGTCTTTTCGTCGGTCAACAATATTACTTCCGGATTGCCGGCCGAAACAACGGTGGATTCGGCGGGTTGGTTTGGACATCGACCCAGTCTTTTTCCACGCTTTCGAGTTTGTCTCCTCCGAACCTAGGCCCCTTGAGCGCGAGCAAAGCTTCTTATTTCGACGCCACCCTCAACGGAAGTATCATGAGTACGGGTGGTGAATATCCACAGGTTAAAATCTTCTGGGGCAACGAAGATGCCGGAAACACACAAAACGTCGATCCTTTCGACAATGCCAAGTGGGATTTCGTCATCGATCTCGGAGCAAAAGGAACCGGGCCTTTCTCAAGTTCCGTAACCGGATTGAGTCAACCCAACGTCTACTACTTCCGTGTCTTGGCCGAAAATTCCGGCGGAACAACTTGGTCTTCGGTTGCCGGAACCTTCAATTCGAGGCCTCTGCCTCACAAATCGGATCGTCTCGTGGCGTGGTTTCCTTTTGATCAAGCAGGATCCAATCTTTTGAGCGCCACGGTCAGAATGGAGAAGGACGATTGGTCAAAAACAGGTACCAACGTCGATTTTTACTCTTCTTACTATGATCCGGGTACCACGAGTTGGGAAAAGCACAAGAACCGGGCCATTGCAGAGGGTTCTCGCTTGCCCACTACCTTGGAGGCCCGATTGATCCGTCTGTCGACCTTCGGCGACATGTGGATGCCGGTCGGAGATTCCGAAAACCGTTGGATGCAAGTTTCAGCGACGGATGGCAGAAGGGGGCGGACGCATGAGGAAGCCCATGGTTCCAAGCCTAGTTGGGGAACGAATGTCGCCAATGATTACGGTCGGACTATGACTTGGATCAATGTGCCGAACGGACCCGATGGAGAAACCCCCTCAAGAAGGCTCAAGGAAGATTCCTCGACCGGCTTGCATGGGATCAGCAACGGAGGGACCGTGCCGATTCCGGCCGAGATCGGGCAAGTCTTTACTGCCTCCATTCACGTCAAAGCCGAGACCGGAGGCCGCACGCAAGCTTACGTAGGTATCGGACAAGATGCCAACGGTACCGATTTAGGAGCCATTTACAAAGTGTTCGATCTTTCCAACGGTACCGTTCTTGCCACCCCCAAGACCACGGGTAGTTCCCAACCTACGGCCGGAGCCGCATCGATTGTTGCCGTGGGATCGGATGGTTGGTATCGGATTTCATTTGCCGCGACTCTTAACGCCGGTAATCGCGTTCGCTTTCATGCTGGTACGGCATCGGGGGGCGAAATCAGTTATGCCGGAAACAATTCCGCAACGACTCTATTCTGGGGACCTCAACTCGAAAAAGGAACGACCTCGACTACCTATTCCTCTGCAGGCATGCTTGATGCCATTGTTGACCCGATTAACGGTTGGACGGGGTCTCTCGTAGGAAATTTAGGTAAGTCTCCGTCCGTTTCCGGGGACGGTTTTGGAGGAGGTTCTCTGGCTTTAAGCTTGAACGAGTGGCTTGAATCCGACGCCAAGGGCGCGGACATGGGAGTCGGTGCAAACAACCCGAGAACGGTTTCCTTGTGGATGTTCGTTCCCACCGGTCAACAAAACGAATCCGGAATTTACGGATACGGGACCGAATCCTGCACCGATGGCCGACACAACATGTTCGCCATGCGCAGTTTTTGGGGCACTAACTACATGTACATGCGTTCTCAACATTGGTGTTGGGATCCGAACACTACCGTTCCCGAAGGCGTTATGAACAAATGGACTCATTTGTTTCACATATACACGGGAACGAACGTCCAAGTCTACGTTGACAACGTTCAGCGTAATGATTGGGAGCAACAAAATATCAGCACGGGGGAAAGTCACGGAGTTCGAGTCGGAAGATTTGGCGGGGGTACGCAACAAAACAGAACTTTCCAAGGAAAAATATCAGATTTTCGGATCTACGACCAAGTTCTATCTGCGGGAGACCGCTCCATTATTTACAACAACGGCAACGGCGAAAGCCTGACTCCCGTTCATATTACGAGTGCTCTTGAGGTCAACGCTACCTTGAACAGCGCCTTCAGTTACACCATTACGGCTGATGATCCGAATGCCGTGCTGAACGCAATTGGTTTGCCTCAGGGCTTGACGGTCAACCAGACGACCGGTGTCATATCCGGTACTCCAACGATCGGGGGAAGCTATTCCGTCAGCTTGTCCGCCGAAACCGTCTCTTCCACGGACGTCAAAACTCTTACCATCAATCTCCCTGTCTCCGCCCCTCAACTTACCATTGACGAGGCCAGTTTGGTATATGCCACGACAGCCAGAGTTTCGGGGGCATTGACCCAAACCGGAGGAGCGACCACCACCCTTTCTTTGCATTACGGTACCACGAACGCCGGTACGGGAACTTGGCAAAACACCGAAAACCTTGGAAACAAGTTGGTCGGGCCATTCTTGAAAGACCTGACTGGACTGAGCGTAAGCTCGACTTATTATTTCAGGTTCAAAGCCACCAACTCCGGTGGATCGACTTGGACGACCACAAAGAGCTTCACGACTCCATCCTCCCCGGTTGCGCCTGTGTTGGGTACGATCAACCTCGTATCCAATATCACCTCGAATTCGGCAGTCCTCAACACTAGTTTGCAGGCGAACGGAGGTGCCGCAACCACTGCGAAATTCTACTGGGGCACAGCGGACGGTGGAACCAATCCTTCTGCTTGGCAAAATGAAATCAACGCCGGCACGGCGGTTCCCGGTGTTCTGAACGCCGTTCTTAGTCCGGGCACGATCGGCGGTCCGAACGTTTATTTTGTCCGAACGGCCTTCACCAATTCGGTCGGTACGACCTGGACGCCCGAGACCTTGGTTTTCACGACCGTGGCCGAACCGATTTCACTGCCCGGTTTGATTGCGGGGGGACTGACCGGCAACATGAGTTTTACGGTTAATCCTGGAGACTTGGAGACATGGGCGACCGGAACGGGGGCCGAAAACGGGGTTGATCCGCTGGGGACCAGCTTGGGCCAAATTGCCTCCAAGCCACCATGGTTTGACAATTTCACCGTTGTTTACACCGGACAAGTCTATACCGATTCAGGCAAAATTTCTTTTCGTGAAAACATTGACGACAAAACCCACGTAACTGTCAATGGATCCGTTGTGATCAACGACTCATCGTGGAATACGAAGCAGGAAGCTCACTTGGATTTTGGTCAAGCTGGTTGGTATGATTTTGAGGCCAGATTCTCCAACGGCGGAGGAGGAGCCGGTCCGATCAGTGGTATCGGCTTTGCTTATTCTCTGGATGAAGGGGCGACTTGGGCTCCTGCTTCCAACGAAGACGATACCACCCCAAGTTTGTTCCGTTACGGTACCCGTGAAGTCACTCCTGTCGTCACTAGTTCCGGAGACGTTGCGGCGGCCAAAGGCAAACCCTTCAACTACCGGATTCAGGCCTCGAGCAACCCAACTCATTTCGGAGCTCACAACCTACCTTCCTGGATGACTCTCAACTCGGGAACCGGGGTTCTTTCCGGAACTCCGACTGCGGTGGGAACAAGTACTTTCAAGGTTTTTGCCTACAATTCGTATGCCGCGGCAATCAAAGAGGTCACGATCAAAGTCATCGACTTGGACGATTGGAAATACTCCATGGATCTCACCCTCAAGTACACGGGAGGCGGTGACGTTTCGGACGCAACCAAACCGGGTCAAGGTTCCGTAACCTATTCGGCTGGAAATAATTCCTATCCGGGCACCAGGGCCTTCGACGACAAAGGAAACGTCACGCAAGGAAGATGGTTGGCCAACCAACCGACTTCCTCGAGTCCTGCTTGGATCAAGTATGATTTCACCCAAGGGGAAAAAATCATTGAATACACCATTCAGTCGCAAAGTTGGAATTTCGCTCAGCGAGGCCCCAAGGATTGGACCCTGCAAGGCTCCAACGACAACTCGAATTGGACGACCTTGGATACGGTTTCGGGAGAAACGAGTTGGACTCAATGGCAAACCAGGACTTACACGCCTGATTCCGTCGGAGAATATCGTTGGTACAAGTTGGTTTTCACCGCCAACAACGGAGACAACACCTTGGGAATTGGAGAGATTGAACTCAAGGTCAGAAAGGGGCTTTACGGTTTTCCGGCAAACCTCTCGATCAACGAGGCCAAGGCCGACGGGTTCAAGTATTCGCAAGTGGCTTCGATTAGCGGCCGGGATATCCGCTTCACCGACTCCACGGGCGGTACCCTCCTACCCTACCAGTTCGACTCTTGGAATCCCGGGGGCGACTCTCGTGTTTGGGTCAAGATTCCCGAAGTCAAACCCTCTTCGGAAGGAAACACCACGATCAGGATGTGGTGGGGAAATCCAAACGAGGTGACTGACTTTCCAAGTTACGTCAACAATGGTGAAGTTTGGTCTGGTTACACCGCGCGATGGAGCATGGACGATGAAGAAGGGCCATCTATTTCGGATTCTTCGCCCAATCGAAACCATGGTCAAAAAACCGAGGTTACGTCTACCTCGGCCGGCGTACTCTCGGGAGCTCAGTTTTTTCCAACCGGAAGAACCGACGGTATCAAAATCCCCGCTTCGCCAAATTTCAACCTTGGGTCAAGTTTTACCGGATCCATGTGGATTAAGTACGAGGGGCAAGCGTCCGTAACAGGCAATACCAACGACATTCAGTGGAACAGGCTTTTCAGCGCCAAGAGGTACTGGAACCAAAAAGTCGGCTTCGAAATTTTGTTCCGTGACAACAATGATCAGCGCCTGCATGGTCGGGGAGCTCAGGACAACCCGAACTTCGCACTCAACGCCGTGACCAGTTGGAAGGCGTCTGAATGGGAGCACATCACCTTTGTGGTCGACGGACAGGCTCAAAGAATAACGATCTACAATGACGGGGCTTACAAATCGGCCGGTTCGATGAGCACGCCGGGCAATCTTTCCGAAGGCATGATGATCGGTAACGATTCGGAGCTCAACGATTGGAGTATGGATGGAAAACTCGATGAAATTCGTTTTGCTCCCGCTATGCGCTCAACCGAGTGGATTCGATTCTCCTACGAGAACCAAAAAGCCGGTGTAGATATGTTTGAATTCGATAATTTTCAAGGTCCTCCCTACTTCGGGGACACTGCCGACGTGTACGGTAAGAAAGGATTGCTCATGAGCTTCAATCCACCCGCTTTCGGAACAGTTGAAAATCGTACTGCGGTCGGTTTGCCCGCCGGTTTGAGTTACAACACCGCTACCGGAGTGATTTCAGGTACCCCGGTCGGAGGTTCTTCGTCCAACGTTACCATTACCCTTACCGGGCGTGGGGTCACGGTATCCAAAGTTTTCAATGTCGAAATCGTTGACCTGGATCAATTCGTTTACAAATTGGATGTCAACGCAACTGGCTATGCCGGTAGCGAGACTCTTCGTGATTTTCCCGCCCTCGTCCGTCTTTCCGTCGCGGATGTCAGCGGATTTTCCTACAACGGTTTTTTGGCCAAAGACCTTTCCGGCCAAAGCACGGGACATGACTTGCGGATCTTTGATTCGACTGGACGCGTACTCCCCTACGAGATTGAGAATTGGGACCCGAATGGAGTCTCCGAGGTGTGGGTCCGCGTATATGATCTCAATTCGTCAAGCACCATCACGCTTGCTTGGGCTAACCCCTCCGAACAGGACATCGAACCTTACACCTACAACGGATCCGTTTGGTCGAACGGATTCACCGCAGTCTACCACATGGGCGAGGCCGTCTTGGGCAAGCAGTTTGACTCTTCCACTTTTGCCAATCATGGAACGGATTCCGGTTTTGTGGATGGCAATTCTTCTCATCAAGTAGTTGATGCGTTTCGTTCGCAGGCCCCCAATTCAGTTGGTGGCCTCGCCTCCCCTTCGGGTGCTCTCAACAGTGTCCAAAACGGCGATTACACTCTTTCCGGTTGGGTTCGCAGAACGGGTGACGCCGGATCCATTAACAATGCCTTTTTGGCTCGTGGTTATTACATGGGGCCGAACGATGGAGTCGGTAATAACTTCGCTTCTTTTTGGGATCATTCCACGCTTCAAGGGCAGCGGATTTTCAATGATCAGGATCTTTACCTCAATGGAGACGGTGAATTCATGGCTGCCGGCGTTGGAATAAACCGCAACGACAACTTCAGTTTTCTCGCAGCCTCCACTTTCGTCGTTCCGACTACGGGGGGGTGGCAATTTCGCATGCGTAACAAGGATGACAGAGCCTGTATGTTCTTCGATACGAACAAGAACAACGTGATTGAATCGACGGGCGAAAACCTCCATGGAACCAATTGCAACCGAAATTGGACTTCTGCGGTTCTTAACCTAACGGCCGGAGACAAACATCTTTTCGCTACTGGGATGATGGAAGGTGGCGGAGGCTCGCGAATTCTTCCGGAAGTTCTTCCTCCGGGGGGAAGTTGGACCATTATCAATCCTACGGCGTCTGCTCAAAACGGTTGGTGGACGGTTGACCCCAGCGCGCCTTGGGGAAGTGTCGTCAATCCCTTCAGCATGTGGGACAAAGGTGATTTTGGCTTTCGAGCGGACGGTAGCGGCAATCCTATCTTCAGGCACTCCACCGACGACGGTTTGTCTCAGGTCACTTCTTCGGTAAACATTCCGAAAAACGTTTGGAGACACGTCACCGGAGTGGTTGAAAAGTCCACAGGCTCCATGAAGTTGTACGTCGACGGAGCCCTCAACCAAACGGGTAGTTTTTCAGCGGGAGCGAATGCCAAGGAAGCCGGTGAATCTCCTTTCATTGCCTTTTCCTCGATGCAGTCTTCCTTTGATGAGCTGCGCGCCGAAACCAAAGCTCGTTCGGCCGATTGGGTCAAGGCGACTTTCGACAACCAAAAGTCGGCTTCCAATAATTTTTGGACTTACGGTGCGGTTAGTGGACCTGCGGTTCTGATCAGTTCCCTTTCGGACGAGACCTTTGCCAAGGAAGCCTATTCTTACACCATGTCCGCTACTGGTTCTCCAACTGGTTTCGCCGCCTTTGGGTTGCCCGACGGTTTAACGGTCAATCCGAGTACCGGTGTGATTTCGGGTACTCCATCGGTCGCGACCACCGCTTCAATCAACCTCGTGTTCGAGTATTCCGACGGCTCACTTTTGGGTAATCTCGACGACAACGATCCCTCGGCTCTGATCATGACCCTTCTTGTCAAGCCCAAGCCTCCGACAGTCATAACCAAAGCCGCCACGAACGTATCGGCCACTCGCGCGGACTTGAACGGTGAAGTGCAAAATGACGGAGGAGCCATTGTTTCGTCCAACGTTTATTACGGAACTACGGACGGAGGAACCGATCCCAATTCATGGGACAGCGTTTATCCGGCGGGCAACGTGGAAGGAAATTTCACTATTGAATTGGGCAACTTGTTGCCTGGCACGACCTTCCATTACCGCTATCTCTGTTTTAATGCCGGTGCTCCTTCGGGCGTTTGGTCCGACCAAAGCATGAGCTTTTCCACCAACACATCGGTAACTCCGGTCGTAGGGAACAATCCGCTTGGAAACGTTTCGACTGACGGCACCGTTTTCGACGTCGAGTTGCAAAGCAACGTCGTGTACATCGGTTCGGGAACGGTAAACAACGGCCAATCCCCTCAATTGACCAAAGATTCGATCGATGGAATGGTTCTTTGGCTCGACGCCAACAATTCGGGAAGCCTTTCCAAGGAGCAAGGCTCCATTGCGTATGCCGGACCTCAAGTCACCGCTTATCAAAACCTTGTGGCCTATTGGAATTTCAATGAAGAAGACGGAGCCTCGGTTGGAGACGTCACTGGAAACGGAAACAACGGAAAATTCTTCGGCAATCCCCAATTCGTCGCCGGAAAATTCGGAAATGCGGTCGATTTCGATCATAACGGAGACTACATTAGAATTGAAAACTTTGCCGGAATCACCACCTC
>JAYOMW010000013.1:15381-36003 GCA_038121045.1 Opitutia bacterium
TCGATCATAACGGAGACTACATTAGAATTGAAAACTTTGCCGGAATCACCACCTCGAACTATGTATCCGTCAGCGGATGGGTAAACCTTGATTCAGTCGGAACGGCAGCTGTCGACGATGCCGCCCTTTTTGGTTCGCACGCAAACGACAACCATACGTTTCTTCTTTGGTACAACGCAGATGGTGCCGGTGCCAATCCCTCCTATTCCTTTAACATAGGCAATACCGGTACGGGAACCAATCGGGTCGGCAGTGGCGCCGGTTCTGCCGCGGCAGGAACTTGGCAACACGTGGTCGGTACCTACAACATGGGGACCAAGAAAATTTACGTAAACGGTGTCCTCAAAGGCACTCAAACCAACACGACCACTCAAATCAGTCCCGTTCACCAGAATTTCTACATCGGCGGATGGGAAGGCGTCACGACCAACATGCGCATGAACGGAAAAATCGATGATTTGCGCGTTTACAACATCGAACTTACGCAAGCAAACGTTACCGCGATCTACAACAGCGGAAGCGGAGACATTGGGAATTTAGTGACCAATCCATCCCTTCAAATCACCGCGCCTTCCAACGGGGAGCGCGTTCTTTTCTGGGCCGACCTATCCAAAGAGCAAAGCCATGCCAGGATAACCAACGTTCGGACCTCCGGTCGCGAACCTCACTTCAAGACCAACGCTCAAAACGGTTTGCCTGCGGTTTCTTTCGCAGACGATTATTTGGCGATCTCGATGCCCGACAGTCGTCCGTACGACGGATTGGAGACCTACACTTTTCTCGTTGTGGCCAAAGGAAACAACAATCGGGAAGATTGGAGACCTGTTTTGTCCAAACGCGGAGACGGCGGACAAGGGTGGCAATTCCGTACCCGGGGAGGCGATCCACACATGACCCTTACGACCAGAGGCACCACCGGAACGGATGATCCGGATGCCAACCCGTCCGTCAGCATGCGTGGCCAATGGCATTTTTGGACTTTGCGTTACGACGGATTGAAAAAACTTCAACGAGGAGATGGGGTAACCGAATATAATTTGGACGACAGTGGAGCCATTGCTCCCGCTCCCGGAAGCCTTATGACCTTGGGGGCCAGGCACGACGGCGGAACGAATTTCAATAATCGAGGAGTCTGGGAAATCGGGGAGGTCCTCTTCTTTGACCGGGCGGTCACCGACGACGAGATGCACATGCTCGAGAATTACCTTTCGAACAAATGGAATTTGCCTCTCAATTCAGCGCATCCAAAGTACGGACAACCCGTGGACTTCAGCAACCCCTCGGTTGGGGTGGACGTTTCAATCTACTGGGGTTTGAGCGACGGAGGAGAAAACGCCGCGGCTTGGGACAACGTGGCGCCGGTCGGCAAGATCTACCAAAAAATCAGAAATGACAACCAGCTTGATCTTTTTGGCTACAACTGGCGTGAGGAAGCGTGGTTGGATATCCAAGACGGTCGCGGATTGCTTGAGCAAAGTCCGTCGGGCAAAGGAACTCTTACCAGCGGTCCCGGCGGTCGCGGTTGGGATTTTAACAACGACACCGACTTTAGAAACGCCGGTATGGGAATCAACCAAAACGATAATTTCACTTCCTACGGTTCGGGGTATTTCACAGCCAAGGTTGCTGGTGAATACGAATTTGGCTATCGCGGGGTCGATGATCGGTCTGCCTTATGGATCGACTTGGATCAAGACGGCGTATTTTCAAGAAACGGCGCCAATGGCAACGAATTCCTGATGGTTCGCAGTTGGGCTGGTTGGGCGATCAACGAATTCCCCGACAATTATCATTGGAACCAGCATTACAAGACCGTTACCTTGCAACCCGGCGATTATCGGATTGCGGGGATTCAATTCGAATACGGAGGGGGCTCCGGAATCGACTTTCGTTTCAAGACGCCCGGCGGAGTCGCCGGACCCTCCACTCAGGTGACCGTCAAGCCTTCCGATTCCGCTCAGGCGGGTCTATGGTCCACGCAGAGTCTTTCGAACGGAGCCCAAGTCGAGACCCAACGCAAGCAACTTTCTTTGTTGCAAAACCTGATCAAGAACAAGACCTATTATTATCGTGCCTTCGGGAGCAATTCAAAGGGTTCGGACTGGGCTGACTCGACCGATACTTTCGTCACCGAAAACAAACTGGATTTCAATTACGGAACTTTGACCTTCGATACTTCGGCCGCGACTTGGTCCCACAGTTCGGGTCGTTCGGGAACCGGGACAATTTCAACCGAAAGTTGGACTTCACCCACGGGAGATACGCTCGGGTTCAAGAAAACCAAATACACCTTCGACTCGATCAAGCTTCATGGCAACCTTGTAGTCGAACTCAAAGGCGCAAACGCCCTCTCGCTCAACACTTCCAACCATGGTGACATCGAGATTCTGGTAGACCTGAATGCATCGGGCGGGGCCGGAACGGGCGCCGAGGCCTTGAACTCGGGCAACGGCAACTTCGGTACCGGTGGTCGCGCGCCAGGCGGCTTAGGTCGTATTGGTGGTGGGGGCGGTGGTGCGTCCGTTAACCAGAACGGCCAAGGTCGCCCGGGTGGCGAACCTACCAACTTGCACAACACCGTGGTCAATGCAGGTGGAGGTTACTCCAACACGGCTTGGGAACTCGAAGTGACTGGTGGCGGTGGTTCTTATGCCGGCAAAGGCACGGCCGGTAATTTCGAACGCAATCCCGTGGCCGGTGAAACTTTCGGTGACCGCAAACTCGACGCTCTGATCGGCGGTGCGGGCGGAAGCGGTGCCAGCGGATGGTGGGATGGAGGCCAAAACCGCGAACGGGCCGCCGGCGCCGGTGGTGGCGGTGGAGGCGCCCTCGAACTGGTCGCAGACGGTAACGGGTCGGTGACCATTGGCGCCGGAGTCAAGATCTTGGCGGACGGTGGAGACATCCCCGATACCGCTACCGATACGGACGGATGGCGCGGCGGAAACGGTGGCGGCGGTTCCGGAGGAGCCATTCGGATCGAAGGAAACAACGTGACCAACAACGGTTTCTTGTCCGTTACGGGAGGAGATCGTTACCACAATATTTATGGCGGAGCAGGTGGCGGCGGACGAATCGCCTTGATCTCGCGCAAAGCGCTGGTTCCCGGTCAGTACGACATATCGGGCGGTCGTGACAATGGCGCCGGTATCATCGCCGGAGACGGTACTTTTTACGTGGAAGCCACCGAAGGTGGAATGTCTTCGCTGAATGCGGTTTCGGGTTCCGTTGTGATTGACAGTTCGGCCGGCACGCTCATTTATTCGGGGCCAGCGGGCAGCGGTTTGGCTTTCGGAACAATCGAAGACAAGATTCTTCCGGTCAACGGGGTCGATCAGACCTATGCCGTGGCTACCTACGTTTTTGACAGCATCACATTGGGCAGTTCCGTCATTGTTCAAGTGAAAGGTTCGAACTCCGTACTCCTGAAGACTAGAAACCACGGAGACATCGCGATTGATGCCAGCATTTACGTCGATGGTCAGACCGATGGTTCCGCCGGAGCCGGCGGTTATCGCGGAGGTGCTTCCGGAGGTAACGGCCAAGGCCCCGGTGGTGCGACCGCAGCAACCGGATCGGGCGGATCGTACGCTTCGGCGGGCGTTGGAGAGCCTTTGCCGGTTATTTATGGTGATTCTTTCTTGGCCGCTTTGATTGGTGGTTCCGGCGGGCGCGCTTCCCAGACCGGCGTAGGAGGAGGCGGAGGCGGAGCCATTGGATTCGAAGCCAACCAAACCGGCGACGTAACCATTGGTTCATCGACCGTCATTTCGGCCAGAGGCGGAGCTTCTGAATTGGGAGGCGGCTCAGGCGGAGCCATTCTGATCAAGGGCGACGTCGTGACCAACAACGGATCTCTCCGGGCTTCGGGTGGGTCTTCAAGTGCTGGCACTCCCCTTGTCGGAGGTGGCGGAAGGATTGCCGTTCATACTCCGAAATTAGCTACCTTCGGTATCTTGGACGCCGGAACCGGTTCGGTTTCGGTGGTTGGAGACATGGGGATCAAAACCTTGGAATTTTCTTCGGGCAAATTAATCTTCGATACGGTTGGAGCCACTTGGTATCACAGTGCCGGTACACATGGCATGGGTACGGTTGATTCTGCCTATAACTTCAATGGGAAAACGGTTCCTTCGGCCGTCTTTTCCTTTGAGAAAATTGATCTTGGTTCCGATTTGGAAATCGTGGTGCAAGGTATCAATGGACTTGTCCTTAAGGAAACCAACTCAAGCGGAATCAATATTAAAGCCGATATGTCGCAAGACGTCGTCGATTCGGGTATTTCGATCGAGTCGGGAGGACTTGTAACGATCGGTCGAGACGACGGAACTTCGAATACCGTAACTGCCAACGGTACCCGGGGGACTTTGCAGATCCGCGGACAAGGGATCGTAAACAAGGGCAACCTGGAAGCCAAAGGAACGGACGGCAGGTTGATTTTGGCCTACGAGTCGAGTTTCTTTAACTACGGTACGCTTGATTACACTGAAAAAATCGAGATGACGCGCCCTCAAGTTACCGGGGTTCTCGACGCCAACGTAAGTTACTCTTCGCGCACCGGGGCGGTTGGGGAAAACGCCTTGACCGCATGGTTCAGGTTTGAAGAAACTTCCGGCACGACCACGAATTCGGATTTCGGCGGCTTTGTCGGAATGCTGCAAGGGCGTTCGGGTAACTTGCCTTCTTTCACTTCGGCAGGTAAATTCGGAGGAGCCGTTGAATTCACTATGAACGAGTGGATCCTAACAGATGCCTACGCAGATACCTTGGACATTGACGGTGACAAACCTCGGAGTGTATCGATTTGGTTTATGCCCTACGCTGCTCAAAACAACGAAGGCGAGGCCGGTTTGTACAGTTTGGGAGGTCATCACAATAATTGGGCGCCTCTTAAAACCGAGTGGGCTATTCGTGGTTTCTGGGGCGGGGGGTCGACACGTTTTCGTTCTCAGCACTATGCATGGGACGTGGAAGTCGAAGTGGCTGAGGGAATGGATGACCGTTGGGTTCATTTAGTCAGTACTTATGACGGAACCGTACTCAACCATTGGGTGGACGGCGTAAAACGCAGGATTAACGCCCAAGGATGGGGAACGGACAAAGTGGTTTCGATTTACACCGACCCGTATCGTCCGACAGGAATGTTGCGTTTTGGTTTGTGGTCATCCTGGACAGACATCAGACGAACCTTCAATGGAAAAATCGACGATTTTCGTGTCTACAACAAAGTGCTCACCCAAAACGAGATTTCCGCCTTGTACAACAATGGCAACGGGGACGGCGTGAATGAACCTCCCCCTGTTCACTACACCATACAAGGCTCTGAAAGCCCCGACAGTTTCATTGCGACCGGTCTTCCTTCCGGTCTTACGGTCGATGCCCGCACCGGCAAAATCGTCGGATCCACCACCGTGGTGGGCGACTTCAACGTGACCATCAAGGCCGGAAACTTTCTCGGGTACAGTCCGGAACAAACCCTTGTTCTTCACGTCAAACCGATCCCTCCGACTTTCAGTCCGGTCGTTACCGATCTGACGGCGTCGAATGTTTTGGGCACCTCGGCTACGATTAACTTCAAGATCGATGATTTCGGCGGCGAGGATTCCAACGTGACCGTTTACTTCGATGATTCGAATACCACGGAATCTCCCAATTTGGGATGGAAGCAATACTACTTCACCGGTGATTCAGATTGCGGGGTCTCGAGTTCTTTCACTTACACCTGCGCGGTCAACGTCAACGGATCGGACAAAACCGTCAACGGTGTTCTTTTCAAGGGAGAAACAGGCACTTCAGGTACGGGATGGGCCTTCACCTCCGGTTTGCAAACCACGCACGGATCTCAGGGGTCGACTGTGACGGGGCAGATCGGTCAGGTCTTGAGCAACGGTATGCGTTATAACGGAGATCCGCAAAATATAAAGGTTACCGGTCTCACCGATGGCCAATACTACAAATTCACCCTCTATTCGCAGTCATGGGGCGATACGGAAGGGCGACAAGCCACTATCACTTGTACCGACTTAGAAGGATCGATTGTCGCCTATCAGGACTTCGCGACCATTCCGGACGGTTTGATTGTCGAATGTTACTACAAGGCGACGGGTACGGAGGCCGAGTTTAGCGTCAATCCGGAGCCTGGTTCCACTTGGCACATCTACGGATTCAGTAACCGCGAGGCCGGAAGAGTCAGAGACGCTCAGGCTTCCCAATGGTCCTATTCTTTCAGCGCCCCTACCCTTTTGGGAGCGGGTACTCATAACGTTTCTCTCACCGGACTGACCTTGGATTCGACTTATCATTTTCGGGTGGCAGGGACGAATTCCGGTGGTACGGGTTGGACAAGTCATGCGGGTAGTTTCAAGACGAACGCTTCCCTGCTTTCACCGGTCGTCTCGGTCTACGATGCGAACACGACGACCTTCACCCAGAATGGAGCGACCCTGATCGGACGACTCAATTCGTTTGACGGGAACGATGCGCCAACTGTGACCGTTTACTACGGTTTGGTTGACCAAAATCTTTCCGACAGCGGATGGGATGGCTCGGCAGTCGTCGGACAAGTCCAAGCTGGTTCGGATTTCTCCAAGGCGGTTTCGGGGCTTCAAAGTGGAAAGAAATACTTCTACCGAGCCAAGGCGGCCAACAATGCGGGAACCTCCATTTCGGCAACTTCCGGCATCTTCGTTACCTTGGGTTCGCCTGACATCGAAACAGCGGTGGCTTCCGACGTAAGCCCCTCTTCCGCTACCATTAACGCGAAAGTCGTCAGTACGGGTGGTACCACCATTGTGTATCCGGGCAAGATTACGCCCACTACCTTCCCGGACAAGGAGTTGGGGATTCATTTTGACGCCTCGGCCATTCAAGGTCTGAGTAATCTGGCAAACGTAACTCAATGGAAAGACATTTCCGGTAAAGCGAGGCACATGAACAATATCCGGAACAACCCCCGTTGGATTGCGGCTGAACCAAGCTTGAACAACAAGCCGGTGGTCGACTTCAACGATGCGGCCGACCGGATGTGGACTTCTTACAATTTCCGTTCCGGCACGCAATGGTCGAAGTGGAGGCTCGGTGGTTGGACGGCTATTGCGGTCGCCCGTTATACGGCTGGGCTGAACGGAGACAGTGAGCGGCTCATTTCCTCCAAGGGCGGAAATTGGCTCTTTGGATTTCATGGACAAATGGTAAATAGGCATCACTTTGACGGATGGGTCGATAGTGGTGATGCTCATGACAACGATTGGCACTTGTTCAGCGTCGTACACCAAGGAAAGTCGGACAACCCCGATCCGCAGGCTTGGACTTATGATCTCGGGGCTTCGCGCGTCTCTGCTAACTCAGGATCAAACAATGACTGGCATTTCCCTCAGCAACTCGAGTTTGGCGCTTACAATGACAACGGAGAGAACTCGAAGGGTCAGATCGCCGAATTCATCATGTATTACGGTATGTTGTCGGATGAGCAGAGGCAGAAAATCGAGAGTCATTTGGCTTACAAGTACGGGTTGGAACTCGATACCAACCATGCATTTGGCCATCAAATTGACGCCCTTGAGGAGACCGTGGACATTGGTGGAGCCCCGACCACGGTTACCCTTTACTGGGGAACTGCCGATGGAGCGACGGGCACGTGGCAGAATACCGAAGTCTTGAGCGGTACCCACGACAAAGGAGTGGTAGGCAAGGAAATTTCAGGCCTCAGCAATGGCACGACCTACTATTATCGGGCCAAGGCTTCCAACAGCGTGGGCACGGTTTGGGCTTCCGAAACCAAATCCTTCAAGGCGACCAACACCCTTCTTAACAAGGACTCGGTGCCCGATTTGGTTTTGTGGCTCTCTTCCGACGACGTGGACGGAAACGGTTTGCCCGACAGCTTGGCGGACGGATCTTTTGTTGAAGACTGGAAAGACAAATCAAACGGGGGCTACCTCGTTCAACAGGCATCCGGATCTTCGGCTCGGCCTACTTTCAAATCTCAAGCCATCGGCTCCCGAGGAGTTATCCGTTTCGACGGTCTCAACGACAACCTGTACGTGACTTCGGCGATCCAAAGCGTCGGTGACGAGGTAAGTGTTTTCGTCGTAGCCCAACGCGAGGGTGGCCTAGATGCTCAGACCAACGGACAAAATGCCCGTATTCTTGGCTCGAGCGAATTTGACCTTCTGGCCGGCAGCGCAAACGGTTTTGCTCCCAAAATCTTCAAGTTTTTCGACGCCAACAAAACGATTATGAACGTGAAGTTTGGCCGGGAAGATTTAACCCAAAGCGATTTCTTCCAAGGTGACATTGCCGAAGTCCTTGTCTTCAACCGTTACTTGACGAGTTCGGAGAGTCTTAAAGTCGAGGGGTATCTAGCCCACAAATGGCGTGCCACGGATACCTTGGTACCTGGCCATCCATACAAAGAAATCGCTCCTGCCTTTGACAACAGTCCTTATTTGAAGCTCGTTTCGGGCGTGGAAGGATTCGCCGTTCCGAGTCGAGTGGGGCTGTTGGGAGAGTGGTTGTTCGATCAGAACGACTCCCGGGACACCTCGGGCAATGAATACAACGGTACGATGGTCGGCGGTTCTTTCACGACGGATACGCCTTTGGGTAGCGGAAGCGCACTCAATCTCACGGCGGGTGACCATTACGTTCACGTGGACGACAGGCAAAATCAAACGGTGTTTACCGGAAGGGATGCTTTCACCATTTCCACTTGGGTCAAAAGAGACCCTGACGGTGGCTGGGAACCTTGGATTTCCAAGCGTGGTGAAGGCGGAAGAGGTTGGCAGCTCAGGCGAGCCGGAGGATGGGAGGTTACCTTTACCACCAATGGCCCATCCGGAGGCGATGGAAACCTACGAAATTTTTACCCTGCCGACGACAATGCTTGGCGACACATCGTTGCGGTTCATGGTCATGCGGGAAGCAAGCAACGCATATACGTAGACGGAGAAAAATTTCTTGAGCAAGACAGAAGCGGAAACGTAAATTACGCGGGAGCCAGGTTGGTTTTCGGAGCCCGACAAAACACCAATAACGTCGTTGCTCCTCCTAATTCGATGCAGTCCTATGCTCGAACGTTCCTCGACGACATACGCTATTACAACCGTGCTCTTAGTCAAAACGAGGTGGAGGTTCTTTTCGGATCCTACCTCAACAAAATTGCCGCTTCCTACGGATCGGCCTTTAGTTATCAGGTGCAGGCCAACCGTGGTCCCGACGCATATGCGGTTACTTCGGGTGCTTTGCCGGGTGGTTTGGAGTTGAATGCTACGACCGGCATGATTACGGGGACGCCTAATGCCACCGGTGATTTTACGGCGACTTTGAAAGTCAGCAATTCCTCGGGTGAAGATTCCAGGCAAGTTCACTTCCGGGTTGCCCGAGGCACTCAGACTCTTACCTTCAGTCCTGATTTTTCCGGAATCACCTACGGAGATGCCAACATGACGCTTCAGGCAAGCAGCGACGTTGCCGGGCGAACTTTCTACTACGGCAGCACGGACGAGACGGTGGCCGGCATTTCCGGAGATTTGTTTCAGGTGGCCAGTGTGACCGACGGTCTGGTCGCTCACCTTCGCTTTGACGAGACAACCGGCACGACTGCAGTCAACGAAGTCTCTTCTTCGAACGGTACGCTCAACAACATGACCAATGCCGATTGGGTGACTGGAAAATTTGGCAACGCCTTGGACTTCGACGGTTCGGACGATTACGTCGAGCTTCCCAAGGACGTCGGCGAATTGTCTAACCTTACCGTCTCGGTTTGGCTCAAGCCGACCGATCTTCGTTGGGGTGTAATCGCGTCCAAGGTGCCGGCTGGAAACAGCGGAGGGAAAGGGTGGATGTCCAGGTTCTCGAATTCTTCGGAGTTGCGCTTCCGTTTGGGGGGAGCGAGTGGATCGAATAACGAAATTGCTTCGGACGTTTCCCAATTCACAACGGGCAATTGGTTCCATTATGCCGCTAGTTTCGACAAAATTACCCGGATCGGAAAAGTTTACAAGAATGGTACCGTAGTCAAAACCCAAAACATGGGCAACCGTTCACCGGCCGGTGGGGACGACGTTCTTTGGATTGGACGTTCCGAGAACTATTCGGCCGCCAAGTACAAAGGCCTGATGGATGACTTCAGGATTTACGACCGTGCCCTGACGGATGCCGAGGTCAGTACGGTTTACGGCTCGGATAACGGAGACTTCACTTTGGTCCGTACGGGCAACCAATTGTCCTTCAAGAAAGCCGGTCAAGCCAATATCTATGCCGTGGCCATAGGAGATGCCAACGTCGCACAATCGAGTATTGTTTCCAGGCCGCTGATTATCGAAAAGCCCAGCATTACCATTACCGCGGACGACAAGAGCCGCATGGTCGGAGCCAACAACCCTGCCTTCACTTACGTGGCGACTGGTTTTGTGAACGGAGAGGACGAGAACGTATTTACCACGGCTCCCACCTTGACTCCGACCGATAATTCGGGGAGTGCGATCCCCGACGGATCGAACACGGCGGGCACTTTCTCCATCAAGCCTAGCGGTGCGGTGGCGGATAATTACAACTTCGTTTACGTCGACGGTATCTTCATCGTGGATTCCCGTACCGCTCAAACTCTCTCTTGGGATCAAAATTTGAGTGCCGTTTCTTTCGGAAATACGGTCGAATTGAACGCCACCGCGAGTTCGAATCTTGCCGTTACCTATGATATCGGGGACGAGTCAATCGCTTCGCTCGTTGTCACCCGTGACTACCATTTGGATGCATGGTGGAGGTTGGACGAAAACGGTAGCGTGACACAAGGCGCCGATTCTGCCGGCAACAGTCGCTTGCTTTCCACCTACGGACCGACTTGGACTCTCGGCAAGTTCCGAAACGGATTGAGCTTCGACGGTACGGACGATTGGGCGCAGGCCTTTGGTTACAAGGGGATAACAGGCGGAGACAAGCGAACCTATTCCTTCTGGTTGAAAACTTCCGGAGCCAACCAAGGCATTCTTTATTCCGGTAATCACACCGTTTCAGGATCTTTCGCTTTCAGTCTCGTAAGCGGGAAACTCAAGGTAGACTACGGAAATGGATCGGTTCTTTCCAATGCTTCTTTGAATGACAATGCATGGCATCAAGTCGTCGTCACTCTTCCTTACAGTGGAACGGTTGGAGATACGAAGATTTACGTAGACGGCGCGATCTCGACCGGAGCGGCGACCAATGGTACCAATGCAGTCGCGACTGCAAGCACTTCGAATGTGATTCTCGGAAAGGTGGGAACCTCTTACTTCAACGGTATGCTTGACGACGTTCGCATTTACACGGGTGACTTGAAGGAATCCGGCAGCGATCTGGAGGTTACGGCGATCTACGGTGGCAGTTTTGGTGACTTCAACAAAATCCGTATCATCGGCACCGGAAGCACGACTTTGACGGCTTTCCAACCAGGCAGTTCCACCTACGCCCCTGCCCTGCCTCTCACCAAATCGATCTCCGTGTCGAAGCAGGATCAAACCATCACCTTTAGTCCGTTCCCTCCGAAATCCGTTGGTGACTTTGATTTTGATCCCGGGGCGACCGCTAGCTCCGGTGAACTCGTTACCTACTCGAGTTCGGACTCGACCATCGCTCAAATCGTCGATGCGAGCGGCAACCCCGATCCTGCTCAAGGAGGCAAGATCAGAATCCGTAAGGCAGGTACCGTCACCATCACGGCGACTCAATCGGGCAATGCGATCTACAACCCCGTTACCACAGGGGTTACGCAGACTCTTACCATCAACTACTACAATTTGTTTGAAGATTCCATCTCTGGCATGCAGTGGTGGTTCGATGCCTACAATGTGAATGCTGATAGCAGTCCGGACGTTGTCACGGACCAATCCGCTTTCTTCAACTGGAACGACAAGTCCAGCAACACCCGAAACGCGACTCAAGGCACAAGTTCCTTGATGGCTCTTTACAATGCGAATGGCTTGGACAGCAAGGCCACGATCAAGTTTGACGCCGCAGACACCTTGGACCTGCCTTCCACCGCGGGGACAAAGATGGTCTTTGCCGTGATGAAGCAGGATTCGACACAATCGGCCGAGACCTTGCCTTTTGGTGGAGATCTCGTAGGCACGACCTCGGGCGGCAAATGGGGTGTCAAGCGTTCCGGAGTGGCGATGCTGGATTCAGCCGTAGCTGCCAATGCTTGGGCCGTGATCGTTTACAAAGCCTCCGCCGGAGATTACGCCATTTACGTCAATGGTGAAGAAAAGGTCACCGGCACTGACGTTACGGGTATATCCGCATTGGACAAAATCGGCGGTACTTTTCAAGGCGAAATAGCCGAGGTTGTGGCCTATGATCGGGTTCTTCCCGATTTGGCCCGCGAAAAAATCGAAGCCTACATGGCTCACAAGTGGGGACTCGAGGCACTTCTTCCCTCGACTCACAAATACGCGATTGCTCTGCCGACTTTTGGTGGAGCCCAGGAAATTGCCTTCCAACCCCTTTCCGACAAGACGCCGATCAGCTCGCCTTTCACGGTTTTTGCGGAATCGAGTTCCGGGTTGCCCGTTACCTTCGAGAGTAACGACACGGCCCGAGCAACGGTTTCCGGCAATACCGTGACTATCGTCAGTGGGGCTACGCCTGGCACAGTCGGCATAAAAGCCAAGCAGGCCGGTGACGAAAACTGGTTCCCGGCCGAGTTGACCAACGTGCTGAACATCACGACTGCTCCGCGGGCGGATCAGTATATCGTCTTCGGTGCCTTGCCTTCCAAAAACGTTCAATCCGCGAACTTTACCCTGAGTGCGGTTTCCAGGCGCGTGGACAACAACAATACGACGGGTCTGCCCATCACCTACACGAGTTCCAATCCGGCAGTCGCCACGGTGAGTGGGAACACCGTGGACGTGATCGGATTTGGGGTCACCACGATCCGGGCCAGTCAGGATGGTAACGCCAGTTACAACCCGGCTTCCTTCGTCGAGCAGGATCTGACGGTGACCAAGGTGCCGCAGACCATCACCTTCAACTCGCTTAGTGACAAACTTCTGAGCCTTGGCACTTTTGAACTCAACGCCACGGCCAGCTCAGGTTTGCCTATCACCTACGAGATTGTGAACACGAGCATAGCAACTGTTTCCAACAACGTCGTAAGTTTGCAGGCGGGGGGAACAACCACGGTCAAGGCCAAGCAACTTGGCGATTCTACCTATGCCGCAGCCTCCGATGTCCTCCAAACGTTGACTGTCATAGATGATTCCCTGCAGCCCCAAAGCATCACTTGGAGCCAGGATCTCAGTTCGGTCCCCTTTAGTACGACCGACCTCAATATGACGGCCTCCGCAACCTCGGGCATGGCCATCACTTACTCGTCGAGTGATGAAAGCATCGTCAAGGTCGTGAATGGAACCTTCCTGCAACTAGTCGGTGGTGGAACCGCCGTCGTAAGTGCTTCCCAGCCTGGCAATCAGGTTTGGCAAGCTGCATCCATGGACAAGAACGTGACCATTGTGAAGATCAATCAAGTCATCGTGAACGCTTCCAATGGAGCGACCATTCCGAATTTCACCAAGGACTTGGGTGACTTCGAATTTGATCCTGGCGCCAAGGCCGTAAAGCAGGGTACTACAACGCCGACCGGTTTGGACGTGCTTTATACGACCTCCAACGCGAATATCGTAGCCTTGACGGCGGGTGGAACCAAGATCGTGCCGGTCGGAAAGGGCACGGCGACCATTACGGCTAACCAGGTCGGCAACGCCGGTTACAATGCCGCTCCAAGCAAGACCTTTACGGTCACGGTGACCGAATTCAGCCCCTACCCTGATTCCTTCTCCGGATTCATCATGTGGCTGGACGCCAAGGACGTGAACGGAGACGGCTTGTCGGAGTCCGCAGCAGACTTTCCGTCGGTAAGCGGCAAAACCCAACCGACCTCCTGGGCCGATTTGTCCTTGAATTCCAATACGATGGCTCAATCCGACACTTCCAAGCAACCCGTTTACTTGGTTGAAGGCGGCTTGCCCGTTCTGGCCTTTGGCGGAACCCAAGGCAATTCTGGAGCCTACATGACTGGAAACATGCCTGCGGCTTTTGCCGGCAACTCCGGTTTCACCATGGTTGTTGCGATGGCTTCGGCGGGGTCCCTTCCCGATCGAGTCTTCAGTTTTGGTTCCCCGTCGGGAACCGGTGGTCAAATCATCGGCTTGGGCCGGGATGGCGGTTTTTACTTCAACAATGCTCAGAATATCTTCAATTCAAGCTTGAACGCTCCGGTTCAGATCGGTGCGTTCCGCAGAAAAGCCGGTACCACCTATGGCGACAGCGAATTCATGCTGAACGGACAAAACCTGATCGGAAGCGGTGCTTCGGGTACCCCAAACCTGCCTTCTTCCGGAGGAGAAATTCTCTTGGGCGCAGGCCGAAGCCCAACGGGAGCTCTCGGTAACTTCTTGAATGCCAAAGTGCATGAGGTCATGGTTTTCACCGGTGCTCTCAACGACTATGCCGTCAGAAGGGCCGAAGGTTACTTGGCCTGGAAGTGGGGATCTCAGTCAAGACTCGTCTCCGGGCATCCTTTCGAGACTCATCGTCCGGTTTTCGGTGGCGACCAAAACATTACGGTTGCGGCGAACAATTTGGCGGTCGATCCGAGCGACAACCTGCCTTACACCTCCAAGTTCGACGATCCTTTTGAGTTGGAGGGGTCCTACGCTACTTCCGGTTTGGACTTGGTTTACACGACGAGCAATGCTTCGGTCATGACCGTTACGGGGGGTAAACTCGATCCGGTTGCTGCGGGAACGGTTACGGTATACCTCAACCAACCCGGTGACACCCATTTCACGGCGGCCGCGCAAAAATCCATTCAAATCAAGGTCTTGGACAAGCGCTCGCAAGCCATCACCTTTGCTCAACCTTCGGAGCAAAGCCGTCTCGATATTCTTGAACTCAATGCATCCTCGGATTCCGGTTTGCCCGTTAGCTTCCAAGTATCGTACGGAAGTAGCATTGCTACTGTATTTAGTGGAAATAAAGTCAAGTTCAGTGGAACTGGCGCTGTGACCGTGCGGGCAACCCAAGCGGGTAATTCTGAATATGCAGCGGCGGTGCCTTTTGACAGGACTTTCTACGTCAAGCGTCCGCTCACGCTCATCTTCGATCCAATCGGCAAATGGGGTCGAGGGCAGTCCTTCCCTTGTTATGCGATGTGCATAGATCCGGAGACGCGCAAGCCTCTTCCCTTCAAGCCCACCTTCTCGATTACGACGGGAGACGCCACGGTTAATGCTGCCACGGGTTGGGTGACCACGGGCACGACGCTTGACTCGAACGTGACGGTAACGGCAACGGTTTCCAACGCATCATACGTCACCACGGTGATGCACCGTTCCTTCATCATCGGAGATGGATTGGGGCAATATATCGTTGCCAAGCAGGGAGAACGCGGAGGTCTTCGTGACTTGCCCTTGTCCCGTAAGCCAATCCCCATTGGCAGGATGGTTTCCGCATCGAGCGGATACGGGGTAACCGTTTCAGTACCCGGAGACCTGAACCCCAAGACCGTTGTCCAAGCATCGCCTGATGGCAAGACGCTTGGATTCACGAAGGGTACCTTCAACTTTGGGTCGGATGACTACATCACCCTAAAGATCAAGCTTACGCAACCAGGCAATTACAGCGGTGCAGGCACTTACTACGCTGCCGCCGATATTATTCGTGAGATCCGCGTCATGAAGCCCGGTAAAAAAGCATGGCTTGAGGAGAGAAGGTGGGACGTGCGTTATCCCTCAGAGCGCACGAAGTTTGCCCGCAGGGTTTACAACAAGCGATCCATCAACGGTTTGGACGACTTGGACGGGGATGGGAGCACCACCATTGCTGACGCAGCTCTTCTGTTTGATTCCGATGATGCTGATTCGGATGGCGACGGAGTGAACAACCTCTTGGAGCGTGCGTTCGGCAGTGACTCACTCACCTACGACCGCAAAGCCTCGATGCCTCGCATCATCAAGAAAAAAGATGGTAAGCAAAGGATTACTTTCCTTAAGTACCAGGACATATATGCTGCTGAAGAAGGTCTGCAATACGTGGTCGAACGAAGCAAGGATTTGCGTAAATGGACGACTGCAGGCATGACTCAAATTGATCTCAACGGTGCAAACCCAGGCAAAGGTAAGGATGTCGGAGGAGGAATGGAGCGAGTTACTTGGGTTAGTGACACCAAAGCCAAAGATCAGGGAGGAAAACAGTATCTCCGCGTTCGCATCCGTACCAAGTAAATTCCTTGCCCCAAAATAGGTTTAAGTATTTGCGGTCCGTTGTCGGAGGTTATTCGGTTTTTGCGTTCGTTCAATATTGGAGGAACGCACCCTTGTTGATTTTGAGGCATTGAATCGAATTGCAGGTAACAATGTCGTTCTTTGCGCTAAGTGTATTTGTAGACTGGTCGTGGTTAATGAAAGCTTGAACTTTGCCTTGAATTCATGGTGTCCGATTCCCTTTTTATTTTGCACTTATCTATGAATATTTGGGGGGTAAACGTATTTTTCAAATAGTATGTTTTCACTGTGTTTTTTCCTTGAAGAAACATTGTCTCGGGCATTGAATAATTTCCACCCTTCGCTTATATTAATTCATTAATGACCCTTCGTTATTCTTTCTTTGTGATTGCCTTCATTTGGATCTTCCAAATGACTGAATCCGAAGCGGTAGTGAGGGAGGATGAATTGCTCGTTAGGTGGACCTTTGACGAGTCAAACGGAACCATCGCCACCGATGTGAGTGGAAACGGTGTGGACGCTCGTTTGAGTTCCGGCACTCTTTGGGGTGGTGGCAAATCCAGAGGGGGTTTGGATTTGAGTTCGGGGACAGGATACGCCGATGCCGGTCCTCATCCTAACCTGCAGGCTCGAATTGGTTTTTCATATTCGCTTTGGTTCAAGCCGAACGGAACCCCCGGGGATTGGGTTCAAATTCTTGCCAAGAGGGAGGGTGCGTACTCTCCCTTTTTTGTTCAAGTGGATACCGGAGGAGAGACTTTTCGAACCTTTTACAGGTTTTTGGCTGCCTATGTTGACAATGGAGCCTATTCCATTACGCCAGGCGACTGGCATTTTCTCGTTTCCACTTATGATGGAGCAAAATTCAAAACGTATCTAAATGGCGTTTTGTCGGGTTCTCAAAACCAGGTTGGGTCGGTTACCGTGGACAACGGTATGCTTGGGATCGGAGCCGCTCCCGACGGGAGCAACGCATTCACCGGTTGGATTGACGACGTCAGGCTCTACAAAACAGCATTGACCGCCGAGAACGTGACCATTGCTTACAACGACGGTTTCGGAGATTTTGGCCCGACCTTGGATTTCAACGTCTCCCGGGCGAGCAACGTCTTGCCCATTCCCGTATCCATAACCTTCAAAGACAAGCAGGGTAACCCGGTCGGGGTAACGGGTTTTGACTTGGGGGATCTCACGATTCACGGGGCGACCGCAAGCAATTTGATCGTTGATTCGAATTCCACCTACTCGTTCGATTTGACCGCCACGAGGGATCCGCAAAGAATATATCTCACGGTGAACGCGGGTGCCGTTCAGGACGCTCTCCTTGACTACAATCAAAAGAAAACCGTGGTTGTTACCTACAACGACAAGGTGACGCGTTCGGCCGACCTGGTGGGTTGGTGGGCCTTCGATGAGTTCAATGGTACGGATTTGGTGGCCGATCAATCCGGAGGCGATGCTTTCGCTTCTCTTCAAGGCGGCGCCTTGCTTGAAACCGTCAGTCCCAAGTTCGGAACGGGATCCTTGCTCTTGGACGGTGTGGATGATTGGGCCGAGGTTTCTTCTCTCATGCCACCTACGAAAATCACCAGGTTTGACGATTTGGAGGGATGGTGGCCTCTGGATGGTAACGCTTCCGATATGTCGGGCAATTTCAGGGATGGGACGATCGGAGGGCAGAGCGAGTGGACGGGAGGAAGAATGGGGCAAGCTTTCAAATTGACCGGCAATGACCATATCGTGGTCAATGGCTACAAGGGGATCTCGGGTACCAAGGCGAGAACTCTCTCACTTTGGTTCAAGACCGAGAACAGCAGTTGGAGAACTTTGGCCTATTGGGGGAACGATTCGAGGGGACAAAGATGGTGGCTGCGCTTGAATGGAAATGATTTCCGAATCGATTTCAGGGATTCGGTCAGGAATACGACTGAATTCAAACTCAACGACGGCCTTTGGCACAACGTGGTGACCGTTTTGCCGGAAGGGGGAAACGACCGTTCTTCGCCGATCTTCTACGTCGACGGAAAGAAAACTACGGTCAACGGACAATGGGGAGGACAAAATCAGTTAAGCACGGGGAACACCACTGATTTCTCGATTGGCAAACGGTGGGACAACAACCAGCGTTTTATCGGGAGCATAGACGACGTCCGTCTTTACTCTGTCGCCTTTTCGGATTTCGAGGTCGAGATGCTCTACGGCGAATCCAAGGGTTCGCCTTTGGACTTGGGAGAGGGCAATTATACGATTTCCGTTTGGGCTAAGCCAACGACCTTGTCTCCTCCCTTGGATTATGACTTTGCCACGGCTTGGTACGAAGGAGGTGGTGGGGATTGGATGCAAGTCAGAATGGGACAAGGAAGGGTTGCTTTGGCCAATTACAACAGCTTGAGCATCTTGGACCCAGGAGACCCATGGCAATCAACTCTTTTTCCTCAAGGGGTAACCGAGAGAATTTTCGACGGCTCTTTCGGGGACGGTCAATTGGATCCGATTGATTCAGGTTCGGGCTTTCTTTCACGGAGCGATTATGTTTACGAGGATACTGCTTTCGTTTTGCCTATAGATTTTAATGCAGGGACCGTAGATGCCAGATCAGGAGGCTTGACGGGAGCGGATACCGTGGGTGGCGTTTGGTTTGGTAAGCTTAGAATTGGAAAATCAGGTTTTATCAAGTCGGGCACCGTCACCTTTGGTACCCGGAGTGACGATGGAAGTGTCTTTTGGTTGGATTTGGATCGCAATGGCGAATTTTCCAAGATTGGTGCCAAAGGGAGCGAGTTGATCGTAAACAACAAGGGTAGTCACGGTGCCAGAAATCGCGTCGGCACCGCATCCTTAGGCTTTAATGCGCCTCTTCTCCTTCGTTCGGGGTTGTCTGCCCACAAGGGTGTTATGTCGGGGATTGAGGGCTACACTTTGGCACACCATGCCACCGTTTCCGAAAACTTTGCCGAAATTTCAAATTTGCCCATGGTTCAAAATCAATGGCACCACTTGGCCTCGGTGGTCGACAAGGATGCCGGCACTCTGCGGCACTACTTGAACGGTGCTTTGGTCGCCGAAAGTTTTTTCAACTCCGGTGAACCGGGTGAGGTAACTTTAGGGGATTGGTTTATCGGAGGAATGCCCGCCTTGGACCGGTTTCATGGGCTTTTGGATGATGCCCGAGTTTATTCGGCCGCCTTGACCGATGCCGAAATCGCCAAAATTTATAACGACGGGGAAGGAGATATGGGCTTGGTCGGTGTATTTACAGCGCCTGCCATTAGCAATTTGACTTCCATTCCCGTGACTTTGCAGTTTCAGAGATACGAAGAAGCGGTGGCGGTAACAGGATTGGATGCAAGTGATTTGTCGGCCGGTGTTTCGGGTGCCACGATCACCGGATTTTCTTCCGCCGACGGTATTACTTTCACTTTCAATCTTGTTCCCGATGCCAACGTAACCTCCGTTTCACTCGAATTGCCGAGAGGAGCCGGAACCTATTCGGGGGATCCCACTTTGTCCGCTTCCTTGCGCGTTCGAATGGTTCCGCCGGTACAGGCAAAAGACGCATTGGTCAACTGGTGGTGGCTGGACGAGGGGCGAGGATCCTCCGTTCGGGACAGTATTTACGCTCAAACCGGTGAAACCAAAGGGATGTCCAATTGGTCTGCCGATGCCAAGTTCGGGACTTCTTTGAATTTTCAACAAACCGGTGATTATGCCGATCTTGGCCCACTTTCGACCAACTGGGTGAACGATCTTTTCAGTCTGTCTTTCTGGTTTAAGCGTGACGAAGAAGGGTTTTCCTGGTCTGGGAACGAGGTATCCAACGTAATGATCAGTTTGGCCGGTTCAAGCGGAACGACCTTGGAACTGGGAACCAAGGGAGGTGCGGTCGAGCTTTACCTAAGGTCCTTGGGCAGGTCGGAAAGGACACTTCTTGGTTCGAACGTGACCGATGGAAAATGGCATTATCTGACTCTTGCTTATGATGCGAACGCATCCAGTGGCTTAGAAATGGAAGTCTTTCTCGACGGCGAATCGATTGGCTCGACCAACCGATTCGGCGGGCCCATGCTGACTCAACCGGACGACCGTTGGTATTTCGGCTTGGCCGATCCTCAGAATCCCTCTGCCGGTCGTTATCTCGGGAAGTTGGACGACGTTCGCTTTTTCTCCAAAGCGCTTTCTCTCTCGGAACATCAAGTCTTGTACAACAACGGCATGGGGGATCTTGCCTTAACTGTTATCCCCTCCTACCCTAGCCAAACCCATGAAAACCCCATCGCCATTGACCTGAGCTTTTGGAAATACGGGCAACCATGGCCGGTCGAGTTCAATGCAACCCGTTACTCCGCATCCAATACCAACC
>JAYOMW010000014.1:0-6947 GCA_038121045.1 Opitutia bacterium
AAGAACTGAGCTTTCAATGGATAGGACAATCAAAATGAATAAACTGATCTTTGCCCTTGTATTCGTATTTGCGGGCTGTTCGACGCAGATTCATTATGCGGTACGCAACGGTGACACGGAACGGGTCAAGGAATTGCTGGACTCCGGTTCCGACGTCAATGCCCGGGACTCTTCTCAGGAGTCCGAGCTTTTCAAGGGAGAGAAACGCCTCGCCTTCACCCCCCTGCATTGGGCTAGTTACCTCGGCGATTTGGAAATGGTCAAGTTGCTGATCTCCAAAGGGGCCGAATTGGATGCGGTGGATCCTTCTTATGGCACGTCTTTGCACCTCGCTGCCGAGCAGGCTCACCTCGAAGTCGTCGAGTTCTTGCTAGGGGAGGGAGTTCAGGTGAACTTGTCCAGTCCGTCTTGGGGGCACACCCCTTTGCACCGGGCGTCCTGGGGGCCGGTGGTTCGTCGTTTCGGGCAAGATGCCCTCGATTTTGGAGCGGACCCCAATCCGGATTACACGGCGATTGCGGCCTTGCTGATTGCCGAAGGGGCCGAACTCAACGCTCAGGACCACGAGGGCGAAACCCCACTTGATCAGGCGATCGAAGGGGGATCGGCCGAAACGGTCGCTTTGCTTAAAAAGCATGGGGCCAAGACCCGCAAGGAATTGAAAGCGCAAAAACCTGATTCGGGAGAAAAGTTCGAGGATTATTACGCCGCGGGCCTAAGAATCAGGTTCCGCGAATCGTGGCTGTTCACCGAACGCGATGAGCTTCCATGGAAGGGGTACGGAGTGGCTGACGGATACCCCGAGACGGTCCTGCAGTCGTTGGACCTATCGGATGTTTCGGATACCTACTCCCTTCCTGCCGACATGCTCAACGACCTCGGAAATCCGCGCATCGATCAAGTCGAAGTCAGGCAACGAGGAAAACTGTTGGAGCTCTCCCTGATCAACGAGGACGGACGAGGCGGATACCATGCCTTCTTCCAGGTGGACCCGCTCGAATACCGGGCCCGCCGGTTCGTGAAAGGGGCCAACGAGGAGGAGCACAAGGAAACCCACGACTGGACTTCCCTCAGGAAGAGATAAGTCCGAATGGGCAAGTCGCCCTCGTCTCAGTGATCCTTCTTGAGGTGTTCGGAGATCAGGTCGCGTCCGAAATCGCCGTCGAAGTCACGCCACGCGCAGTGGACGTGATTCCCGTTCCGGTTATCGAACTCGATGAGGTACTCCTTGGTCTGAATCCGGAAGTGCGGGACGTGACTGGCCGGGCCCGCCAAGAAGGCAAAGCTCATGGAGGAAACGTCCAGGATCTTCTTGCGGTCGTCGATTTGCTTGACCAACTCGGGGCGGTACTTGCCCGCGAACAAGAGAACGAGCTCCTTCAACTGCCTTTGCTGGCTCTCGTTGAGACTGGAATAGGCAATGCCGGCTTGGGGTTCGTAAGCTGCTCGTGATACGCTTGCGACGGCCCCGGGGCCTTGGCCGTTCTTGATGAGCGCCATCTTCTTTTGTTTGGCCGAGAGGGATTGGACCAGAGACAGGCTGACGGACTGCTCCCTTGCGAAGACCTCAAGCCCTTTGTGATCTCCTTTGGTGACCCGAATGGGAGAGGCTCCCCAAAAGGAAGGGGTGACGGAGAAATGCTTTCCTTCCCCCAAGGTGCAATTGATGGAGAGGTGATGACCCTCGAAGCGCCAACCCCAGGTCGACTCGACGGAGGGTTGGCCGAAGATCGAGATGAAATAGTGGTGCCTTGGGTTGTCCGGGGCGTTCAGGTCTTTCTTGAGCCCGTGGATCAATCGGACCTTTTCCTGTTCCTTGAAGCCCTCCGCGCTAAGGAGAAGGGAGAGCATCTTCATGACGGGTTCGCGCTGTTTCTCGGATAACTTGCTCAAGGGAATCCCGGAACGCTTGGGCCAGTTGGGGAAGAAGTGCCAGACGTCGCGGGTTTCGTTCTCAAAGGAATAAGCCGCATTGCTCTTGAGCCCGGCGTCGAGAGAGGCGAGGAACCGGGTGGCCGCCTGAGCCATGGCGGAGGCAGTCTGGTGATCTTTGGCTCGCGCCATGAGGGGCGTGGCGAAGATCAGAACCGCAAGCAGGAGGCGGGACGGCGTGAAGCGAAGAATTCGGGTAAGGGTTGTTTTCATCTGATTACCATGGGTGTCCATGAGGGGCCCTCCGGGCAAACCAATTCGGGGCAAGGTATGCGAATTGAAAGCGAGAAGGCGACGGGGTTTGAGGATCGCTCCTAGGCTCCGGAGACGAGCTGGGCGCCCGGTCTTCCTTCCTCGATCATGAAGACGGCCTTGGTTTCGAGGGGAGATCCTTTCTTGGTTACGAAAGGGGTGGCCCTGAAATAAGTTTTCCACTTCTCGGGCGTCAGTTCGCAGCTCACGTATCCGCGGTTGGAGTTGTACCATTGTACGAAATCGTTTTGCTTGGCGGCCCGTTCGTATTCGGGGATGAAGTTTCCGCCATTGCCTGCCGAGGACATGGAGGTGCCTACCCATTCGGTCCCGACGAGGGGGGACTTCGGATCTTTGAAGTCGAGCTGCAGGTTGTTGACCCAGTTCAGGTGAATGTCGCCCGTCAGAACCACGGGGTTGGGAATCTTTCTTTCGTGGAAGAAGCGCAAGAGCCTGCGGCGGCTGACCTCGTAGCCCGGCCATTGGTCCATGGAGTAGCGCTCGCCCTTGTCGTCTCCCCGGTTGAGAGCCGCCATCATGACCTGTTGAGCGAGGACGTTCCAAGTCGAGTCGGATTGGATCAAACCGCTCATCAGCCAGTTTTCCTGCTTTCTCCCGAGCATCGTGGCTTGCGGATCGAAGACTTTCCCCGTCATGGGCTTCTGGCGGTCGCCGTTGGGTTGGTCGGTCCGGTACTGACGGGTGTCCAACACGAAGAAGTCGGCCAGTCGCCCGAACTTGCATTTGCGGTAAAGCGTCATGTCCGGGCCCTGCGGGAAGGATCTTCTGCGCAGAGGCATGAACTCGTAGTAGGCCTGGTAGGCATTCATTCGCCGGGCGAGGAAGGCCTCGGGCGAAATGCCGTCCTGCTCGGATACCAAGTCGGCGTAGTTGTTGTCGAATTCATGGTCGTCCCAGGTCACCAACCAGGGGAAGAGTCGGTGCGTTTCCCGTAGGTCCTCGTCCAAGCGGTATTGGGCGTAGCGTTGACGGTACTCGTCGAGGCTCTCGATTTCCTTGCCCAAGTGTTTTCTGACCCGTTTGTCTATTCCGGCGTACTCGTAAATATAGTCGCCCAAGTGGATGACGAGGTCGAGGTCTTCCTTTTGCATGTGGGGGTAGCCGTTGAAGTAGCCGACTTCATAATGCTGGCAGGAGGTGAAGGCGAAGCGCATGGAGTCCGGCATGACGTGGGGAGCGGGCGAGGTGCGGGTTCTTCCGGTCGGGCTGGTCTCGGACCCGGAGTGGAAACGGTAGTAGTACCAACGATGCGGATCGAGCCCATCCACCTCGACGTGCACGGAATGACCGAGTTGCGGCAAAGCCAAGGTCTCTCCTTTGCGGACGATCTTCGAGAAAGCCTCGTCCCGGGCCACTTCCCATTTGACCCGGATGGGTTCGGGGTCCAGTCCGCCACCCCCGAGAGGATCGGTGCCCAGCCTGGTCCAAATGACCACGCCGTCGGGTTCGGGGTCGCCGGATGCCACGCCCAAAACGAAGGGGTCGCCCGAAAACCGGGGAGACTCGTTGACCCGGCCGTATGCCTGTTCATGGGCGAAGGGGATGGCCGAAACCATGGCCATATACTGAAGGAATTGCCTGCGTGGAAGGCCATGTTTGCGGGTGGAATCGGGGAAGTCGGGTTTTCTCATGTCTTTGGGCTTTCGGATGAAGTCGATGGTCGCTCCCATGATTGCCCGTCCATTTCGGGTTCTGCAAAGCTAATTTTCCAAATAAAACGGAATTGGGTTCGCGAAGTTTCTCAAGGCAAGGGTTGTCTTCGGTTCCAATTTGTTTCATATGTCGAGCAATGGAAGATTTAAAAACAATCGTCGAACTTTCGCATGAATTCGGAACGCCCGAGTACGTAAAGGGTGGGGGAGGGAATACCTCCTGCAAGAACGAGGAAATCCTTTGGGTGAAACCCTCGGGCACAACCCTGGCGGGCTTGAACGAGGAGACTTTCGTTACCCTCGACCGGGTCAAGGTCAACGAGCTCTACGACGTGGAGACCCCGGCCGAGCCTCATGCCCGGGAGGAGTTGGTCAAGAACTTCATGGGCGAGGCGGTCCGCAACGATGCCGGCCGGCCCTCGGTGGAGGCCCCCTTGCACAATATTCTCGAAACCAAGTTCGTCGTTCATACCCATGCTTTGCTGGTGAATGGAATGACTTGCGCCAAGGATGGCGAGGCCGTGAGCAAAAGACTTTTCCCGGATGCCCTTTGGGTCGAGTACATTGATGCCGGTTATACTTTGTGCATGGAATTGAAGGGCCGAATCGATCAGTACAAGGCCGAGTTCGGCAGGATTCCCAAAATCATCATGCTCAAAAATCACGGGATCTTCGTCTCGGGCGATTCGGCTGAGGAAATCCGTTCCCTTTATGCCAGCGTGATGGAACCCCTGCGGGCGGAGTACGATTCCCTCGGAGTAAACGAGGATCTCGGGATCAGCGAAGTCGGGCAAGACCTTGAGACGGAAGCGAAAATCCGAGAAATTTTCGGGGAGGATGCCCGATTCATCGAGTCATCCGGTTTTTTCGAATGCGTACCCGGTCCCATTACTCCGGACCATTTGGTCTATTCGAAAGCCTATCCCTTTGCCGACGAACTGACTCAGGAAAATGCGGATGCCTACCGGGCCAAGCATGGGTTCGCCCCCAAAGTCGTGATCCATGGCGACCGGGTGTATGGTTTGGGAGTTACCGAAAAGAACGCCGGATTGGCTCTTCTCTTTGCCCAAGACGGGGCTCAAGTGCTCAAATTGTCTCAGGCCTTCGGGGGCGTGGAGTACATGAGCGACCGGGCCCGCGAGTTCATCGAGAACTGGGAAGTCGAATCCTACCGCGAAAAGGTCGCGAGCTGAGATTCTTAAAACCTTTCCGGTGAATAGGGCTTGGCTTTGAGGTGAGGAGTCTTGCCGGCAAGCAGTTCGGCGACAAGTTTTCCGGTTGCGGGAGCGAGGCTCAACCCGAGCATGTTGTGTCCGGTGGCAAGGGTCACCTTGGGGTTTTTCGGGCAGGTTCCGATGATGGGCAAACTGTCATAGGTCATGGGACGCCAACCGTACCAGGTATTGGTTACGGGCTCCCCATAGGGCTCCGTGAGGAATTCCTCGACCCCTTTGCGAAGGAGGTTGAGCCGTTTGGGGTGGATCGAATCGTCGTATCCGCTGAATTCCATGGTCGAGCCGAGACGGTACCCGTCCGCGAAGGGCGTGACCGCCACCCGGGTCTCGGGGAAGATCAGGGGTAGGTCCGGGCATACACCCGGGCGCTTCATGGTTATGGAATAGCCCTTGCCCGGTTCGATGGGAGCGCGCCAGCCCACGATCTTGGCTAACTTGGGGGTAAGGGCTCCGGTGGCCAGCACGAGTCGTTTGGCCGGAATCTCACCCCGGTCGGTCTGCGCGGCAAGTCCTTGCTCGTTTTCCCTCAAGCCGGTCAGGGTGCGGTTTTCCAAAATCTCGACACCCTTGGCCAAAAGGTTTTTCTTGAGTCCGGACATGAGGAGGTCGGAGCGCAGGTGAGCGTCTTCCTCGTAATGCCAACCGCCCGCCAAGTCATCCTTGAGAGCGGGTTCGATCTCGCGCAAGTCCTTGCCTTCGATCCGTACGGCCGTTTCTCCGAACTTTTCGGTCAGCATGTCGTTGGTCTTGCCGTATGAGTCGAAGGTTTGTCTGTCCTTGTAAACATAGAGCAGTCCCTTGTCTTGCCATTCGCATTCGATCCGTTCCTTCTCCAGCATCTCGCGGTATAGCTTCATGGAGGATTGGAGCAAAGGATACAAACCACGGGCTCCCTCCATCATGTCTTTTTCGTTGCAACGAAGGGCGAAGCGCAAAAACCAGTCGGCCAGCCTCCAATCGGGGCGGAACTTCACCGAAAAAGGGGAGTTGGGTCGGAGCATACCTTTGAGCGTGGCCCACACGGCTCCCGGTTCGGTGAGCGGAAGGACGTGGCTCGGGCAGACGTATCCGCAGTTGTGCAAGGAGCATTGCGAGCCAAATGCGGCTTGGTCCATGACCGTGACTTTTTCCCCCGCTTCGGCGAGGTAGTAGGCGCACGCCGCCCCTATGATTCCACCCCCCGCGACGAGGATCGGAGGTTCCGTGTTGCTCATGTCGAGATTCCCGAACGGAAAGGATCCGATTGATCGAACAGAAGAGTTCCTTCCAAGGTGACGTGGGCCGATCCCCGGATGGTCGGGATGATTTTACTCTCCACGACCTCGCCGGTTGCTTCGAACATACTTCCGATCACGCTTTCCTGCCGCCAAGTTTGTCCGGGTTCGAGTTTCCCGTCGGCAATCAGGCAGGCGATCTTGGCGCTGGTTCCCGTTCCGCAGGGCGAACGGTCGTAGGCCCCGCCCGGGCAAAGAACGAAATTTTTTGAATCGGCCGTTTCAGAAGGGCCGAAAAGTTCGATATGATCGATTTGGGCTCCGTTTTCTCCCGTGATGCCCTCCCGTTCCAACGCTTGCCGAATCCTTTTTGAAAACCCGGTGAGTTCCTCGACTTCGGAGCTATGAATTTCCCGGCCGTGGTCCTCCACGAGAAAGAACCAATTCCCCCCCCATGCGATTTGTCCGGTTACGGGCCCGTGGTTCTCCACCGTCACGCTTACGTCTTTGGCGAAGCGGTAGCTCGGAACGTTTTCCACGCTTACCCATCCATCATGCTCGAGCTCGAAGGCAACCACGCCTACGGGCGTGTCGATCCGGTGCCGGCCGGTTTCGATCCTTCCGAGGTGGGCGAGGGTGAC
>JAYOMW010000014.1:7047-28162 GCA_038121045.1 Opitutia bacterium
TAAGGGAACACATGATCGGAAACGATTCCTTGTTCAAGCCCTTATCTTTCATGTAAGTCTCAAAGGCAGGGGAGGTGTCCCGCCGAACCGGGACACTCGGGGCGATTCCCAGCTAGTTTCCCTCCGCGTATCGGGTGGGATCCCGATCGTAAACCGGACGGATCCAAGCCACCACTTTCGAGAGGTATTCCTCGTCCGTTTCGTCGAAGGCTCCGATCTCGGTCGAGTCGATGTCGAAAACCGCCAGTACCGTCGCCGAATTCCCAATGATGGGGAGGACGATTTCCGATTTCGTTTCCGAGGAGCAGGCAATGTGGTCCTTCACTTTCGAAACGTCTTTGACCAGGAGGATTGATTTTTCGCGTAGGCAGGCTCCGCATACCCCTCGGTCCCTGTCGATGGTGAGGCAACCGTGTCCTCCTTGGTAGGGACCGACCTTGAGCGTTCTCTCGTCGATCCGGCGGTAGAATCCGACCCAGTTCCAATGGTCGAAAGCATGATACAGTTCGCAGGAAACCGTGGAGAGAACCGCCGTCAGGTCTTCCTCCCCGTCGATCATCTCCTCGATTGACGACAGAGTCTTTTCGTAGACAGCCTTTTTCTCGAAGCCATTCATCGGGGTAACGACGGTTGGATCTTTATTGAGCCAACCTTGCCATTTCGTTCGCGAGTTCCTTGAGGCTCTTGGGCCACTGGTCGAAGGTGACTTTACGGGCCGAGGGAAGGTTGGGCTCGGCGATGCCCTCGACGAGCGATCCGGAAGGTTGGGCGTAGTAGAAAGGGACTTTCTTTTGACCGTAGGTTGCGGGAAGGCTTTTGGCATAGGCTTCCAGTTCGGCCGCATATTCCTTGCGGTTTTCGCCGACGTTGCTCTCGGACGGCACCCAAACGACCCCCGCTACCGCCATCGGGGTGAGCGGGCTTACGTTCCAGTTGTAGGCGTAGGTGGGGATGACATCGGAAGGGACTGCATCGTTTTTGCCGGGCTCGGGAAAGGCTGGCCCCTGCAAGGGGAAAAGAGAGCCGTCGCGGCCCTCCCGGGCTCCCTTGACGATGCCATGGACGAAGGCCCTGACCTCGCGGAGGTAACTCTCGGCCGCTTTCCGAGCCACCTTCGAATTGGGGTACTGCAGGAACAACTCGTCGAGGCGAGCCCGAAAAGCCGGGTTCTTAAGGTCCTTTACCCCATGAAAGGAAGTCCAGGAAAGGGGAGAGGCCAATTGTCTGCCCCGGCCCCCGCGACCCGCCGACATGGTCATGAAGCCTTGTGGAACGCCCGGACGATTCAAGGCCTTGGCGAATTCATAGGCGAACATGGTGACGCCCGCGTTTTCCTTCGAGAAATCGGCGGGTGACCAATAGGTGCGGTACTTGCCTCCACCGGTTTCGAAACGCCGTTTGCGGGGGGTAGGGAAGGAACTTGCGGCGGTACGCCTGCGGAATTCCCTGACCAGAGGCATGGTCTCGGGAGGGGAGACCTCCTTGCGCCTGTCGTAGGGCCATTCGCTGGTCAGAAGAGTGCTTCCGGTCAGGTACCAGACGTCGCCCACCAGGATATCCCTCACGGTTCGGTTGAAGCCGTGACTGGATTTCACTTCGAGCGTGATCGGCTTGGCCGAGGCTTTGCGGGCGGGGAAGGTGACGGACCATTGCTCCAATTCGTTGGGGGAAACCTTTTGCGCTTTTCCATCCAAGCTAACCGTGACTTCGACGCCCTTGTTGGCATGTCCCCAAACCCGGACCGGTTGGTTGCGCTGAAGAATCACCCCGTCCCGGTAGTACTCCGCAACCTGAAGAACCGGATAATTCGGATCGGTCCACTGGGCGTACTTCGCCTTGAGGGCGGCCGCCTTCGCAAGATCGTCCTCCTCGAAGACGAACTTGCCGTCGACTACGGCAAAGGGGGTCGCGGGCAGACCCGCCTTGTTGTAGAGGTTGGAGTTCTCCGGGACGGCGCTGTAGGCGTACTGTACACCGACCGGAGCATCCACCCGTTCGGAGGTGACCACCACGACGTCCCCTGTGATCTTCGCTTCGGCGGCGTGCCATTTCCCGTCTTTGCCACACAGCCGGAAATGATTCAGCTTGGCCCCCGGCGTGGGCTTGGCGGGTTCGACGAACTTGCCGGATTCCTTGCGATCCTTGGCCATGCCCTTGCTTCCGACCATCAGTCCGCCAAAGAGGCTTTCCTTCTCGAAGGAGACGATCACCTTGCGTCCGCTCACCTTGTACCCGCTGTAAATCGGACCGGTGTAGGCAACCTTCTTGCCGTACTGCTTGGCCAAGGCCCAACGGGCCAGGCGCATCCCCGGGTGCAGCTTGTTGTAATAGTGAATGCCTCTCGGGTTGGCGGAATTAATATCGGACTGGACAACCATGCCTACGTTCTCGCGGTTCTCGACGAAGAACTTGTGCTGAACCTGACGGAGGTCGGCAAAGCCTACGTTGTCCGGATCGGGTGAGCCGTAAGGTTGCATTTGCGTGAAATAAAAAGGCATTTCCGGCATGCTCCAGGCATCACGCCAGCCCCGTACCAAAGCTTCCATACGCGACGCGTAGATCCGGCCGTCCCCGCTGTTGCTGGTTCCCTGGCACCAGATTGCTCCGCGAATGGCGTACGGAACGACGGGAGCGATCTTGCCATTGAAGAACTGGGACGGTCCGCGCCACATGCCGGCGATTCCGGGAAGCTTGGGGCGTTGGGGAACCTTGCCGCCGGCCTCCGCGGCATGGCCGGCAAGGTCCTGCCACTCTTTCAGATCGGCGTAATATTGTTCGAAAGCCATCCTTCCCTGCTCGGTGAGTGGGTCGGCATCATGAATCAAGTCCTTGTCTCCGGTGAGCTTGGGGTGAGTCTCGATTGCTTTGCGTTGGGTGAAGGCCTCGATTCGGGTGTTGCTGTGGGCACTGAGCAGGATTCCGATCGGCACGTTCAATTCCTTGTAGAGCTCATGGGAGAAGGCAAGGGAGAGGGCGGAAAACTCGCTCGCAGCGGAGGCCTTTTTCCAACCCTCCTCGGAAGTGGCCCGTTTTTGAGGGTAAAGGGCGGAAGTCGTTTCGACGTTGATTTCTCTGATCGGAACGTCGTCTTTGGAGGAGGCAAGCTGCCTGGCCAAGTCGCTGCACATGCTCTTGCCGGCCAACCAAACCATGTTGGACTGCCCCGAGGAAAACCAGACCTCCCCGACCAAGGCGCCCTTGAGGGAAATCGATTCCCCCTGGCCGTTTGTGATAACCATCTCCCGCTCTTCCCGGGAGGCCTTGAGGGAGTCGAGCCGGATCATCCACTCTCCGTTTGCGTTGGTAACCGCGGACTTGTTTTGTCCGGCAAAGCGAACCGTCACCCGAGTGCCCGGCTTGCTCCAACCCCATACGGGCACTTTGGAATCGCGTTGGAGAATCATGTTGTCGGTGAAGGGGACCGCCAACTCGAGTTTCGCAAGGCAGACCGGCGCGCAAAAAAGGAGCAGGGGAGTCGCGGACAGGGAGAGAAGAAATTTCATGATCGGGCTTCAGGGGTGGACTTGGCGGTTCGTCGGTTGGAAATGGGTCGGGGGTTACGGATTGGTCTCCTCGCTTTTTTTCCGAATGGTTTCCCGAAGAGCTTCCGCCTCGGTGAATTCATCCGTCCGCATACTCATGTACCCGGACTTCTGTTTCGTCGCCAAGTAGAGTTCCTCGGCATCCTTGGAGGCGGAATCAAGCTCGCCCATCGCAAGATAGACCTTGGCCCGGCTGCGTAGGTGAGAATTGGAGATCTTTTTGGGCTTCCAATTTCTAGGAGCGTCCGGCGGAGGCACCTGTTCGACGGGCGCATGAGAGAAGGCCAATCGTTTCGCTTCCTCGATATCTCCCCGGCTCAATGCGTCGTCCACCATCTTCTCATCGTGCGTCTCAATTGTGTTTTGGATCACGTTGTCCTTCATATTTTTAATCGTCGCTCCTGACAAAGACAGGGCAATGCTTCCGTCGGGACGGAGGAGCAAGAGGTTGGTCGTTCGCCGGTTGGGCTCGACGTTTTCGCCATCCAAAGTGATCCCCAATTTCCGCACGACCGGATTACGAATGCCATCAGGGAGGTGCATTGTGGGAAAAGGCTCCGGGGTTTTCTTAGCCTCCAGGATCTCTCGGGTGGCATTGACGTCCTCATCAAGCACCGCCGTGATCAGGTTCACGTCGTCGACAGGTCTTTCTTCGACGAACTTTCCGTAACGAGCCAAATAATGACTTTGCTGGGCGCTTGAGGCAAAGGAAACAATCGTCCACTTGTCCTCGCCCGGTTTCGGAAAGCGAACCCTTTCGCCATCCAGGTTCTCAAGCTCGAACCGGAGGGAACGGTTTGCGTCCTCGGGTTCTCCGACGGCAAGAAAATGTCCCTGGCGCCTGCCATAGGTCCAGCCTGCGACAAACGGAGGGTGATACATCCAGTAACGGTGGTAGCGGTCCAATAAAAAAGCCGTCATGGTCCACATGGCCGGGTGCTCCGAATAGGCGTCCAAGTAGGCCCGGCGGTATTCCTCGTGAAGTTTTCGTTCCCCGACGTCCAGGGAAAGGAGGGCCGCCGCCGCAAGTTCGGGGGCGGATGCTTTTTTCCCGTCCGCTTGGGCAAAGGCTCGAATCAAGTCTTTCGGATCCATGGTCTCGTCGCGGATAGACTTTCTTGCCAAGCAGAAACGAGCGATTACGTCGGCACCCTTGGGATGCTCGGCGTCGATCATGAGTTTGGCCTCCTCGGTGGCGGTGGAAAAATAGTGGTATTCCCCCTTCAGTTTCCATAAGGCCAAAAGAGCCGCAATGCGCCTGTTGCGAACCATCCAAAGATCGGGAGCAGACGGATGCGACGATATCGCTTTCCGACAGAGCGAATCCGCTTTCTCATAGCTTGAGATGGCTTGATCGAAGGGCAAGAGGTAGCGGGCGGGAGGAGCCATGAAGCATGCTTGGATCTCCTGGAGTTCCTTTTCCGGAACGGATGCGTCTGTCCGCTTCAATTTTTCGTTTTCAGCCAGTCCTTTGCCCGAGCCTCCTTTGATTTCAGGCGGAATCGTAGGGTCAAAGGGAGCCGAGGGGTCGAGGACCAAAAATTCGCCCGCGTAAATGGACTGAAGGCGAGTGTTGTAATCCGCTCTCGTCCATTGACGGGCGAGCCAGGATTGCAGGTTGCGTTCGTAGCCTCGGCTGTCACGACCGCTTGTCAAATAAATCGCGGCATAGCCGGTCGGACTGATTCTCAGCACTCGCGGGTGAAAACGGCAGTAGGCCTGGTAGACGGGGTTCTTTTGTCCTCCTTCCATGCGTAAGGCCGGCCAATCGAGCCCGTGTTCGCGAAGGATGCTTTCACCGCCGTCGGGCAGGTCGTCCAAGTTCATGCTTACGAAGCGGAAGCGCCCGGCGGCCGCCACCTCGGAATCCGAAGTTTGCTTTTTCCATGCCTCGGCCAGTTCCTTCAGGTCATCGAGTCCATTTTCTTCTTTCGACCAGAAATAGACCGCGGTGGTGGTGCCCAGAAAGTCCATCGGGAACCTCGCCGTATTGCCTTTTCCCCAAGGGAAGGCGCCGATGAACGGCACCCCGAATACCTGCCCTGCCAACTTGTCGCGTTGGAAATTGATCAAGTCGAGGTCACCGGGCATCCGTCGTGAGATTATGTCTCTGAGATCATCGACCAATTCGTTGTTACCAAGTTCCAAAGCCATGATCATGGCGATCCGGATCACCTTTGCCTCAACCTCCGTATCCAGGTAGCGCTCGACCAGTGGACGAAGCGCGTCGGAACGGGCGTGGGAATCACCACCCTGTCGGGCGGCTTCGGCTTGGGTGAGCAAAAGGTCGGCGTCAAGCCGCAAAGCGGCATACTCGTCGGGGGCTTTTGCCAAGGTGGCGCAGGTCGCCAGGAAGGCTTTGCGGTGGGTCGAGGAATTGTCCAATTGGACCAGCGTTTGCTGGCTGCGGAAGAGGATGCTCAGGACTTCGTACCGATTGGAAGCAGCCGAATGCTTTTGAACAAGAGATTCGGCTTCCCGGATGATGCGCCGAATGGCGAGTTTCTTTCTCGATGACGAAGACGCCTTGCCGGCTTCGACCCGCTTGGCTTCAAGAGCGGAAATTACGTCCTCGGGAACGGGAGCCGCATTGTTCTGAGCGCTTGCAGGCGAGGCGAAGAAGGCACCCCCTGAGAGCGTGAGGAGTGAAAGGCAGATTCGGAATAGGTTCATCGATGAAAGTTCCTTGCCGGTCAAATCAATGGGTTTTTCATGGTAAGGGCTTGAGCTGAAAATCCTTTATGCTCACGCCCCGGTTCGGAGCCCGATAGGTGAATTGAATCGTGTTGCGCCCTTCGCGAAGTTCGATGACTTCAGGTTCGGTGCGTTGCCACGCTCCCTTGGTGTAGGGCAGGATGGTGTTGACGAGGGTTCTCCTGTTGAGCCGGGCGATTACGGGATCTTTCTCCGAGACCGTACAGACGTTCAAGGTAAGCTCGTACTTCCCTGCGGAGGGAACTTCAACCGTATACTTGAGGATTTCGGGTTGGCTTCCGATTCGTTGATAATGAAGCTGCATGCCTCCGTCCCAGCTCTTCAGAAAGGCGACCTTGTCGGTGTTGTTTCTCGGGCTGGAGCAGGCGACGGCGGGAATGGTGATGGTTCCGTCGTCGGCGATGACAACCTCTTTGTCTTCCTCTGCGATTTCAATCTCCTTGACTGCTTCATCGCCCAAAACCTCGTCCGATTCACCGAGCAGACGACCTTCTTCGGCGCTCAGGGCGGCAAGTTCGGCATCCGCTTCCGCCTGCTCAAGATTCGCATCTTCGACGATTGCTCGCTTCAGGTAGAAGGCCAAGCCGTCCCAGAATCCACCGCCTTGACCGTATTGGCGAAGGCTGACGTTTTCCTGACCAAGCGCATCGCCGATCCATTGAGCCCGCAACACTTTCGCATAGTCTTCTTCAAACTCGCGGGCCCGGGAGTCCAGGTAGAAGTCCAACCCGCCCTGAGGACCACACCAGTTGAAGGACCACCACCCTCCGAAGTTGACCACCCAACCGTCCGGTGTCCAACGGTTCATGGCTGCGTGTCCGGTTTGGGTCGAACGCCTGGAGGGAATCCCGAAAGCCCGTGCGATGAAGCGTCCGAAGAAGGCCCGCCTTCCGCAAATTCCTCCCAGAGCCAAAGCTTGTTGCTGAGGGAGACCCAACGAAGGGTCATGGCGCGTGCTGCAGTAGGGCAGGTCGCTTTTGACAACGCGGGTGTAGCGCCATTTTTGGTCCGGGTTGGTGATGTGATCGGGACGAAATTGACGAAGCATCGAACGCCCCCAGGAGAGTTCTTCGTTGGTGTAAGGATCATTCGTGATGAACCTGCACTCCCAGGCGTTGAAATCCTTGAACTGAGGATCGAGCTCTCCGCCGAGGTAGGCTTTCTCGTAGTGAAGGAAGCGGGCGACCTGGCCGTCGGGGTTTTGGTTATCGGTAAAGACGATTCCGTTCACACTGCCTTTGTCGTTCTCGTCGAGCCAAGGTTGCTGGAGGGCGGTGCCCAAGGCGAGCCGTTGGAGGATGCCCGGATTGCGGGCCCTTTCACTTGCCTTGAGAATGGCCTCGTAGACTTGCATCGCCTCGCCGTACTCTCCGCCATTGGCTCCGCCTGAAGTCAAAACCTGTTTCATCAGGGGCTCGTTGGCAAAAAGCTTGTCGAGCAGAGCTTTGTGGTCGTCACTTTGTTGGGCGAACTCAGCCAAGCCTGCCGGGGTCCCGTGACGAAGAATCGCCCCTTTCGTCAATTGGCCGTCCAATGCGTCGGAGCCAAGCAATTTCGCGGTGTCGGCGATCAGTGGTCGGGCACTCTCAAGTGCTTTGGCTTCGGCAAGCGGTTTGGCCAAGTGGTATGCCTTGTGTACGGATTCGGCATCATCCTCGCGTGGAGCCTTGAGGGCGCCCAATTCTGTCCGAGCCGCCTCAAAAGCCTCTTTCTTGGACCCGTCGATCACTGGCAAGGCGGCCGAAATCTTTTTGCTTATGGCATCAAGTTGGTCGGAATAGGTTTTCTTTAGCTCCTTACCCCGTTCGGTCAACACCGGTTCAGGTCCTTTGTTTCGGGCTGAAGAAAGCACGGGCAAAACTGCAAGGACTCCGGTTAACAGAGGGAGTAAGTAGTGGGTTTTATTCATGGTGATTTTCTAATGCTAGTTTCTCTTTCGGATCAAATCGATCGCCTTTTCGGCAAAGCGTTGGCCGAGCTTTGAATAATTTTCCTTGGGAAAGTGTACGCCGTGTTCAGGTCCGCTGAGATCGTCCGTGTTTATCCATTCCCCATGGTCGGTATCCTCCGCGAGCTTGACCTGGGCGTCGCGCATGGCCTTCCAATTCGGGTCGCTCATCCGGGAGTTGTTGATGCGTCCGATCACAAAGCCTAGGTCCTTTCTTTTCAAGTCCTCTTTGATCCGCTTCAACAACCGAAGGAAGCTCTCTTCGTAAACCGGGCCCAAACCACGCCCTCCATCCGACTCGCCCTGCATCCAGACGAAAGTGACGGTATCGAAGGATTTCCCTTCGATGGCCTTACGCACTTTGCCGATCAAGGGCCCGTATTCCTGACCATGCTGTTGCTTGGATCGTTCCGAAGGGACTCCCTTGCCCGGGAACCGGTAGCCATCGGGAAAGCGGTAGTCCTTGTCCCAAAAGCGAATGCCACGTCCGGATTTGCTGTGATGGACGACGACGATATTTTCTTTGCCATAAGTGTCTTCGACCTTTTGAGCAAACCCCGCCTTGAGCCCACCGGTCATGTTCGACTGACCGGAGAGAATGAACAGGTGTTTGGGGCTCTTTTGGGCGCTTGCCGAAAAGACGAAGACGAAGATCGCGAGAACAACAAGAGAACGGAAAAGTCCGATGGGGCCTGCTGGACGGTCTTTGCTTTTACCACTCATCGAGGCTTCGACTTAGCGTTGATAAACAGGAATATACCGGTTGGGGGTCCCGAGAATGATGATCGCCATAGGCGTCTTGTGCGGATAATCCTTTTCCTTTTCCTGCCAGGATCCGTTTGGCTGTTGCAAACTGATGAGAGCATCGCGGATTCGCGGATACCATTTGGCATAGCGTTCCTCGCCTGCCTGAACCATTGCCTGCATGGCATAGTAATGGGAGTAGTAGAAGTGACCGTTGTCCTTGCGGGAAAACATTTTCGGATCGTTTTCAAGAGAGTTGAGAGCGGCCGCGACCCATTCGGTGTCCCGGTTGCCTGCGAGTTGAGCGGAATACACCCCACCGGCAGTGCAGGCAATGGTGTAGCCCTTGCCTTGGTACCCGAAGCCTCCCCGGCGCTCGTCGAAGGCTTGATCGCGGAGGTAACCGGTCACTCTTTCGATGGTTTCGGCGGGAACGAGCACGCCGGCTTCGCGGGCCGATGCGAGAGAAACGAAGACGGTCGCCGTGACCGAAGTGTCCTGTCCGGCATCGGGCCTTGGTGCATAACGCCATCCGCCGAGCGGATTCTGTGATCGAAGGATAATCTCGACCACTCTTTCCAAGGCTTCCTGAATCTCCTTGTTGTCTTTGGGGTCGCTGGTCATGCCCCAAAGTTCGGACATTGCGATGGTGAACAATCCGATTTCGTACATCTTCACTCCCATCGCTCCCGTCGGGGAGTCCTTGGCTCTCTTGAGCAGATAATCCTTACCCCGATCCAAGGCTTGGCCGTACGGGCCGAAACCGGGGAAATGACCTTCGACCATGAAGGCCATCAACGCGAGACTAGTGCCGGCGATTGCAAAGTTGGCGCCACCTTCGTTTTCAGGATCTTGGGAAGACCATGAGCCGTCCTTGTTTTGGTTCGAAATAAGAAATTTCAGTCCACGCTCGATGGCCTTTTCCGCTTCTTCGGTTAACTCCGGCGCCTCGGATTCCGAAAAAGAGGGAGCCTCCTCGACCGAGGGCGTATCCGCAGGTTTTTCCTGAGCCGAAACCGTTAGCCCGAAGAAGACGGACATGGTCCAGCGCAAGACCAGGCTGAGAGGAAACGTTTTGCCCTGAATGAAAACCTTCACTTTGCGACCCTTTCGTAATAATTTTTCAACAGACCGCGATATTCCAATGGCAATTCGCGGGCGAAATTCTGGTTGAGGGCGGCCCGGTTGCGGTCGCCCAAGACGTTCCAACCGGTCCGCTGGTCCTTGGGGGCTTCGCCACTGACGAATTCAGCGAGAAAACCGGCGGAAAATTCGGACTCGCTGTCACTGTCCTCACCATCGGCTTCCGGGCTTCCTTCCTCGGCAGCTGCGGGAGGTACGGCAGTTTCAAGAATGAGAGCTTGCTCGATGATGAAATGCCGCAACGACTGAAGCGCTGCTTTTTGGTGCTTCTTGAGGGCATCCCGATCGGAAGACGCAAGGGCGTCGCTCGCCGCGTCCAGTTGGCTTGAAGCGAACTCCAACATCGGATGAGCTTCTCCTGCCTGAGCCAGTTTTTCGCAACGGGTGGTCAGTTCCCCAAGGCGAACCGCAACCTGCCCCTTGAGTGGATCGTGATCGGCTTGATTTATATCCCGGAAGAGAATTTTCTGATCAGTCGCCACGGCAAGAACGTCCACCAAGCGCTTGAGAGCCGGGTCGGTGCGGACCGTGATTTCGACGTCAGGCAGACCATGAAGCATGCGGATCACGGCAAAAAGAGACTCGGCGTTCTCCGCGAGGGTTTCTTTGGCAAGCCACATCTGAGCTGCCGCTCCGGGAGCGTCGATTGTACGGAGCTGAGAAAGCGCCGTGTCCATCAACTTGGCGGGCTTGGAGTAGGTCTGTATCCCGGTGACCGACGCAAGAACCTTTCCCTCTTGGGCCGTCTTTTGGAGCAAGGCGCGTTGTTTTTGCTCAAGGGCATCGTATTTCTCATCATCGGGAAGAGTCACCTCTGCTTGAAGGGCCAGCTCCTCCTGCTGAGATTCCAACATGGCGACGTTCGCCACGGAACCGTGCAAAAATTCCACGATCTCAGACACGTAGCCGGCTTGAGCGCTTAATTCCAAAACCAACTCATTGACTTCTTCGAGCGAATCGACCGCTACGTCCTGAGCATCGAGCGAATCGAGCTTGTCGCCATCCTCAAGGGCAAGCGCGGCATCCTCCAGGTCCGATACCGCAAAGGCCAAAGGGGTTCCCGTATCGATGCGCGAGGCCAGCATGGTGAGGAGCGGGGCGACCTCCTTGACGCACTTAGCTTGATTTTTAAGGCTAGGCAACAGAGCGGAAGGGTCATCGGATTGAAGGGCCTCGGTCGCAGTCATCAGGTCACGCTGCTCGGAACCGAGGTCATTCAGGTAACCAATGGCAAAACCAACCGAGCGTTGAAACATAAGCAAGCTCTGCAGCAAATCGAGCCTCTCGTTTTGAGCGGAAACGAGCAGGAGAGCCTCGGCCAGGAGGTCGGCCGCTTCCCCCTGTCGTTCGATCCCCTCTTCGGCTTCGTTGGCCTTCAATGAGACAGCGCCCTTGCGCATGGCTTTCTCCGCGCGCTTCGTCCGGCTCAGAAGAGGGGGAGCGTCTTTGTCTTCATTCGATTCTCCTCGCTTGAGCAGTTCGGAATTGAATGCGTTCAAGTCTTCGGCGAGGAGAAGCAGATCTTCAGCCAGGTGATTGACGTCTTTTTCATCAAGGGCGGCTTCGTCCGTTTTGTCCCAAAGGTGAACGACTTTCGCTTCCATTCCCTCGATGAAGGATTCGCGATTGCTGCTCACTGCGACAAGCGTGCTCAACCCGAGCGTTCGAAGTCCCAATTCCACGGACCATTGATCCACCAACCCCGAAAGCCGGGTCAATGCCTGCTCGGCCTTGCCTTGGTTGGACAGCGTTTCATCACGCCGGCCGGAAGAAAGGTGTTTCATCGAATCCGCCATGGCACGGTCGGCCTCCTTCAGGAGGGCCCGCACGGGAGGGACTTCAGGCCAAGTTTCGTCCGACAGTTTGGTTCTCGGGGCAGGAACGGTCTGCACAAGCAGGGTGATCAAGCCTTTGCGCAGCTTGGCCTGGTCTTGCTTAAATCGCTCCTTGCTTTCCTCGAAGTCCTGATCCGTTCCGACGGAGCATTTTTCACGAAGGACCGCCTGAGACTTTCGAATGGAGCGGATTCGGTCTCTGGTCTTGATTAACGTCGAGTAGGCGCCGCTTAGCCTCACGCTGAATTCGGCATCCAACAAGGTCGTCACCAACTCCGACTGAAGCGCTCCCGCTTCATCGGTTTGACCTTGTTCGATCAGTTCTCCGGCTTTTCTCATCCGTTCTTCGGTTTTGGCCCGTTGTAAATTCTTGACGCTCTGAATCAACCGGAGAACCGCCAACGGCCGCTTGTCGTAGCGCATGCCTTCCTGAAGATCGGCGATCAGGCGACGGGTCCACCGAGCCAATTCGTCTTGTTGCTTGGATAGAGCCTCCCCTGACTCAACCGACTTAATCAAGGTGGTCCGCCAGCGCAAAGACGCTTGAACCTCGGCGAGCATGCGGGCTTCCCGGGCATAGACTTCCTGGGCGGAATCAATCCCCCTGAGCAAGACCAGGCTGGCCAAATCGCGAGCCCCTTCGTTGACTGCGCGGGCTGCGGGAGAAAGGTCGGGTGATTCCTTCAAATTCCCCTCCGTCACGTCGGATTGGAGTCGGAGGCGGGATGCCGCATCGGCGAGATGAGTATCGGCGATCCGGACCAAGGCCGAGCGAATCATCTCCAACGACTCGCCCTCGGCCTCATCGGAGACTTTGTTCGCGGACAAGTCATCAAGCAAGTCCTTCAATTGCCCGGCAATGCCTTTGAGCTGCTCGCGCAACATTTCCTGGCGAATCGCTTCGACTTGGCAAGCCTGCAGATATCCCATGTCCTTCGAATCGAGGTTGCGCACGCTTTCAAAAGCCGCCCGTTGTTGTCGATAGGTCGTCTGGACGCGGGAGAGAAGACGGTCGGTCTTTTTTCGGATCTGCTCGAGATAATCTTCCTTGGAGAGAATCGTGAGTCTTCTCGTCTCCGAGCGAACGACCTGAGGCCCATCGGGATATTTGTCCGTCACCTCGAGAAGGAACGAAACCGTATCGTCGACCTTGAGGTCAGGCAGAGCCTCCCGGTAATCCCAATCGATTTTTTGCTCGCCGCCCCCGTTCTGAAGCGGAGTTTCGAGGGCCACCGATTTCTCTTCGCGCGAATTGACTCGATAAGCGATGGAGGAGGAACCGATGCCATGATCGTCACTGGCTCGGGCGGCAAAGACCAACGGGCGCCCCAGTAGAGCAATCAGGTTGCTCGAAGGCTTGACCAATTCCACCCGTGGTGGTTGGTCGGAGGCGACTTGGAGATAATAGCGCGGACTTACGAAAGCAAAGCCGTGTTCCGCCTCTATCCATGAGAAGTCGTAACCCCGCGATGCATCGACTGTCTCCTCGAAAACGAGCTTGTTTGAGCCGACCACCTCCAGTCGCTTGGGCTCTTCCCCGTCTCGGTTTACGAATGCATTCCGAATGGGGCGATCGAGCGATAACTGCCAGCGAATCGTGGTATCCTCGGGCACGGTCAAGGTCAGAGCTTCGACCGATTCGGCAGGACGTTCGAGGTAGCTTGGGTAGGCCAGATCAACCTGAGCTTTCTGAATCTTGGGCGGAGAGATTACCCTCACTTGACGCCATTCGCTTCGGGCATCCCCGGCCTCGATCCGGTAACTGAAATCACGCGAGGCGGAGGCGATGGCATAACGGCAAAGTCCATTCACGATCTCGATCTCCAATTCGCGCTCGCTTGCCTCTCCGGTACGGAGGAGCAGGTCGGCATGCTTGGGAACGACCCCCGACACCCCGATCACGATCTCAGCAGAATCGCCCTCCTTGAAAACGAGTTCTCCCGGGCCTAGATCGATCTTCGTATCGGTGGGGTAGGCGACTTGCGCCCAAGGTGTGAAAATCCGCTTCAGTCCGGCTGCCAGGAACGGACCGTTGTTCAATGAGGAAATCAGCATCACTGCGACCAATGCGGAGAAAATCAAGACCGGCCTTCGGAGGGCTTTGAAATCGACTATTTGGGCAACCTCGAACTTAGCGGCTTCGATCTCTGCGTTTTGCCGGGTCAATTGCCTAAGTGAATCGGAACCGCCGGACTTCGGCTTATCCTTTTCGAACTGAACGGCAGTTACCAGCAGGCTTTCGAGCCCTCCCAGGCGATCCTCGATTTCAAGCGCGGTGCGCGTCGGGTCATAAGCCCGGAGGTAGCGCCAACCTTGACGCCATGCCTGAAACAAGGAGCAGGAGACGAGGACGATCAATACCGCCAAGCGTCCGGAAGTAGGCAGGTAGGCGAACCAGTCAAGGGTCATTCCCACCAGGAAAAGGGGGATTGCCCATCGGCATAAAGCAAGCAAGCCCTCGAAAAACCGTTTTCTTTGGGCACGGTTCCAAACGGCCCGGAGGCTTGGTTCCAAAGTGGACTCTTGCTTATGCTTGGTCATGGCAAATCATACTTTCTCCGGAATATCCATTCGATTCCCAGCAAAGCGATCACCAGGAAAGCAACCAGGCCATTGTCCCAAAGGGGGCGTTCGGAGCGAATGGTGGTGGTGAGGAGCCGATCTTCAAGGAGGGAGGGGAGGGAAGACAACTCCCCGATCTCAAGGCTCGCCCCGCCCGTCAGGTCGGAGATGCGTTGCAAGCGCTCCGGCCGGGCAGCCGTGTCCATCAGTTCCTGCCGAATCTCTGTCACCTGAAATTCCGTGGCGTTGGAAACCATGCGGTCATCTTCGCTTGCTTCCATCCGGTAGCGACCCGTTGCCGGCGGGGTGAAGTAACCTTCGTAGAGTCCGGGTTGAGACTGATCGGGGCGAAGGCTGATGCGTTGCTTCGCTTCACCGCCCTCCAAACTCGTCAAGTAAACCTCGAAAGCGGGCTGCGCGACCGGTTCGAAATCGTCATCGAGAACGTGAGCGTAGAGGCGGCACTGATCAGCAACGGCATAGACCGACCGATCGGTTTCCAACCGGATGCGCTTGTGTTCACCCATCAACCGCGAGAGGGTCATGAATTGGATACACTGGGACCAAACCCGCCAATGGTATTTGTCGCCGGCCCGGTAACGCAAACGCCACAACCTGTCCGAGGCGATCGACATGCACTTGCCGGTTCCGTAGCGTTGCCAGGCGACCAAGGGATAACTTTGGTCACGGGCTGTGCTGTCGGAAAGCACCGCGAGTACGGTGGCTCCCGGTTTGGCGGAAAGCAGAGGAGGCAATTGATCCATAGGCGCCATGCGGCTCCATACCCGGTCATTGAGCTCCAGGTCGTTCTCCAAGGTCATCACCAGGCTGCTCTGACCTTCCGGGGTGAGCACCGGGTACACCGTTTCGGCAATCTTTTCCCATTCCGCATCGGCATCAAAGCGTACCGGCAGCATGGTCTCCACCGGCGTACCCGAATAAGATCCGGGAGAATGCATGGGACCGCAAAGCATGAGCAGCGATGCACCCCGGTCCCTGATCAGCTCTTCGAGGAGCCCCAGTTCTTCTTCGGAGAAAAAGGAGGCGTCGACGTCGCCCAGAATCACCAAGTCGTATTGAAAGGCGTCTTCCCGTGAATTGGGGAATCGTTCCACGTGCTCGGATGAATTGCGGGCAACCTCGGGTCCGACGTTGGATGCGACAAAGGTGGCGTTGATGCGCGGATCGCGCTTGAGGATCGCCCTGAGGTAGCGGTATTCCCATCGGGCGTTGCCTTCGAGGTAGAGTACGTTGACTTTTTCGTTCACGACCCGGACGCTTCTTGCAACGCGGTTGTTGACGATCGACACCTCGTTGTCGAAGGGCTCGATGACGACCTCGATGCGGGCGGCGCCTTTCTCATAAACGTCGACACGAAAATCAATCTCTTCGAATTGCATGCCTCCGTCCAACTTGACCACACGGGAAGAAACGCGTCGTTCATTCAGCAGCACGGACAGCCGGGCGGTGCGCTTTTCATAGCCTTTGGATTGGATTTGGACACGCACCGGAACCTTGTCGCCGGAGTAGGCGACCTCTTGCATAATCAGGTTGCGAATACTCACGTCGTCCGGATCGCTGAGTCCGATCGGTATCGTGTAAACCGGGATTCCGCGGGCTCCCAGATCCCGGAGGACCGCATCGGATCTTTCGGAGGGAGTGTTGTCGATCCCATCCGAGAACAAAACGATGCCCGCCGGCGGAATTCCTCCGGAACTGGCTACCGCTTCAAGCGAAGAGGAAATGGAGGTGGTCGGTTCCCCGGCTTTCAGACCGGCCATACCCTCTGAATTCAAGGTTTTGCCGTCGCTGATCATGCGTGTGGACGAGCCAAAGGCGTGGAAACTGATTTCGAGCGACTCGGCCAGCGAATCGAAGGCCGAACGACCCGAGTTCGTTAAGGCGGCTTTCCCCAGATCGAGGCGCGAAGAAGCCGTGATGGTCTGGCGTTGCTTCGTGTCCAATTGCATCACCAAACGGTCGGGTTCGGCTTTCTCCTCGGTGGAGAGCATGCCGAGTGCCTTGGCGGCGGAGACGATGTCCTCGGGCCTCTTGCGTTGGTCCTTGATGGACATGCTTTCCGAAACGTCGAGCAAAACGGGCAAGCTCCGCGCTTGCACGAGCGACTCCTTCACGACTGCGGTTGGTTCAAGCAGGCTGGCCACGACAAGGGCGAGAACCAGTACGCGGCAAATCGCCAAGCCGACTCGAACAGCCAAAGGCATGCCCCAAGGACGGCGGTAGAGATAGATGCTCAGAAGGATGATTCCGGCAAGGATAGCGAGGAGAGCGCCGGTAGACACGGGGCGTGCCCAAAAGACTTCCTCGACCGGACCGAAGAATGGAATCACCTCAGGCATTCTGCGTTTCGTTGAGGGTGTTGGAGGACCTTTCAACGGACCCGCTTCTTGCCCGTTTTCTTTTTCGCAGCCAATCGGCAAAAAGACTCTCCGCCAACAGAAGGGAAAGACCAGCGATCATGAAATTCCTCCAAAAGGATCTTTCGGTCCGGTTGCTCTTGATGGCCGCGGCAAGTTCCAGCGCCGAGTTCACGATCGTGACACCCGTTCCGTTCAGGTTGGCATTAAGTTCGGCGGCGGAAAGGGAAGCGACCTCCGACTCGCTGGGATCGACGTTTACGGCAATCGGCGTACCGGGTGACTGTACGCTTACTCGAGCCTCGTAAAAACCCGATTCCCGGGAATTTTCCAATCTTGCCACGAACTGATCGCGGTATTCCTTGACGGGAACCGTGATCAGTTGGTTCGAGGGTGTTTCGAACACTGCGTCGCCCGCATCCGGTTGCTCGACGTAAGAAAGCGAGATGGAATCGCCCACCACGCGCGATTGCTCGAATTCCCGACCTGTCAGGTAGGTCACGATCTGTTGCATGAGCATCGGGAAAACGGGCGTCTGAGCCATGTTGTTCCAACTCGTTTCAGCCGAGGTCGTAAAAAGGAATACGTGCCCCCTGCCGAGCGAATGCTCCAAGAGGATCGGGGCTTCGCTTCCGGCAAGGTTCAGGACGGGCGAACCCGAAGGAAGTGGTTCGACCTTCAACCGCTTGAGGAAAAGCGTTTCGCTGAAGAGATCTTCCGGCAGTGATCGCAGAGGCAGGCAAACGCCATGCAGAGGCATGTTCGGGCTCAGAGGCCTGCCGGCGCCCAAGGCCGTGCCTACCTCAACCGGTTCACCGAGCATGGCGGGGAGAAGAGGGCTTGGTCCTTTGGTCATCCGCTCGTTCCAAAGAGTGGACTCGACGTTTTCGCCGGCAAACCAGACCAAGCCGTTGCCCTTGCGAACGAAACGCGAAAGGTCCTGGACTTGTTCGACCGTAATTTCGGGAACATTTGCGAGGATCATGACGTCCACTTCGTCGAGTTTCTCGGAAGGAAGAGAAATCCAAGGAATCGATCGGACTTCGTAGTCCTCGTCTTTGATTCCGTCGCTGCGGGCGAGAAGGGCGGAAACCAAAAGGCGGCCCGCATCTCCGTTGGACCCATCCACGCAAAGAATGGATACGCGTTCGCGGACGATGGAAACCATGTTGCGCAAGTTGTCCGCAGGAAGGTGTTCGTCGGTAATCTCAGCGGTAATTCGGGCCGGGCCGGCATTGTGAAAGGGCACGAACAAAGAGACCGTTTCGGATGTCCCTGCTTGGACGAGGGGTATGGTCTTGGCGTCAATTTGAACGCCGTTTATTCGACACCGCACTTCGAGGTTGGCGACCGGTTCCGATCCGTAGTTGCGAATGGTGGCTTGGTAACGGGCGGTTGTGCCCTTGCGCAAAACCCCTGAGACAAGACTGAGTTCGGTAATGGCCAGGTTCTCACCCGAACCAGGTAGGGCAACGACGTAGGCATTCGCCTTTTCCTGCAACTTGGAGAAAGCCGATTGGAAACTCGAGGAGAGCCTTCTCCAGTCACGGGCCTGTACGTCCGTTATGAAATAGGCCTCCTTCTGGGGGGCATCCATGTCATCGAGCCACTCCTCGATGCGCTTGGGCACGCGATTGAGATCGAGGCCCGCGGGAGAAGGTTTGGCTCTTTCGAGAAGCTGGACGAATCGCTCCTGATCAAAGGCCATGTTCCGAACAAGGACTTCGTCTTGACCTCCCATGAGGACAAGGGAAACGGGGTCGCCCGGTCGGATGTTCTCGGAAATGATCTTGGCTTGTTCCAATGCCCGGTCGAACCGGGTCGTTCCTTCCGATCCATGTCCCATGCTGAAAGAAGAATCGATGGCCAAAACGACACCGGCCCGGGGTTCCCCGCCGAACCAGCCACCCGAACCCGCCTGCCAGAACGGACGGGACAAGGCCAAAACCAACAACAGCAAGGCAAGGCAACGAAGGATCAAAAGAAGAATGTCCCGAAGGCGTAACTGACGCGCTCGCACCCGCAAGTTGCGATTGAGGAACTGCATCGCCGCCCAATCGGTACGCTTCACTTGCTGCCGGTTGAGCAAATGAGCCAAAATAGGCAATGCGACTCCGATAGCCGCAACAAGAAGAAGTGGATTTAGAAAGCTCATGCTCTGCCCGCCGATCCGTTCAGCAGGGATTCGCGCTGATGAAAGAATTCGTTCAGGAAAACGTCCAAAGGTCTGGACGTGTCCACCAGAGCGTAGTCGATTTGACTGGCCACGCACCCTTCGCGGAAGGCACTCAGGTATTCGTTGAGATTGGCCAGGTAATCTTCTTTGATACGCTCGGGTTGAGTAATCAAAGGTTCCTCGCCCTCCAAACCGTCGAATTGCCAAGTACCCTCGAAAGGAAACTCCAGTTCGTAAGGATCAAGGGTATGCAGAACCATGACGTTGTGGCCGGCGAACCTGAGGTGTTCGAGACCTGCCAAAACGTCGTCCGCTTCGGAAAGGAAATCGGAAAGGACGATCACGAAGGATCGTCTCTTCATCATCAAGGCGAGGTCGCTCAATTGTTTTGCGATGGCCGTTTTGGGGGTCGGATTGACGTCCCTGAGCAACCGGTCCATCTCCAAAAGCACGCCCATCGTCGATCGGGGAGGCAGGTAGGCCCGGATTTCCGAGTCGAAAATCGACAACCCGACGGAGTCCCTCTGTTTGAGAACCAAGTAGGCCAGGGAGGCTCCGAGAAACTTGGCGTATTCCAGTTTATTGACCTTGTCCGAACCGTAGGTCATGGATGAACTCGAGTCGATCAGCAGGTGACAGTCGAAATTGGTTTCTGCCTCATACAGTTTCGTGTAATAGCGGTCGGACCGGCCGTATACCCTCCAATCGATGGTCTTCAGGGAATCTCCGGGAACGTATTGCCGGTGATGCGCGAATTCCGTGCTGAAGCCCCGCAACGGACTGCGGTGACTGCCCACCCTCAACCCCTCGACCACCTCCCGGGCGATCAATTCGAGATCACCCAATTTTTGAAGAACCTCCGGGTCGAGGTACTTGGTTTCCGGCAATCGTTCGGACATCTATCTGCTCAAACGACCTTTTCCTGATAGAGGTCCTCGTTGGCCGGAATCTCTTCGAGGAGTTTTTCGATCAAGGAGTCGGAAGTCATCCCTTCCGAACGGGCGGCAAAACTGGGAATAATGCGGTGCCTGAGAATGGGGAGGCACACGGCTTTCACGTCATCGGTCGACACGTGAGATCGTCCGCGGAGGGCGGCCCGCGCCTTGCCGGCAAGAATGAGGTTGAGAGAGGCCCGGGGACCGGCGCCCCAAGACATCAGTTTTTGAACGAATTCGGGTGAGTCCGGTTCATCGGGACGGGTGGCCCGAATCAAAGCGGCGGCATATTCGAAAACGTGATCCGCCACCGGGATTCTCCTGACCAGGCGCTGGAATTCGATAATCGTCTTGGCATCCACCACTTCTTTCAGTTCGGGTTCTTCATCTCCGGTTATGTTACGCATGATGTCGAGTTCCTCGCTCTTGCTGGGATACTTGACGTTGATGTTAAACAGGAAGCGGTCGAGTTGAGCTTCGGGCAAGGGGTAGGTTCCTTCCTGCTCGATCGGGTTCTGCGTAGCCAAAACGAAAAAGGGTTCGTCTAACTTGAAATCCTCTCCACCCGATGAAACCCTCTTTTCCTGCATCGCCTCCAAAAGAGCCGCCTGAGTCTTGGGAGGCGTACGGTTGATTTCGTCGGCGAGCAAAAGGTTGGTGAAAACGGGCCCTTTTTGGAACTTGAATCTGCGCTCGTGGGTTTCCGGGTCCTCCTGAAGCAATTCCGTTCCCGTAATGTCTGAGGGCATCAAGTCGGGCGTGAACTGAATTCGCTTGAATCCAAGGGACATGGTCTCGGCCAACGAGCTCACGAGCAAAGTCTTGGCCAAGCCGGGTACGCCGACCAAAAGGCAGTGCCCGCGGGCGAAGATGGCGATCATCATCTCGTCGATCACGTCGTCCATCCCGACGATCGTCTTGCGCAATTCGGATACGATCGCATCCCTGGCTTTTCCGAGTTTTTCAACCGCTTTCGCGTCCTCTGTCTTTTTGCTCATTACTTCTTAGTCTTTTGTTGTTACAATGAAATTGGCCTTTGGGTCCGCATGGACCGCGGTATACGACACAATAGGTGCAACCCCTTTGATCGCGACAAAACACTATCTCTTATTTGCGTATTTTTAACTCTTTTTTGAG